>JAYUQC010000262.1:0-52390 GCA_043759735.1 Rhodoferax sp.
TCGGGGGGCCTGGCGAAGCCAGGGCTGGGGGCGATCTTGAGAAAACGCCGGGCCGCTCCCAAGTTTTCTGGCACCCCCTCGGGGGGCCTGGCGAAGCCATGATTGGGGGCGCTCATGGGAGAACCAACGTCACTTTGGCAAAAACCATGCGCCGGGGTTGAATGGTCGGGCTGGCTCCATCGGTATCGAGATACCGGAACTGCTTGTTGAACAAGTTGGAAGCCCCCACCGACAGGAATCCCCTTCGCTGGGGCAAGCGGTAAGAAATCGAAGCATCAGCGGTCCAGAAGTTTTCACTGCCCGACTGGAACGCATTGTTGTCGCCGAACTCGCCTTTTTGGCTCCAGTAGGTCGCGGTCAGCGCGGCACTGAGCCCGGTGGACTGAAAATAGCGCACGCCAAGTTGCAGGCGCTGCGAGTCCAGGTCACGCGCCGAACCGCCGGTGAAGGCCGGGTCGCGATCGAACTGCTCGAACAGGTAGTCCGCCCGCAGCGCCCAACTCGGATGCGGCGCCCAGAACGCATAGGCGCGATACACATGCTCGTCCCAGGCGGCCTTGCGATCCCCTAGCGCGCCACAAACCGGATTGACACAGGTCCACGGCACGACCGTTGCACGCTTGGAGGCCTCGATGCCGGCGTACGTGGTTGTGGAAAACTTGTGATCGAGTGCCACGCCATAGCGCCTGGAGGCGGTGAAATTGGCGTCATCATAGAACTGGTTGAATCCTGCGACCTCGGTCGGTTCGAGCGTCTGGTTGGTGATCAGTGTGCGCTTCAATACCCGGAATGCCGCCGCCCGTACGGTCGTTGCCGGTGTCACATTCCAGATCAGGCCGAGCTTGGGATTGAACTGGTTCCTTGATTCGCTGGCCTGACTGCCATCGATCGAGTCGTAGCTCGCACCGAGCACGAGATGGGCGTTCCCCGGCAGCAGCAAGGTTCCGTAGGCGTAGGCGTTCAGGTGCCTGGCACGGGCATTGGTCACCACGGTCGGCTGCGGCAGCGGCATGGTTGCCCCGGGCGGGAATGGCGGCGAAGGCAGCGGGAACACCAGCGTCTGGTCCACGCTCTCGGTCCGGTCGACTTCGAAATAGCCTAGCCCAGTGCGCAGGTTGAACCGGTCCGAACGCAGCACATGCTGCACTTCGGCGCCCTTGGCGCGCTCCGGAATCCCGACCACCCCGTCCAGACCCGGAATGCCGAATCCGAAATCCGGCGCCTGTGAAAATCGCGCCCCGGTTTCGCGATCCTGGCGTATGAACGAACCGATCAATGTCGACGCAGGCGTGAACGCATGCCGCAGGCCCAGACGGTAGGTGTCGCTGTCGACGGTGTTGCGCAAGGAGGTGGAGAATGCGCCGGCGAAAAATCTCTGCTGCAGATCGCCCCATTCGGTCTTTCTCTTGCGGTACTCCGCTTGCACACTGGTTTGGGGCGTCAGATCAAACTGTACGAAAGCGTTTCCGATTTCGTCGTCCTGATCGGCATTGACGCGAAAGCCCTCGGTCTTGAACCGGCTGTAGCCCAGGCTGTAGGAGGCCCTTCCCGAAATGCCGGAGACCACGATATCGCCTGCCGCGGTGCCTTGCTGCCCGGCCATGCCGCTTGCAAGAAACGAAATTCCGTCACGGTTGAACAATGGGTTGAACTCGTTGAACGAAGCGGTACCCGGCCCGCCCGAGCTGATCAGCATCAGGTTGCTCTCCGCCAGCCGCGGTTGCAGCGGCGTGTTGGTTACCGGAGCCAGCAATTGGGACTGCAGCAGCTCGCTCACGCGTGCGATCTCATGGCGCGGAAGCACCGAGTAGGAGTCGGCAAGGAAACGGTGCGCAGAGAAGTTGCCCGGGTCGCGGCTGACCGCCTGCCAGCCCTCGACCAGCGCACGCTGCTGAAAGCCCAACTCGCTGTAAATCCGCGCCTGCCCGGCGGCGCGTGCCGCGGCATCCGAATCGAGCAGCAACTGCGACCGGTAGATGGCCCGGCCGTCGTTGAGCTCGCGCGCCCGCTCCAGGTCCTGCAATGCCTCCAGTGGCCGGTTGGTGGTCTGCTTGGCGATCGCATCGTAGAACCAGGGTGTCGGATCCCTGGGATCGAGCTGCTTGGCGACCGCGAACTCGCGCTCGTCGCGTGGCGAGCGTGCCTCCTCGTAGTAGGCCTTGCCGAGGTAGCTGCGCACGAGGGCGTTGCCCGGATCCAGGCTGGCTGCCACTTCAATCTCGCGGCTGCCTGCATCGAGGTTTCCATCGCGGATCTTCGCCAGGCCCAGGCCGAGCCGGGGCAATGGGTCGGCCTGGTCGAGCATGATCGCCTTTTCGAAACTTGCGCGCGCCTGCCCGACCTTGATCGCCGTGAGCTGGGCGAAGCCCAGCACCGTCTGGGTGCGCGAGAGCTCGGGCGCGAGCTCGACTGCGCGTCGGGCCGCGGCGGCGGACTTTTCTGTTTCACCGAAAGAGGAATGAAGCTCGGCGAGCCGTGCCCATGCGAGCGCGTTGGCAGGTTCGACTTCGACCGCACGCTGAACACTCGCGGTCGCGGATGTCAGATCCAGCCGGGCTTGCTCGGCATAGGAGCGTGCGATCAGGGCGCTGGCGGAATTCGGCTGGGCTTCGACCGCACTGAGCGCAAGCTGCAAAGCCTGGTCCTTGTCGCCCTGAACCAGCGACATGATCGACAGCAGGCTCAGTGCATTGGCGTCGCGCGGGGCGGTTTGCCGCACGCGCTGGAGTTCGCTGCGCGCCTCGTCGACCGCACCAACGGCGAGCAGGGACTGGGCCCGAAAGGTTGGCGCCTGTCGATCCTGGATAACCGGCGGGTAATACAGAGTCCAGTGCACCGCGTCGCGCGGACGCGCGACAACGCGCACCGCAGGCGCCTTGCCGGCCTCGGCAATGGCCGACTGGCCATCGCTCAGCGTGAGACTGCCGGCGGCATTCTGCGCGACCACCGTGCCTTCGAAGACAGTGAGCAAGGCCGCCTGCGACTCCAGGTTGATGAAGAACTCGGTTCCCCGGACACCTGCGACGGTGAACGGCGTATTGACCTCCAGACTATTGGGGCCTCTTGAAAAAAAGTGCGCCGCGCCGCGGATCATGTCTACCACACCGGTCTTGCCTTGCCGGGGCGTTTGTACTTTGATCGTGGTGTTGGCGTTGAGGCGAAGCACCGATTGGTCCAGGAGCGCGATATCCGCGCGGCTGCGCGCCTGCACGCGAATCGAGTCGCCGGGGAGGAAGGTGTCGTTCAACTTGACCGGCTGCCAGGGCGTCTGACCCAACCGTTGTGCCTCTACGGTCCCCTGCACCGAAACCGCCTTGGCGACCGGCTGGTCGGCGGTCTGCGCGACTGCCTGATGCACAAGCAAAAGCACCCCAAACAAACTACCGGCCATGAAAGCACTCGCTTGCACCCAACACCTTGCTATTGCATTCATGCCTGTTTTCCTGTTGCTTGGTCAGCCTGACAAAACGATCACCTTCCTTTGTCGGTAGGAGTGCCCGCCGCTTTCAAGGATCGATGCAGGCGCGCACGCATCAAGCCGCGGAAAGTTGGGTGACGATAGAGGCAACATGTAACTTGTGTCAATACATTTTTACATTTAGAGGTGCAACTGAGGAATATTGCAGTACTCGGCCACATTGCCCAGTGCCCGGGCACTTCCGGTCGGCCGCAGCCTGGGGCAAACACCCACGTGCAACCGTACGACGCCCGCGGATGTCCAGCATGTCGCGCTGAAAAAATTGCCTCGACACGGTCTGTTATTTTCCGCCGACAGCGGCCTGTCTACCGCCGCCCGGGTCCGGCCGCAATCTTCCCGGTCAGCCAGGCAAACGCAGATGTCGGCAGCACAACGCAGTTGTGCTGCTCAAACGATCAATGGCAGCGACAGGCACAGCGTGGTTCCACCGCGCGCAGACAACACCGGCCGCAAACTGCCGCCGTGCATATGGGCTACGCGCTGCGCTATGGCCAACCCCAGCCCACCAATGCCGCCACTGTTGCGCCGCGCCGGAGGGTCGCGCGTAGACCGGCCTGATCGCAGTCGCTGGGCAAGGTCGTCTGACAGTCCGGGTCCGGTGTCTTCGACCAGGATCTGCGCCTGCTGGCCGGCGCGCCGCAGGCTCACCCGTACCGGCGCCTGGCCTGGCGCATGGCGCAATGCGTTGTCGATCAGGTTGGTCAACGCGCGCTCGATCAGATGCAGGTCGCCATCGAACTCCAGGATTCCGGGCGGATCGCCGGCCAGCGTCACCGCTGGTGGTGAGCGGGCGAATTCAAACTTCTGCACCGCGTCGGCTACCAGTTCGTCGAGCCGGAACACCTCGCGGTGCAGCACCTGGTCCGACGACTGCAGCGCCGCAAGTTCAAACAATTGTTGCGACAGGCGACGCACCTTGTTGCTTTGCGCCAGCGCGGCCTGCAACAGCCGCTCGCGCAACGGCGGCTCGATCGGCTTGTTGCTGGCGAGTGCTTCCAGGTGGCCATGCAAGGCGGTCAACGGCGTGCGCAGGTCATGCGCCACACCGGCCATCATTTCCTGGTGCGCCAGGGTCTGCTGTTTTGCCCGCTCGTTTTGTAGCGTGATGCGTTGGCGCATGCCATCGAACGCCTCGGCAATGGCCAGCACCTCGTCGCGCTGCACCGCTCCTCCCGGCGATGGCGACGCCCGGTCCGGCACCAGAACCGGCATGGTCGGTGGATGCAACTGGTAGGCCCGCATCGCGGCTGCCAGCTGGCGCAGCGGCCTGGTCATGCGGCGAAACAGGAATATGCCCAACAGGCCGATGAACGACAGCGCCCCCAGCCCGGCCAACGTGGCGCTGAGCCAGACCTGGCGCAGGCTGGTCTGACCGGCAACCCGGTCGCGTGCTGCACCGTCGAGCACCACGTACAAATAGCCGGGTGGTCGCTCGTTCCCGGCGCGTTTGGGAAACATGGCCGCACTGAAAATGCGCTCGATGCCACTGCCCATCGGGTCGATGCCGCGCAGCGGCAATGGCGCCCCGGCCAGGAACGCCCGTATCGTGGACAGGTCCACCTGATGCTGGCGCACCATGCCGGGCTCGCCCAGATAGGCACTGACACGACCGTCCGCATCGAGCAGGTACACCTGGATGGCCGGGTTGACGACCATCAGCATCTCCAGCAGGGCGTCGCGCGCGGCCTGATCGGCGTCCCCGGCATCGACCCGCGCCACTTCAGGCCAGTGCTCGACGATGTGCCGCGCCAGACCGTGCGACAGCCTTTGCAGCGACTCCTGCTCGCGCTCACCGCCGGTGACATGCACCAGAATGCCCACAAGCAGGCCGAATGCCAGCAAAAGGGCGGCCATGGCCCAGACCAGCCGCGTCGCAAATCCTGCAGCGGGCGTCATGCCGGTGGCGCTTCGAACCGGTAGCCAACACCCCACACCGTCACGATGCAGCGCGGTTCACCGGGCGACTGCTCCAGTTTGCTGCGCAGCCGGTTGATATGCGAGTTGACGGTGTGCTCGTAACCGTCGAACGCGGCGCCCCAGACCTTTTGCAGCAACTCGCCGCGGCTATAGACCCGGCCCGGATGCCGCGCCAGGAAATACAGCAGATCGTATTCGCGCATGGTGAGCGCAATGTCCTGGTCGGCAAGCAACAATGCACGGCGCACCGTATCGAGCCGGAAACGGCCGAAGCGCAGCTCCACCGGCACACCCGGATCCGCGCGCAGTTGCTCGATGCGCCGCAGCAGCGCGCGCACCCGCGCCACCAGTTCGAGCATCGAGAAGGGCTTGGCCAGGTAGTCGTCGGCGCCCAGTTCCAGACCCAGCACCCGATGGGCCTCGGCCGATCGCGCACTGAGCATGATCACCGGCACGTCGGCGCGCCGGCTGCGCAGATGGCGGCATACGTCCCAGCCATCGGCACCCGGCAACATCAGGTCCAGCAGCACCATGTCCCAGCGCTGGCGATTGATCGCCGCCATTGCCTGCAGCCCGTCCGACTCGCGGTGCAGGCGGTACCCGGCCTGCTCCAGATGCAGGCGCAAGGCGTCCGCAATGGCGTCATCGTCTTCGACCAGCAGCAGGTGTTCGCGCATGCGACCTTCATGAGCATCAGACACGACGCATCCTTGCTGGGTCGCTCGCGCGTCGCATATCTAACACGCAACTGGCCAAGCGGCTGCCGTTCGGCCCGCTGCAACGGGCCGACAGGACTACACGGGCCTGGCGCCGCGCTGGCGCCGCCGCGCCACCGAGCCGATCACCAGCAAGCCGGCAGCCATCATGGCGAAGGTCTCGGGCTCGGGAACTGCGGTCACCTGAAACGACAGGCGGTAGACATCGGATTGCGCCGTCAGGCCGCTGTTGAACACATAGCCGGCATCGGTCGTCAAACCATTGAATGCCGCCAGTTCCGCGAAGTTGAATGCCACTACCGAATTCTGGTTGGCCCGAAGGCTATTGTTGCCAACGAATGCCGAGGCGGCGGGATCGAACACCTCGGAGCCGTTGTCCCATATCTGGTTCGCTTTCTGACCGATCGCACCAATCAGCAGATTGCCGGCGCCATCGAACAACCGGAACCGGGTTGGCGAGTCGTTGCCGATAAAGAAATCATTGCTCGGAACCGCCATCGACGCGAACGTGAAGAACGGATTTAACGCGGTGTCGACCATGACGCTCAGGCTGGCCGACTGCCCGGGTTGCAGCAATCCGCCGATCGTTCCGCGGGTGGCGGCCGGATCGGCGAGCGCGAACTCCGATTGCCACGCACCACCGTCACCGCCCTCGGCCACCGAAATAATGGCGACACCGGGTACCTGGCCGATATTGAAGGCATCGAATACTCCGCTGTGCACACCGAAGTGCAGCGGTGCAAAGCTGATGCTGTTGGGCGCCGCGAGGTTCTCCGCGGTAATGGTCAGGTTGACCTGCGCCGCCATGGCGGCCGCACTGACGGCAACGGTGCCGACGATCGCGGCAATCCGCGCAAATCGAAAAATGGATGCATGCATGGGGTTTCTCCTGTGAACAAGGCCAATCGATGGTTGCGTGCCGGATTGCACCGACCCGCCTGATCGATGCTAGGCAGCAGGATTCCCGTAGTCCTCATGCAAACATCATGGCTGCGTGACAATTGGCCAACGCCTTTACTGCAGGCTTCGTCCACCGTACCTTGCCCCATCCCCCGTGAAAATTCGCCATCTGATCCAGCTCATCGGCATGTCCGCCCTGTGGGGTGCATCGTTTCCGCTCCTGCGCATCGCCAGCCCGGCCTTTGGGCCGATGGCGCTGGCCGGGATCCGCTGCGCGCTGGCCTCGCTGGTGCTGGCGCTGCTGATGCGCCTGCTCGGCCAAAGCTGGCCCGCGCGCACGACCTGGCTGGCGCTGGCCGGCCTGAGCCTGCTGACCGTCGTGGCGCCGTTCGTATTGTTCAATTGGGCCGCACTGACGCTGCCAGCGGGCTATTCGGCGGTTCTCAATGCCACTGCGCCCGTGTTCGGTCTGCTCGCCGCGGCGGTGGCCGGCGACGAAAAGATCACGCCGCGCAAGCTGCTCGGTTGCGCGGCCGGTTTTGCCGGGGTGGCGCTGCTGGTACAACTGGGTCCGGTAGCGGCGACGCCCGCCGTGGTGCTGGCCGCGCTGGCCTGCACCGCGGCCGCCGCTTGTTATGGCGTGGGCTCGATCTTCATGAAACGCGCCTCGAGCCGCCATCCGCCGCTGGCAGCGGCTGCCACGATCCATGTCGCTGCGGCGCTGATGCTGGCCGTTCCGGTTGGCGTTGCGGTACCCACGATGCAACTGAACCCCGGCGTATGGCTGGCGGTGGCATTGCTGGGTCTGGTCACCTCGGGGTTCATGTACTGGATCAGCATGCGCCTGATGCGCGAGATCCCCGCCAGCGCGGCCACCTCGGCAGCCTTCATGATTCCCCTGTTCGGCGTGACCTGGGGCGCACTGTTCCTGGCTGAACCCGTCACCGCCGGCATGGTGCCCGGCAGCCTGCTAATCCTGCTGGCCACGGCATTGATCACCGGCTTCAACCCCTGGCGCATGCGCCAGGGGGCGGACTGATGCCACACCTATGATGACGCCACCATGAAACTGTCCAGTCTCGTCACCCGCATCGGAGGTAGCCGCGTCGATGCCTGGAAGATCCATGCCCAGGCCATCGCGGCCGCTGCGCGCGGTGAAGACGTGATCGTGCTCAGCGTGGGTGACCCGGAATTCGCCGCGCCCGCCGCCATCACCGACGCAGCCATCGCCGCCCTGCAGCGCGGCGACACCCACTACACCACCATCATCGGTCGTCCCGCCTTGCGTGAACGCATTGCGCGCCAGCACCAGGCGAGCAGCGGGCAGGTCGTGGATGCCAGCCAGGTGGTGGTGGTGAGCGGCGCACAGAACGGGCTGTTCGTGTCGAGCCTGTGCCTGTGCGAACCGGGCGACGAGGTGCTGGTGCCCGAGCCGCTGTACCTCACCTACGAGGCGACTATCCGTGCCTGCGGCGCCACGCTGGTGCCGACTCCGGTACTACCCGACAGCGGCTTTCGCATCGACCTGGACGCCATGCGCGCCGCCGTCACGCCGCGTACACGCGCCATCTTTTTCGCCACACCGTGCAACCCGACCGGCGTCGTGATGCGGCGGGACGAACTGCAGGGCCTCGCTGAACTGGCCATTGGCAACGACCTGTGGGTGGTATCGGACGAGGTTTACGGCTCGCTGACCTTTGAGCCGCCCCATGTGAGCATTGCCAGCCTGCCGGGCATGGCCGAGCGCAGTGTCACCATCAACAGCCTGTCCAAGTCGCACGCGATGGCCGGCTACCGGCTCGGCTGGGCGGTCGCGCCGGTCGATCTGGCGCAGCACATGGGCAACCTGATGCTGTGCATGCTGTACGGCGCGCCCGGCTTCGTGCAGGAGGCGGCCTGTGCGGCGCTGGACCAATACGACGCGGTGACTGCCGATATCTGCACTATCTACCGGCGCCGGCGCGACCTGGCGCATGGCCTGCTTGCGAATATTCCCGGGCTGCGCTGTGCGCTGCCGCAGGCGGGCATGTTCATGCTGCTCGATGTACGCGCCAGCGGTATGTCGTCGAACGATTTCGCATGGGGCCTGTTCCGTGCTACGGGTGTATCGGTGCTCGATGCACAGGCGTTCGGGCCCTCGGCGCAGGGCTTTTTGCGCATGGGGCTGGTGGTGGACGACGCGCGGCTGATCGAGGCCTGCAACAGGATCCGGGCTTATGCCCAAGGCCTGCGCTGACACCCGCGCCCGACACCGGCAGCAGCGGCAACCGGCGGGCCCGGCCAGCGAGCGGCACGGCGGTCAGCCCGCCAGAAGGTCTCCGACAACCCGCAACAAAACCGCTTGCCATGACCGCGCGAGCAGCTTGTCGCGCAGCCGGCTCAGCGCGGCGCAGCGCGCAGGGTACGGCTGAGCAGCACAACCGGAATCAGCCCGACCAGCACCAGCGCCAGCGACGGCAAGGCGGCCTCGCCCAGGCGTTCATCACGTGCCAACTGGTAGGCCACCACTGCCAGCGTGTCAGAGTCGAACGGGCGCAGCACCAGCGTCGCCGGCAATTCCTTCATCACGTCGACAAATACCAGCAGCGCAGCGGCCGCGGTCGAACGTCTGAGGAGCGGCCAATGCACCCGCACCATCAGTTGCAGGCCGTTGGCGCCCAGTGTGCGGGCGGAATCGTCGAAACTGGGGGGAATCCGGGCATAACCGCTTTGCACCGACTGCAGCGCAACGGCGCAGAACCGCACCAGGTAGGCCCACACCAGTCCGAACGAGGTCGCGGTGACCAGGTAGCCCAGCCCCAGTTGCGGCATCGCCGCCTGCAGCCAGCCCACCGGCAGCAACAGGCCGACCACGATCACCGCGCCCGGAACCGCGTAGCCGAGCCCGACCAGTTGCGCCACGGCGCGCGTGACCCGATCCGGCGTGCGGCGCAGGGTGAACGCCAAAGCCAGCGCAATGCCTACCGACAACACCGCCGTGACCAGACCCAGGCGCAGGCTGTTGCCCGACCATTGCACGAACTTGCCCCAGGCCAGCACCTCCCAGTCGGCGACCAGCGGTCGGAACATGAACAGCACCGGCAACACGAAACCCATCAGCACCGGAGTCAGGCACACCAGCCAGGCCAGCCAGCGTGCGCCACCGCGCAGGCGCACCGGTTGCGCGTCGCTGGCGCCCGCGCGCGCGCCGCGGCCGCTGGCAAACCGCACCCGGCGCTGGGCGCGCTGCTCCAGATAGAGCAGCAGCGCGACCATTGCCAGCAGCATCGTGGCCAATTGCGCCGCGGCGAGCCGGTTGTCCATGGCCAGCCATGCCTTGTAAATACCGGCGGTGAAGGTCTGGATGCCGAAATAACTTGACACGCCGAAGTCCGCCAGCGTCTCCATCAACGCCAGCGCCGCGCCCGCCGCCACGGCCGGTCGGGCCAGCGGCAAGGCCACCGCACGGATGCGCCGCGACAGGGGGGCGCCCAGCAGACGCGCCGCTTCCATCAGGTGCGCGGCGCGTTCGCTCAGGGCGCTGCGTGCCAGCAGGTAGACATAGGGATAGAGCGCAAAGGTGAACACCCAGGCCGCACCGCCCAGGCTGCGCACCTCGGGCAACATGCGGCCTTGCAGTCCGGTCAGGTTGCGCAGGCTGTTTTGCAGCGGGCCACCGAACTGCAGGAAGTCGGTGTAGGCATAGGCCACCACGTAGGCCGGCATGGCCAGCGGCAGCAGCAGCGCCCATTCCAGCGTGTGCCGGCCGGGGAAATCAAACAGCGTGACCGCGGCGGCAGTCGCCGAGCCCACCACCACGACCCCCACCGCCACCAGCAGGCACAGGGCCAGCGTGGTCCACAGGTACTCGGGCAGCACCGTGCGCGCCATCTCGCCCAGGATCTGCGCACTGGTCGCATCCCACTGCAGCCAGGATGCCAGCACGGCCAGCACCGGCAGGCCCAGCAGCATCGCAAACAACACGAACACGGGTTGGGATAACCGGCCAGGCGGCATGGAACGACCGATCACATTCAAAGCAAATGAGAATTGTAATCATCTAGAATCGGCCCATGTTTCTCAATGTGGCACAACTTGAGGTGCGGTACGCAGGCGCGGCCAAACCGGCGGTGCATGATGTGACATTCGGGTTGCAGGCAGGCGAAATCGGCGTGCTGATCGGCCCATCGGGCTGCGGCAAGACCACCTTGCTGCGAGCCGTGGCCGGCCTCGAGCGCGCCAGCGCCGGCACGATCCGGCTGGGCGATGCGCTGGTGAGCAGCACCGCACGGCATGTGCCCGCAGAAACCCGGCGCATCGGCATGGTGTTCCAGGATTACGCGCTGTTCCCGCACCTGGATGTCGGCCGCAACGTCGGTTTCGGCATCCACCACCTGCCCCGCTCACACCGCGACAAGCGCATTGCCGAGGTGCTGGACCTGGTCGGCCTGGCCGGCTTCGAAACCCGTTTCGCGCACGAACTCTCCGGCGGCCAGCAACAACGCGTCGCGTTGGCCCGCGCGCTGGCGCCGGCACCGCAACTGCTGCTGCTGGACGAGCCATTCTCCAACCTGGACGTCGACCTGCGCGAACGGCTGGCGATCGAAGTGCGTGCGATTCTCAAGGCGGCCAACGCGACGGCGCTGTTCGTCACCCACGACCAGCTCGAGGCATTTGCGGTCGGTGACCGCATCGGCGTGATGCAGGACGGCGCGCTGCACCAATGGGACGACGCCTATACGCTGTACCACCGGCCGGCGACACGCTTCGTGGCGGACTTCATCGGCCATGGGGTGTTCACCCCGGCTACGATCAGCGAGGTCAACGGTCAGGTGGTGGTGCAGACCGCACTGGGAAACCTGACCGACATCGCCGAATGCCCGCTGCCCTGCGCCTTTGCCGCCGGCCAGTGCGATGTGCTGCTGCGCGCCGACGACATCGTGCATGACGACGACGCGCCAGTGAAGGCCCAGATCGTGCGCAAGGCATTTCGCGGCTCGGAGTTCCTGTACACGCTGCGCCTGCGCAGCGGCGAGACCGTGCTGGCCCATGTGCCCAGCCACCATGACCATCGCATCGGCGAGTGGATCGGCATCCGCGCCGAGGTCGACCATGTGGTCACCTTCGACAGGGCCTGCCCGCTCGACCAGCGCGCCATGTGCCAGCTACCGTGCCTGGCGCGCAGGGGTGGCGCCTGTGACCGCGTGGCAACGGACAGCACCGTCAATCCACCCGTTTCCCTGACCGCCTCCCGCCACACGCCACTGCGGCCTTGAGGACATTTGCGCGGCGGGCGGGCGGGCGCGACGCACGGGCCTGGCGAAGCCAGGGCTGGGGCGCTCACGACCAGCCGGCGTCGACCACAAACTCCTGCGCGGTCACCATGCGCGCGGTGTCGGCCGCCAGGAACATCACCATGTTTGCTATGTCGGCACCGATGATGCGTCCCGGCAAACACTGATTCTGCTCAAGCCGGCGCTCGCCCTCCGTGTCCAGCCACAGGCTCACCTGGCGCTCGGTCATCACCCATCCCGGCACCACGCAATTGACACGGATGTTGTCCTTGCCCAGTTCGCCCGCCAGCACGCGGGTAAATCCCAGCATCGCCGACTTGCATGTGGCATATACCGCGTACCCGGTGCCCTTGAACTTCCAGCTCACCGAGCCCATGTTGATGATCACGCCCCCACCGCGTGCACGCATGCTCGAGAGCACCGCCTGCAGCGCGAAAAAATGCGGCCGCAGGTTGATAGCCACGCGCGCGTCGAAATACTCCGGCGTCACGCTCTCGAGCGTGTGGCGCTCATCGTTGGCCACATTGTTGACCAGCACATCGACGCCGCCGATGTGTTCGATCAGGGTCGCTATTGCAGTGCGCAGGGCAGGCACGTCGGTGACGTCACAGGCAACAAAATGAACCCCGGCATGCGCATCGGCCAGCGCCTGCCCGGCGCCGGCATCGCGGTCCACGAATCCGACCTTGCAACCCTGCGCCGCGAACGCTCGCACCATGTCGGCGCCGATGCCGCTGGCGCCTCCGGTAATCAGCACGCTGCGCTCGCGCAGGCTGTTGAAAGTGACGCCTGCGAACACGACGTCGGGAATGGCATTGGGTTTCATGGTCGGTGCTGGCGGATCTGAGGGTGGACGGCATGCGCATGGTACCCGGTCCGCCAGCCCGGACCACCGGTCGTGCAGGCCCGCGCATGCCGTCGTGGCCGCTGCGATCGACGGATTTGGCATCTATCATCAGACGACCTGCCCGCCAATGCCCAGCGGACCTTGGCAGCCCGATTTCCCGCACGCATGACCACAACGCCCAACGCCGCCGCGGCACCGATAAGCCACCGCATGGTGCTGGGCATTGCGTTGCCGATCATGCTGTCGAACGTGTCGACGCCGCTGCTCGGTGCGGTCGATACCGCGGTCGTCGGACAAATACCGGACCCGGCCTACATCGGCGCGGTCGCCGTTGGATCGCTGGTGTTTACATTCGTGTTCTGGGCCTTCGGTTTCCTGCGTATGGGCACAACCGGGTTGACCGCGCAGGCGCTGGGCGCCAACAACGCCGACGAGATGGTGGCCTCGTTGGGCCGCGCCCTGCTGGTCGCGCTGGTGGCCGGCAGCCTGATGATCGTGCTGCAATGGCCGATCCGCGAGGCCGCATTCACGCTGCTGCATGCCAGCGCCAACGTGGAGCAACTGGGACGCGCCTATTTCGATATTCGCATCTGGTCCGCCCCGGCCACGCTGGCCAACTACGCCTTGCTGGGCTGGTTCATCGGGCTGGGACGCACCGACATCGCCCTGGTTTTGCAATTGCTGCTGAACCTGTGCAACATCGCGCTCGACCTGTGGTTCGTGCTCGGCCTGGGTTGGGATGTGCGTGGCGTGGCGGCCGGCACGGTATTGGCCGAGATGCTGGCCGCGGCCGTGGGCCTGGTCCTGGCGCTGCGCCATGCGCGGACCCTGGGCGCAAGCTGGTCGATCCCGCGCCTGCTGGCGCAAAGGCAACTCAGGCGCACCATCCTGGTCAACAGCGACATCATGGTGCGATCGCTGGCCTTGATCTTCGTATTCGTATGGTTCATGGCCCAGGGTGCGGCCCAGGGCGATGTGCCACTGGCGGCGAACGCGGTGCTGATGCAGTTCGTTTCGGTCAGCGCCTATTTCCTGGACGGACTTGCATTTGCCGCCGAGGCGCTGGTCGGGCGCGCGGTCGGGGCGCTGCGACGCGCCAGCGTGGCGTCCGCAGCGGCGTTGACCAGCATCTGGGCCGGCGTTGTGGCGGCCTTGATCACGCTGGTGCTGTGGCTGTTCGGCCCGGCACTGATCGATCTGCTCAGCGTGGACGCCGCAGTGCGCGAAGCCGCGCGCAGCTATCTGCCCTGGGCCATCGGCGCGCCGCTGATCGGCGTCTGGGCGTTCCAGCTCGACGGCATCTTCATCGGCGCCACCCGCACCGCCGACATGCGCAATGCGATGCTGCTGTCTGGCGCCCTGTTTCTGCTGGCCTGGTGGCTGCTGCAGCCGTGGGGAAATCATGGCCTGTGGGCTGCGCTGTACGTGAACTACATCGCGCGCACTGTGACGCTGGGGTGGCACTATCCGGCATTGTTGCGATCGGTGCCTGATTGAGCGCCCGAGCTGCCCGCATGCGGGTATGCGCCGGCAGACAACGCTTGGCTGCAACGAAGATCGAGCATTCCTACAATGGTCCGATACCCTGGATCGAACAAGGAGAAGCATCCCATGATCGTCGAACGCATCTGGACCGGCAATGTCTACCGCAACTACAACTATCTGATCGCCTGCCCCGAGACCGGCGAAGCGCTGGCGATCGATCCGCTGGATCATGAGAAATGCCTGCATGCGGCCAAGGTCCGTGGCTGGCAGATCACCCAGCTGCTCAATACCCATGAGCACCAAGACCATACCGGCGGCAACGCGGCGGTGGTCGCGGCCACCGGCGCCAAGGTCATCGCGCACCACAAGGCGGGCAGCAAGATCGAGGGCATGGACCGCGGCGTCAAGGCGGGCGACATCATCAAGGTCGGCAAGACGGTCGAACTCGAGTGCATGGACACGCCCGGCCATACGCTGTGCCACATCTGCCTGCGTTCGCACACCGACCAGCCGGCGCTGTTCTCGGGCGACACCTTGTTCAACGCCGGGGCCGGCAATTGCCACAACGGTGGGGACCCGCAGTTGATGTATGCCACCTTTGCCGATCAGCTCAGCCAACTGCCGGCCAATACCCAGATCTATCCCGGCCATGACTACATCGAGAACAACCTGAAGTTCACGCTCGACCGCGAACCCGACAACACCGCGGCCAAGGCGCTGTTGCCCGGCGTCACCAACCACGACCCGGCGACGTCGATCATCACGACGCTGGCCCAGGAGCAGGCGTTCAACAGCTTCTTGCGGCTCACCAGCGCCTCGCTCATCGCCCGGCTGCGCGAACGTTTCCCGGATCTGCCGGAAAAACCGGACGCGCGAAGCGTGTTCATCCGGCTGCGCGAGTTGCGCAACAGCTGGTAGGCAGCACGCTTGCACCACCGGTACCGGGTCCATGCAGCACGATGATGCACTGCGCCAGCGGGTCGCGGCATCGCTGCGGCGGCTTGACCGCCTGGCACTGCCCGACGCGGTGCATGGGCGCGCGGCGGTCGCGCTGGTGCTTACCCAGGAGGGCCATGGCGCGCAGGTCGGCGACCTGCCCGTCCACGCTGGCTGGAGCACCCAGGCTGCAATCGTCCTGACCCGACGCGCGATCCATTTGCGACGCCATCCGAACCAGTGGGCGCTGCCCGGCGGGCGCATCGACGGTGCGGAAACACCGCAGCAAGCGGCGCTGCGCGAGCTCCAGGAGGAGGTCGGGCTGGCCCTGTCGCCAGACGCGGTGCTGGGCCGACTGGACGACTTCTCCACCCGTTCGGGTTTTGTCATCACCCCGGTCATCGTCTGGGCCGACGCCGCCCGGGAAATGGTTGCGAACACCGATGAAGTGGCCTCGATCCACCGCATTCCGGTGGCCCAGTTGCTGCGCCCCGATGCGCCGATGCTGGAGCACGGCCAGCATGCGCATCCGGTGCTGCGCATGCCGGTCGGCACGACATGGATCGCGGCGCCCACAGCCGCAATACTGTTCCAGTTCCGCGAAGTCTGCCTGCTGGAGCGCCAAACCCGGGTGGCCAACTATGAGCAGCCCGACTTTGCCTGGCGCTGAGGGCACGGTCGCCGGCCGGCCCGGCGACCGCCGATCGACATTCAGTTGACCCTGCTGCCGGTGGCCTGCTGCTGCAAGCGCGCGTAGATCTGGGACGACCGATGGACGTCAAGCTTGCCGTAGATGCTCTTGATCTGGGAACGGACCGTGCTCACCGCTACATCGCGGCGGCTGGCGATGCGCTTGGCAGGTATGCCCGACAGCAACTCGCGCAGCACCATATGCTCGGCTTCGGTCAGGGCGAAGCGACGCTTGGCCTGGTTGGCCAGCTCGAACGGGTCCGCCATTGCCACGTCCGACCCGAGCGCGCACAGATCCGTTTCCAGCGCCCTGCCAAACTGGCTGCTGTGGATGGCGACCCGGCGCAGATCCAGGTCTGTCAGGGGCCCATCGCTGAGCAGGCCCATGTAGGCACGATGGCCGAGGACGTCGATCAACTTGCAGCCCCACAGGCACAGTTCGGCCGGCCCCGGTTCATCGCCGTCGCGCTGGGCCGGCGCGACAATCCGCTTCCAGCCACGGGTGTTCCAGGAGGACGATCCGCACGAATCCGCATCGGACATGTCGTGCAGCCACACTGCGCGCGCGTTCATCGACTGCCCCAGTTCCGCCACGACACGGATGCCGGACACGCCATGTTGCAGGACGACGATACCGACCGACTTGACGCCCGTTGCGGCACAGAACAGGTCGACCCCCAGCTGCCAGGCGCCGCGTTGAACCGTTTCCCAGGCGCTGTCCGCTTTGAACAATAGGGGTGCAACCGATTGGGTCGAGCCGGCAAAGTGCACTTGTTGGATGGCTTGATGAGCGGTCAGCATGGCGACTCCTGCTTGTGGTTGTTGATTCGAAGCAGTCTGGCACGCCGGCTTGCCCTTGTCGTTGAAACCGGCCATCGCGGCGCTGAAACCTTCTGAAAGTTTCTGAATGGTCCAAGCCGCAGCTTGCCATATCGATTCCGATCAGGACAATGCGCTGCTGGGATGCAACCGTTGCAAAGGAAGTCTTTATGGCCGTCAACCAACTCGTGCCGGGCCTGCCACCACAGGCACCGGCACAGGTCAGTCGTGGATTGAACCTCTGGCTGGAACTTCGCGATCCGGATGAACTGCCCCGCTTGATGGCCGGCATTGCCCAGGCACAGAAGCAGACCCGCGCCAAATTGCTGCAGCAGGGAAATGTGCATTTCGCGCGTTTTCTGCCAAGCCGAGGCGTCACGGTGGCATACCCCGACGGAAGCAAAAAGCAACTCGTGGTGGCGCTGCAGGTGATCACCGAATATGACGGCGACCTGGATGCCTACGCGACCGATTTCATCTTCACCATCGGTGACGTATTCGATACCATTCTGCGATTTGTCCAGGGTGCCCCGCCATTGCCGGTCAGGGACCACCCGGCCGAGTTCGTCAATTTCATCCGCAGCAGCAATGCGGTCATCGTCGGGCCGGACGCGGTGCCGGACTGGTCGCTGTTCAGTGCCTATCCCCAGCGCACGGTGCTGGAGCTGCTCGGCAGCGCCAGGACCACGCAGATTCCCGTTGCCGATCCGGCACTGCAGCCGGTCAACTTCCCGGATGTGCAGGCCAATATCCTGCACGGCGTCAACCGCCCCCTGTCCCGCCATTTCTGCCTGCGGTTCGGCGACGGCTTCAAGGCCAGGGCCTTCATTGGACGGCTGTGCACCGGCCACGCCAATACACCGACAGTTAGCTCCGCACACTGGCAGAATCCTGCGCCCGCCTGGTACCTGAACCTGGGACTGACCTATCGCGGCCTGGTCGCGCTCGGTGTGGACCAAGCCGACCAGCAGATCCTGAAGGCCCACTTCACGGCCTTTGTCGAGGGCCCGGACCATTTCCGGCGCGCCCGGCGCAATGGAGACCTGTTTTCTAGCCATCCCGACACCTGGGTGTTGGGTGGCACCCATCACCAGGTCGACTTGGTGCTGTCTCTTTATGCCGCCGACCCAACGATGCTCGACGAGAAGTCGCAGTTGCTCAAAACAAGCTGGAGCGAATGCGAACTCGAACTGTTGTTCACCCAAGACGCCGCCGCGTTGCCCGACAACCAGGTGCACTTCGGCTATCGCGATGGCATGTCCCAACCCCGGCTGGCGATCGAAGGACTGTACCGATCGGAGCAGCCGTCCAGCGCCAGCCGCCAGCCGGCAGCCAGCGCCGGCAGCTTTCTGCTGGGCGCAACCTACACCAACATGTACGGCGGTGCCGGCTCGCTTTCCGGCTTGTCGCCGGCGCTGGCGACCAACGCCACGTTTGCCGCGCTCCGGTTGATGCGCCAGGACGTGCAGGCGTTCGAGGCGCTGCTGGACGAGGGCGAGCGCCTGTACAAGGATGCGGGGGTCAAACGCGATTGGCTGGCGGCCAAGCTGATGGGACGCTGGCAGAGCGGCACGCCGACTTCCTTGTCCAGCGACCTGGCGCTGGAGGAGCCCGATGCGCGCGACCGCAACGATTTCGATTTCGCGCCCGGCGCTGCCGGCGCCACCGACTTCGACGACGCGGACGGGGCGCGCTGCCCGATCGGGGCCCATATCCGGCGCATGAACCCGCGCAGCAGCCGGGTTGCCGGCATGCCCCATAGCCGACGCCTGATCCGCCGCGGCATGCCTTATGGCCAGGCATTCGACAAGGACAAGCCCGACAGCACCGAACGCGGGCTGCTGGGCATCTTCCTGTGCGCCGACCTGGAGCGGCAATTCGAGTTCCTGCTGCATACCTGGGCCAACGCCGATTTCTTTGCCACCGGTATTGGCGGTACACAGGATCCGCTCATCGGCGCGCAGGCCGCAACCGGATTGGCACCGGTGTCGGCCGAGTTCCGCTGCCTGGCGCCGGATGGCAGGACGCCGGTCACGCTCGACATGCCGCGCCTGGTGCATACCCGCGGCAGCCTGTACCTGATGATGCCCGGCCTGGCGGGGTTGCAACACCTGGCCGGCGCTGCGATCGTCGATCCTATCGTCGCTGCGGCGACGGTGCCCGATGCAGCGCTGCAGCAGCGCGCCGCGCCGTTCGATCCAATGCGCTTCGATCCCCGCTCCAGGGCATTCCTGCGCGATCCGTACGCCACCTACACGACAATCCACGAAGAACTTTCGCCTCCGATCGCCTACATTGCATCCATGGACAGCGTCTGGGTCTTTGGGCATGACCTGATCCGGGAGGTCTGCACCCAGACGGATGTGTATTACAAGCGGGAGGATCCGCTTGTCGGGCCCGCCGGCATTCTGACGCTGGACCAGCCTGCCCACGGCGCGACACGCGAGGCCATCGATCCGCTGTTCGGCCGGGCGATCGAGCACGCCGCCGCCGACGCCACGTCAATCGTTGCCGCGTTGATGCAGTCGCTCGACCAGGGGCCGGTCGAGTGGATCCGACAGTTCGCCCGTCCTTTGAGCCAGCGCCTGTTCGCGCGGGTGCTGGCGCTCGACGAGAGCAACATCGCCGATCTGCTGCTGCGGGTGGAATTGGCGCTCAGCGCCCACAACCCCAAGGGCAGTCCCGCGTCGAGCGCTGACTTTGCCCGCGCCATCAAGGGGGTTGGCGCCTGGTTCCTGTCGGCCGGCGACCGGACCAGTGACACGACGGCCCAGCTGGCGCCACTGTTGCGTGCGCTCTACAGCCTGCCGCTGCAGGATCCGACGGCAAACCTGGACAAGGTCAAGGAATTCGCGGCCAACGCCGGCTGCCTGGCTCTGGCCGGATTCAAACCGCTGGAATGGCTGATCGGCCTGGTCACCTACCACCTGCTCAAGGACGAACGCCACCTGCTTGACCTGTTGCACACACGCCAGGCAGCCGGCAAACTCGACTACAAGACGGTCATCGACGAACTGGTGCGTTACGACACACCGCTGCCGATGGCCAATCGGTACACCCGTAGCGAGACGACACTGGGCGGGATGCAGCTGGCCAAGGGCGCGCGCCTGACACTGGTATACGCGGCGGCCAATCGCGAGCCCCGGTTTGGCGGCCCGGATCGCATCGACTTCGACCGTTCGCCCGACCTCAAAGCCGGCATGGGCTTTGGCCACGGCGCCCGCGAATGCCTGGGATATGCGCTGGCGCACCAGGTACTGCAGCCAGTGATCCAGGCCCTGATCGATGCACCGCGCCGGCCCCGACTGGCAACGGGGTATGTGCCGCAGTTTGGCGGCAACCCCTATTTCCGCTTCCTGCACCACCTCGATCTGGCATGGTGACGCCCGCTCGCGGTACCGGTATGTCGAGCCTGCATTTCCACGACTTCTCGATCCACCCCGGCCAACGCCGGGTCTCGGTGCAGGACAAGACCGTCAAGCTCAGCGGCCGCGCTTTCGATGTGCTGATGGTGCTGGTCAATGGCCGCGACCGCGTCATCCGCAAGGACGAACTGCTCGATGCCGTCTGGCCCGGGGTCGTGGTCGAGGAAAACAACCTTCAGGTGCAGATCTCCAGCCTGCGCAAACACCTTGGTGCCACGGCCATTGCCACGGTTCCCGGGCGCGGCTACCAGTTCACCGCATCGTCCATCGATCCTGCGGATGCGGCTGGGGCGGTGGCCGCGGCGGCCGACTTTACACTGGAGCACGACCATCAGCGCGACGCACGCGCTGGCAATATCGCGCTGATGCTGCCCCCGTTGTATGGGCGCGAGACTGAAATGGACGAGGTGTGCGATCTGCTGGCGCGCGCCCGCCTGCTGACCATCACCGGCGCCGGCGGCATCGGCAAGACCCGGGTCGCACTGGCCGCAGGCCACCGCATGGCACCCCAGGAGACACATGGCGTCTGGATGGTGGAGTTGGCTCCGTTGTCCGATCCGCGGATGGTGGTGTCGGAAATCGCGCTGACGATGGGCGTGTCGCTGAACTCGGGCGAACCGCAGACGCAGCTGCTGATCGACGCGCTGGCCGGTCAAAAATTGATGCTGATCCTGGACAACTGCGAGCATCTGCTGGAGGCGGTTGCCGATGTTGCATCTGAACTGCTGGCGCAACTACCGTTGCTGCGCATTCTGGTGACCAGCCAGGAACTGCTCAAGCTCGAGAACGAGCGGGTATTCAGGCTCAACCCATTGAGCCTGCCCCATACGGTAGACCCGGCCGATCTGCAGGCCAGCGGCGCGATCCAGTTGCTGGTGGCCCGAGTGCAGGCCGTGCAGCGGCAATTTCAACTCAGCGCGTTGACCACACCGGCGGCGGTCGACATCTGCCGCCACCTCGATGGCGTACCGCTGGCGATCGAACTGGCGTCGGCGCGCATTCCGATGCTGGGCATCGCCGGTGTACGCGATCGGCTGGACGAGTTGTTCCGGCTGCTGACCGGAGATGCGCGGGTGCGCCTGCGCCGCCACCAGACTTTGCGCGCCACACTGGACTGGAGCTACCAGTTGCTGGACGGGCGCGAGCAGTCGTTGCTGTGCCGGCTGGGCGTATTTGCCGGCGGCTTTTCCATCGAGGGCGCACAACTGATAGCCAACGACCTGTTCGACGATGACTGGCAGACGCTCGAAACCCTGGCCGCCCTGGTCGACAAGTCGCTGATCCAGGTCAACGCTCTGCCGATTCCCCGCTACAGCCTGCTCGAGACGACCCGCGCCTACGCGATGGAACAGCTGGCTTTGCAGGCCCACACCGATGTCGGCCTGGCACGCCATGCGCGCACGACACGCATTGTCTGCGAACGCGCTGCCAAGCGGCGCGACATGGACCTGATCTGGCAGGAAATGGCCAATGTGCGAGCCGCGTTCAATTGGGCGATCAAGTCTCCGCAGGACAACGAAACCGCCGTGGCGCTGGCCACCGTCTCGTCGGTGGTGCTGGCCGTGGGCGGCCTGGTGGGTGAGGCACTGGACCGTCTCCTCAAAGTAGAGCCTCTGGTAGGTCCTGCCCTGCCACTGGAACTGGCGGCCCAGTACTGGCAGTGGCTCGGCCGCTGCGGCATCGACGGCCGGCTTCCCACCAGCAAATGCCTGGCCGCGTTCGAGAAGGCGGAGGCGCTGTTTCGCGGATTGAGCAACCGCAGGCATGTACATGCCTGCATGCGCATGCGGGCGGAGGCGTTGCTGGAACTGGGCGACCTGGGTGCCGCCCGGCACGCGCTCGATGACGCCCATGCGCTGGAGCACAGTGGCTGGGCCGTCGCCGACCGGATGCGGCGGCTACGCGTGCAGGGACTCGTACATGCCGCCGCAGGCGAGTACACCGAAGGCCTGGAACTGCTGGGGAAGGCACTGGACTTGGCGCTGTCCAACGATATCGATCGCTATGCGATGACGCTGGCCAACGACCAGGCCAGCATTCGCCTGAACATGGGCGACGCCGCCGCCGCAGAAGCCGGGTTCAGGAGCCTGATCGCCCAGGGAGGGCGTGGGCCCGAACAGGGCCTCACCCTGGGCTACGCCCGGATCCGGCTCGCGGTGGCCTTGCTGATGCAGGGCAAGATAGAAGACTGCTACGCGGTTGCACTCGATAGCGTGCAAGCCTTGCAGCGCAGCGGCATCCTGATCGCGCGCGGCGACCTGTTCGCCTGGATCCTGGCTGCGCGGGGCCACCATGAGGACGCCTGCGCATTGCTGGGGGCGGCCCAGGCGTTCCGCGACCAGCGCCAACTGGAGGCTGACGCCACCGAACGGCGGGCCAGGACCGAAGCGCTCAAGGCGATAGCTGGCGCATTGGACGCACACACATTGCATGAGCTCATGTCCGAAGCGGCGACCCTGGCGGAGGGCACGCTGGCCAGCACCCTGGTCGCCATCCTGCGCATGCCGCAGCCGCATCACGCCCTCGATGGCGGTTGATCGCCGCTAGTTGCCTGCCCCGTGCAGCCGCTGCACCTCGGCCTGCAGATCGCGCGCCCAGCCGCGCCGGTCGCGCCCATCGGCCTGTTGCGCCAGGCCGAACCGCACCACCGCGTGCAGGCCGGTGGCCCCCAGCGTGCGCCAGATCGACCCGACCAGGGACTCATTGCCGACATAGCTGACCGCGCGGCTGTTGCGGCCCTGCGCGTCGACATAGCGCAGCGCCACCGGCTGCACCGGTGCCGGCGCCGAGATGGCGGCCTGGATCAGATTGGCGTGGAACGGCAACAGGGCGCTGCCGTCGCCGGTCGTGCCTTCGGGAAATACTGCCAGGATGTCACCCTCCTGCAGCGCCTGCACCATATCGTGCACTACCCGCTTCGCATCGCGCCGGGACTTGCGCTCGATGTACAGCGTACCCGCGCCAGTGGCCAGTTGACCCACGATCGGCCAACGGCCGACATCGGCCTTGGACACAAAGCGGCAATGGTGGGCCGCATGCAGCACCACGATGTCGAGCCACGACACATGGTTGGCGATCAGCAGCACCGGCCCGATGGTCGGCGGCGCGCCATCGACATCGAGTGTCACGCCCAGTCGCGGCAGCATCGCCGCGGCCCAGACCTGCACCCGCAGGTCGCGCTGTTCCTGTGTCAGGCTCGGAAACCGCAACGCGATGACGGCCAAAGCGCGCAGCATATGGACCAGCACCCACCACCCTCGCCACACCACCCGCAGCGACTTCATGCTTCGAACGCGAGATACCCGCCCACCATGGTGCAGCACACCCGCGAGCGCAGCGCATAACCGGAAAACGGCGTGTGTTTGCCCTGGCTGCGCAGGTTGGCCGCGTTGATGACCCATTCCGGATGCGGGTCGTAGACACAGATGTCGGCCAGGCCACCGGCGACCAGCCGGCCGCTACCCGATCGCGTTGCACCGTCGTTTCCGGCCATGATGCGCGCCGGCTCGCTGGTCAGGACCGCCAGCGCGCGGGACAGTGCCACGCCGCATTCGCCGGCCCATTTCAGCGCCATGCCCAGCAGCAGTTCGAGACCGGTGGCACCCGGTTCACTCTCGGCAAAGGGCAGGGTTTTCTGGTCCTCGCCAACCGGATTGTGGTCCGACACCAGTGCGTCGACGGTGCCATCGGCCAGCGCCTGGCGGATCGCATCGCGGTCGCGCTGCTGGCGCAGCGGCGGCATCAGGTGCGAGCGGCTGTCGAAATATCCGATGTCGGTATCCACCAGATGCAGCGAATGGATGCTGACGTCGCAGGTCAGCGGCAACCCCTCAGCCTTGGCCTGGCGCACCAGCGCCAGCCCGGCGGCACTGCTGAGTCGGCACAGGTGTACCCGCGCACCGGTGGAGCGCATCAGCTCGACGATGGCAAAGATCGCAATGGTCTCGGCCGCCACCGGTATGCCGGTCAGGCCCATGCGGGTGGCCAGCGGCCCGCTGGCCACTACGCCGGTACCCAGGTCCCGGTCTTGCGGACGCAACCACACCGTGTAGCCGAAGGTGCTGGCGTATTGCAACGCGCGCAGCAAAATCTGCAGATTGGGCAGTGGCACATCGGCCTGGGAAAATCCGACACACCCGGCCTGCGTCAACGTGACCATCTCGGTCAGTACTTCCCCGCGCAGGCCGCGTGTCAGTGCGCCGAGCGGAAACACCCGGCATTGGTGCAGCTTCTCGGAGCGGTAGCGCAGCATCTCGACCAGGCCCGGTTCGTCCAGCACCGGGTCGGTGTCGGGCGGGCACACCAGGCTGGTGATGCCGCCGGCAACCGCCGCCCCCATTTCCGACTGCAGCATATGGGCGTGTTCATGACCAGGCTCGCGCAGCCGCGCGGCCAGGTCTACCAGGCCGGGCGCGACGATGCAGTTGGTCGCGTCCATGGTCTTGTCGGGCTGGAAGTCCGCGCCGACCGCACCGATGGACACGATGCGGCCCGCTGCCACCGCGACATCGGCGACCTGGTCGAACCCGCTGGCCGGGTTCACCACCCTGCCGCCCTTGATCAGTATTTTCATGACGCGTCCAGACCCATGGGCTTTAACTTGCCTCGTTGCCGGCGACCAGGCTCATCACCGCCATCCGCACCGCAATACCGAAAGTAACCTGCGGCAGGATCACGCTCTGCGCACCGTCGACCACCACGGAGTCGATCTCCACGCCCCGGTTGATGGGTCCGGGATGCATGACGATCGCATCGGGTTTGGCCCATTGCAGGGTCTCGGCGGTCAGGCCGTAGCTCATGAAGAATTCCTGCGCCGACGGTAACAGGGCGCCGCTCATGCGCTCGTTCTGCAGCCGCAGCATGATCACCACGTCGCAATCGCGAATGCCCTCGGCCAGCGTATGGCATACCCGCACGCCCATCTGCGCCATGTCGGCCGGCACCAGGGTCTTGGGGCCGACCACCCGCACCTCGGCGCAGCCCAGGGTCGTGAGCGCATGGATGTCGGAGCGCGCCACGCGCGAGTGCAGCACATCACCGACGATCGCCACCGTGAGGTTGGAAAAGTCCTTCTTGTAATGGCGGATCGTGAACATGTCCAGCAAGCCCTGGGTCGGGTGCGCGTGGCGCCCGTCGCCGGCATTGATCACATGCACATGCGGCGCCACATGCTTGGCGATCAGGTAGGGTGCGCCGGATTCGCTGTGGCGCACGACGAAGATGTCGGCCGCCATCGCGCTCAGATTGGCGATGGTGTCGAGCAGCGACTCGCCCTTGGAGGCGGACGAGCGCGTGATATCGAGGTTGATGACGTCGGCGCTCAGCCGCTTGGCCGCGATCTCGAAGGTGGTGCGGGTGCGGGTGGAGTTCTCGAAGAACAGGTTGAACACGCTGCGCCCGCGCAGCAGCGGCACCTTCTTGACCTCGCGGTCGTTGACGCTGACAAAGCTCTCCGCGGTGTCCAGCACCTGGCGCAGGATGCTGGCCGGCAGGCCTTCGATCGACAACAGATGGACCAGCTCGCCATTCTTGTTGAGCTGGGGATTTCGTCGGTACAACACGCTGCGCCTGCTCGGTTTCTGGCTCTAGGCCGTTTGCCGGCGATCGCGTCCGGCAATGGTCAGCACGGCCGGTCCTCGATCACGACCGACAGTGCGCCCGCCGCATTGCGGCGCATGGTGACCGACTTTCTGGCCGGCAATACCACGCGCGCGGCGGCGAAATCGGCCTGGATCGGCAATTCGCGGCCATTGCGCTCGACCAGCACAGCCAGCATCACGCTGGCTGGCCGGCCGAAGTCGTACAGCTCATTGACCACCGCGCGAATGGTGCGACCGGTGTACAGCACGTCGTCGATCACGATGATGTGCGCGCCGTTGACATCGAAGCCCAACCGGGTCGGTTCGCGCGCGGACAGGCCGCGCTGGGCGAAATCGTCACGATGCAGCGCCGACGACAACACACCATGCTCGCCCGGCATGTGCAGGTCGACCTGCAAGCGCTGCGCCAGCCAGGCACCGCCGGTGGCGATACCCACCAGCCGCGAATCGGGTCTGCGCAAGGCCCCGACGCCCGTGACCAGGGCCTGGTAGAGCGCGGACCCGTCACGCACGGCATCGGCAGCGGCCCTGGCCTGTGCGTCGGTGTCCAGCGATGCCGAGGGCGTCATGGGGCACTGCGCAAGAATTGCTCAAGGATGATGCAGGCCGCGCCGGCATCGGGATCATGGGCGCCATTGGACAAGGCTTCGGTCGTGCTGTAGCGCTCGTCCACCTCGAATACCGGCAACTTGAAGCGGCTGCGCAATGCGCGGGCGAACTTGCGCGCCAGCAGGGTGTTCTGGTGTTCGGCGCCATCGGGATGCAGCGGAATACCGACCACCAGGGCCTGAGGCTGCCATTCATCGAGTTGCAGCCCGATCTGATCGAGCCGGCGCTGCGTCTCGCGTGCCTGTATCGTGGGCAATGGCCGCGCCCGGCCCAGTAGCCGCGACGCGTAGGCCACGCCGGTGCGCCGGGTGCCGAAATCGAGCGCCATGAAGGTCATCATGTCGGCAGGCACCTGCGGCCGGGGCGCCTGCAGCTCAGGCATGACCAGCCTGCGGCGACAACATCCATACCTGCAACCCCAGCAGGCCCAGTGCCTTGTCGTAGCGCTGGTCCACCGGCGTATCGAAAATAACCGCCAGATCCGCGTCCACTGTCAGCCAGCTGTTGTCGCCCAGTTCGGATTCCAGCTGCCCCTCGCCCCAGGCCGAATACCCCAGTGACACCAGCACCCGGCGCGGTCCGTTGCCGGTGGACAGCGCCTCGAGCACATCCTTGGAGGTGGTCATCTCCAGCCCGCCGGGTATCGACATGGTGGAGGCGTAGACCGACTCATCGGGTTTGTCGGCCTCGGCAAAAAAAGGCTCGTGCAACACAAAGCCGCGATCGGTCTGGACCGGGCCGCCCCGGAACACCGGGAGTAGCTGCAGGTCGTCGCGGCCCAGTGGCAGTTGCACCTTGTCAAACAGGCCCTTGAGGTTGATGTCGCTGGGCTTGTTGATCACCAGGCCCAAGGCGCCGCGTTCGCTGTGCTCGCACACGTACACCACGCTGCGCGAGAATGCCACATCTTCAAGGCCGGGCATGGCGATCAGGAAATGATTCGTCAGGTTGATCGGTGCAGAATCGTCGGACATGCAGGAATTTTAACGACCCCCATGAACAAAGCCTTCGATACCGGCCTGGTGTGGTTGCGACGCGACCTGCGCATCGACGACAACGCCGCGCTGCACCTGGCGCTGACATCGTGTCGGCAGGTCCATTGCGCGTTTGTTTTCGACACCGACATCCTCGACCCGCTGCCACGCGCCGACAGGCGGGTGGAGTTCATCCGCGAATCGCTGGCAGACCTCGACAACGCGCTGCGCGCCGCGAGCGGCCATCCGCACACCGGATTGCTGGTGCGCCAGGGCGCGGCCGTTGCGACGATCGTGACCTTGGCGCGCGAATTGGGCGTGCAATCGGTCTTTTGCGCCCACGACTATGAACCGGCGGCCATCGAGCGCGACCGCAAGGTCCTGGGCGCGTTGGCCCAGGTCGGGGTCGCGATGCACTCCGTCAAGGACCATGTCGTGTTCGAGGCGCGCGAGTTGCTGACCCGCGCCGGCACACCCTACACCGTATTCACGCCGTACAAGAGGGAATGGCTGGCGCGGGTCGACGAACACCGATTGCGCAGCCATGATTGCCTGGCGCACATCCATGTGCTGGCTGATCGGCCCGAAGCGCAGCGGCGGGACGTTCCCACCCTGGCACAGATCGGTTTCGAGAAAACCAACCTGTCGCAACTGCGCATTCCAGCTGGCAGCGCCGGTGCGCGCAGCCTGTTTGCCGAGTTTTTCGAGCGCATGGATCAATACCATGCAACTCGCGACTTTCCCGCGGTCAAGGGGCCGAGCTATCTGGGCGTACATCTGCGTTTTGGCACTGTATCGATCCGCCGACTTGCAGCGACCGCGCTGCAGGCCAGCATCGCCGGCAGTGCCGGCGCGTCGGTCTGGCTCGGCGAACTGGTCTGGCGCGAGTTCTATTTCCAGATCCTGGCCAATTTTCCACATGTGGCCCAATCCTGCTTCAAGCCCGAATACGACGCGATCCGATGGGCCCATGGCGCCAAGGCGAATGCGCTGTTCCAGGCCTGGTGCCAAGGCCGCACCGGCTACCCGATCGTCGACGCCGCGATGGCGCAGATCAACCAGACCGGCTACATGCACAACCGGCTGCGCATGGTGGCCGGTAGTTTTCTGGTCAAGGACTTGGGGCTGGACTGGCGCTGGGGCGAACGCTACTTTGCCGAAAAGCTCAATGATTTCGACCTGGCCGCCAACAACGGAGGTTGGCAATGGGTGGCCTCGACCGGCTGCGATGCACAGCCATGGTTTCGCGTCTTCAACCCGATCCGCCAAAGCGAAAAATTCGATCCCCAGGGCAAGTTCATCCAGCGTTATCTACCGCAGCTGGCCGGGCTGCCGGCGGCGTCCATGCATGCGCCATGGCTCTGTGGTGCACTGGTGCTGGCGTCGGCCGATGTTCGGCTGGGCGAGAACTACCCGCACCCGATCGTGGACCACGATGCCGCTCGGCAACAAACGCTCGCCCGCTACGACGTGGTGCGCAGACCCTCAACCGCGCATTCATCCGCGCCACGCACCAAGCGCAAATAGGACGCCTGGGTCAGGTTCAGATGGCGCTTTGCGCCTCGACCGGCACCGCGCAATAGTGGCGGATCAAGCCCAGCAGTTCGTCCTCTGCATACGGCTTGCCAAGGTAATGGTCCACGCCCAGCTCCAGCGCATGCTCGCGGTGTTTCTCGGCAATGCGCGATGTGATCATGATGATCGGCAGGCCGCGCATGCGCTCATCGCCGCGGATGTTGCGCGCCAGGTCGAAGCCATCCATGCGCGGCATCTCGATGTCGGACAACACCACCGACGGCAATTCATCCTGCAACTTGGTCAGCGCCTGCAGGCCGTCGTTGGCGAGCACCACCCGGTAACCCTCACGCAACAGCAGCCGCTGGGTGACACGTCGCACCGTGATGGAGTCGTCGACCACCATCACCAGCGGCGTGCCAGAACTGGCCAATGCAGCGGCCGGCGCGGCCGGTGTGCGGCCATCGGCGCCAGCCGTGGGATGGGCGGCGGCAAGCGACTGGCGCGCGCTGGCCTGCATCTGCAATGCCGGCTCGCCGTACACCGTGGCGAGCGCGACCGGGTTGTAGATCAGCACAACCGCGCCCGAGGCCAGCACCGACATGCCTGTCAAGCCCGGCATGCGCGACAGCTGCGGCCCCAGGTTCTTGACCACCACCTCCTGGTTACCCAGCACTTCGTCCACATGCACCGCGACCCGGCGGCCCGCACTGCGAAACACTACCACTGCCTTGTGCTTTTGCGGCAGCGCCGCGCTCATGCCCGAGACCTGCAGCAAGGCGCCCGCCCAGAAAAACGGTATCTGCTCGCCACCATGGGCGAACTGTTGCGATGCGTAGGCACTGTCGATTTCCGGTGTAGGGACCCGGCGCACGATCTCGACCAGATTGGATGGCACACCCAATGACACATCGCCGATCCGCAGCATCACCACCTGCGTGACAGCGGTCGTGAGTGGCACGACCAGCTTGAACTGCGTGCCGCGCCCCAGCTCGCTGGTGGTTTCTATCCGGCCGCCGAGGGCATCGACTTGCGAACGCACCACGTCCAGGCCAATGCCACGGCCCGACAGCTCGGTCACATTCTCGGCAGTGGAGAAACCGGCGGCAAACACCAGATTGGCGGTTTCGTCATCGCCCAGTTCCTGGTAGGCCGCAATCAGGCCCCTGGAGACGGCCTTGGCACGAATCAGCGCCAGATCGAGCCCCGCGCCGTCGTCGGAGAACACCGCCTGAACATCATTGCCATCCTGGTGCAGCGCGATGGTGATGGTCCCGATGGCCGGCTTGCCGGCAGTCTCGCGCTTGGCGGGGCTTTCGATGCCGTGGTCAATCGCGTTGCGCAGCATGTGTTCGAACGCCGGCACCATGCGCTCGAGCACGCTGCGGTCGAGCTCCATCGAGCCGCCCTCGATGTCCAACTTGACCTGCTTGCCGACATCCTTGGCGGTCTGGCGCACGACGCCGTACAGTCGCTCGGAAATAGACTCGAATTCGATCATGCGGGTGCGCAGCAGGTCTCGCTGCAACTCGCGTGCCTGGCGCGCCTGCGCAATCAGGTCGTCCTCGGCGCCCTGCATCGCCCGTTGCAGTTGGCGCTGCACGGTGGCCACATCCGACACCGACTCGGCCATGATGCGGGTCAGTTCCTGGACCCGCGTGAAACGATCGAACTCCAGCGGGTCGAACTCGCGCGCCTGGTCCTTGGCCTGCGCCATGCGCGACTGCATCTGGGTCTCGGACTGCAGTTCGATCTCGCGCAGTTGCTCGCGCAGCCGATCCAGATTGCCGGTCAAATCCTTGAGCGAGGCGCGCATTTGCGCCACCCGCCCGTCCATGCGCGAACGGGTGATGATCACCTCGCCCGCCTGATTCACCAGACGGTCGAGCAGCGGCGCCGGCACGCGCACACTTTGCGCCGCCACCGGACGCACCGGGCTCGCAGCCGCAGCCGCGGACGCAGACGCGCGGTCGCGGGAGCGCCTCTCGGGCACCGTCTGCGCTGTCTGGCGGGTATCGGCCGTGGCCACATCCACCATTACCGGGCCGGCTGCGTCGAGCGCCGTCTCGGTCGCCGGCGCATCTTTGCGCCGGCGCACAAAGGCGCACAGACCCTCGAACAGCGCATGCAAGTTGTCGAACCGTCCGAGCATCGGTTCTATGCGGCCGGCCACCACCGACTCGGATCCGAGCGCCTCGATCGCGGACTCCATGCGGTGCGTCATGTCGCCCAGACGCATGGCGCCGGCCAGCCGCGCGCTGCCCTTGAGCGTGTGCAGAACGCGCAGCGCTTCGGTGCGCGCTGCGCGGTCGTCGGGCTGCGCAAGCCATTGGCGCAACGCCGCGCCCAGTTTCGGGAACAACTCAGCCGCTTCTTCCTCGAAGATCGGGAACAGGTCCGCATCCAGCGCGTCGACCGCGTCCGAATGCTCGTCAGCGGCAACGATCAGCGGCGCCGCGCCGGCCTGTACGGTGCCAACCAGGGCCTGACCGGCTTGCTGGGCAGCGTCTGTCGCCGGTGCCTCGCCACCCAGGTCGGAATGCAGCACCGCGCGCAGCGCCGGCGCAATATCGGGGTCCGGATCCTTCAGGAAACCGGCGGCAAACTGGTGCAACAAGCGGCGGATTTCCTCGGCCGCCAGATTGAACGTCTGCGCATGCAGAGGCAAGCCCCTGCGGTGCAACTGCACATGCAACAAGGCCCGCTCCAACAACCGTGCCAGCCCGGCAACCGCCGTGAAACCCACCGTGCCCGAACTGCCGCCCAGCGCATGGGCCAGGCCGACCGTTGAATCGCGCATCGTCTGGTCGAGTTCCAGCGCCCATTCGCTGAGTTCGGTCAGCAGCCGACGCGACCATTCGTCGGCTTCGTTCAGGTAGACGTTGTACAGCGGAATGCCGATGCGCAAGTCGCCGATCACCTTGACCTGCTCGTCGGGCGCCTCCGTCAGATCGCCTGCGTCAGCTGAATCGACGTCGGCCGCATGCGTCGTGTCGGCTAGCGCAAATGGGTCGCTGCCATCGTCGGCAAGCAGTGCGCCGCGTTCCGTCTCGACCTCGTCTTGCGCCGGCGCCGCGACGGGTTCGGGCTGCCAGGCCTCACCAAAACCGAAGTCGAACGATTCGAGCGACAAGTCGTCCGAACCAGGTACTTTTTTTTTTGCGGGCTCCTCGGCGGGCGTCCCAACGTCGTCAACCGACGGCGCCCGCGTATCGTCGAAAGTACGGGTCGGCTGGAACTCCCGCGCCGGTGTCGGTTGCCCGGACGGCGCGAACACCTGCGTCGCGTCGAACGTGGGTGCCGGCACCGGTGTTTCAGCTTCCGGCTCTGCAATCGATTCGGCCGGAAATTCGGATGCCCGGAACATCTCGGTCACCACGAACCCGGGACCGACCGACACACCAGGCTCCTGTTCGGTCGCAGGCCGCGATTGCGCGAACTCGGACGGCAACTCGGAGAGGTCCGCATCGAGAGGCATCAGCCCACCATCATCAGAATGAATGCTGTCGCCAAATACCGTTTCGGCAGACGCGGTGAATGCTTCGAACTCAGGCTCCGGTTCAAATTCTGCTGGCGGCGCCGACTCGGGCCCGACAACCGGCTCCAGCGCAACCGGCGCCAGCGATTCAGCGGGTGGCGCCACCGGGGCCGACTCTACGTCTGCCAGGCCGGCGGCACTTGTGCCGGCCAGCGGCACGACCTCGGCGCCTGGCTGCACTTGCTGCGCGGCCGCCGCCGGTGGCTCCAGCGCCACCCGCCGCTCTTCGACACGCATCGCGTCAGCTGCCACGCGAAACGGTTGCGCTGACCAGCGCGCTGCGGTGCCGGCCGCAATGTCCTCCACCCACTCGCTGAACTGGTGCATGGCTTCGCCGCACAACAGCTGCAGGTCAACGCTTGCCGGTTTCTGATCCGCAAGCCAGGTATTGACCAACTGCTCCATCGCCCACCCGGCCTCGCCAAACTCCATCAGACCCACCATGCGCGAACTGCCCTTGAGCGTATGGAAAGCCCGGCGCAGTGTCGTCTGCTCGCCCAGGTCATCGGGTGCGGCATGGAGCGCCGCAACCGCCAGCAGGCCCGTTTGTACGACTTCGCGCGCTTCTTCCAGGAATATCTCGCGCATCTCTGCGTCTTCGTCGGCTTCGGCCGCCGGCGCGGGTGTCGCAGCAGTCGGCGCCACCGGCGTCGCTGCCACCGGCGGCACCGAGGCAGCGACGGATTCTGGCACCAGCACCGGTGCAGCAGGCGCGATCGCCTCGGCCTTTTCGCGCCCCATCAGCGGGCGGAACTCACCGAGTTCTTCGTCATAGACGAAGAGCTGCTTGGCCAGCGCGCGCTGGTAGCCCAGCATATCGATCAGGAAACCCATCGCACCCAGGCTGTTGCCGAGTTTTTCGAACACACCCAAGGCGCCGTCCTGCACCTGATCGACCAGGAATTTTTCGACGCTGTCGCGCATCCGCCGCGCCGCGATCGAGGCCTGATCCAGGCCGAGCACCGAGAACACGCCGCGCATCTGGGCCAACTGGCTGGGTACCTCATGCAAAGGAGCGCGCTGCTGCGGATTGCGGAAAAACTGGTCGAGCGACTTCTCGACCTGACCCAGCGTATTGCGCAACTCATCCACCACGCTGCCCATGGTCTGGCGGTCGCTGACGCGTCGGTAAAGCTCCTCCATCCAGGGTTCCATGGGCTCGGGCTGCGCACCGCCAATCACGCGATCCAGTCGCTGGGCCAGGCGTGCGCAGCGTTGCGCCATCTGGGTATCGGTCGGATCCAGGTCTTCGTAAGCCGCCTCCAGATACAAGACCGCGGTGGCGACCTCCATCGCGATGGCGGCATTGGGCGATTCGCCGGAGCGGGTCGTCGTCTCGACCGCGCGTGTCAGGGCTCGCGCCAGTTCGGCGCTGTCGGGGTGCAGCTTGTGCATCGACTCGGCAACGCCAGCGAACTGATCGGAGGCCTGCTTGATGAGTCCGGCGTCGCCACCGGCCAGCGTCGCCCAGGTCTCGGTTGCCGACGCAATGCGCTTGCGCGCCTGCACCAGCAATGCCGGATCGAAGCGCCCGAACTGTGCACTCGCGTAATCCAGCGCACGCGTCTGCGAGAGGCCGTATGCCGCGCGCAGGGCTGCCAGCACCGGTGCATCCGCGTCCTGGGCCGGCACCGCGTGGGCGCAATAAAACAGCAGGTCCTGGGCCAGCCGGTCAATCACCGCCGAATCGCCACGGGCCAAGGTCGTGTACTGGGAGATCACACGCGACGCGGTGCGCTTGACGTACACATCGGACGGGCAAAGTCCAAGCCGGATCGCCTCGAAGAATGAAGCGCTGATCTTCCAAAAAACCCGCGGCTCGAGATCGGCGGCGGCGGCGGCCAGGCCTCGGCTGATCTGGCACATCATGCCCGCAGCGATTGGATCCCCCGACCGCACGACCTTGAGCACCGCCCGGTCCACCCGGGTACGCACCGACGGCTCGTAGCGCAAGGGTGGCACACCAGCAGGAAGTGCTGCATCGATCCAGCGCCACTCCTGCGACCACAGGTCCGCCGGATGGACCCGGTCACCGCCGACCAGATCCATCACGTCGCGGTATTGCGGAAACAGCGCAACGGCCGAGGTCTGGCGCCCTTTAAGCACGCTTTCAAGATACTCCGACAGCGCAAAGCTGGCGCGCTCGACCTTGTTGGTGGCATCGTCGCTGCACAACTCCGGACGCTGGACAAACTTCTGCGCCAGTGCCTCCATCGCACGCAATACCCTGGCGGGAGCGCCCAGTCCCACCATCTCCAGCGCCCCCACGGCCTGGTGCAGCTGCTGGCGCGCAATACGCAACTGGCTGGCATCGAGTTCGGCCAGGTCGTTGCCGCGCGCCAACTCGGCGTCACGTACAAAACGTCGCAATGCCTTGCTGGCACCATCCAGCGATTTGCGCAACTCGTCCAGCACCCAGGCCAGGGGGCCTAGGTCATTCGTGGCGAGATCGGTTTGCGCGGCGAGCGTGGATTGTGTTTGCATCTGCTTGTCGACTCCTGAGCTGGGCCCGTTGCTGTAGCTGGCCATCAGGCAATCTTGAACCGCGCCACCGATTGGCGCAGTTCTTCGGCCATGCGGGACAGCTCGCGCACCTGACCGGCTGTGGTTCGTGTGCCTTCGCTGGTCTGCTCGGTAACCGCAAAAATGTTCTGGATGCTGTCTGCCACCGCGTTGGCCAGGTTGGCCTCGCGCAGGGCCGAATCGGAAATCTGCTGGATCAGGTCAGACAGCCGGCGCGACACCTGGTCGATTTCGCCCAGTCGGGCACCGGCGTTATCGGACAACTTCGCGCCATCGACCACGCCCTGGGTCGAGCGCTCCATTGCGGCCACCGCGTCCTGGGTGTCGGTCTGGATGGCGCGCACCAGCGCAGTGATCTGGCGCGTGGCGTCCGCGGAACGCTCGGCCAGACGCTGCACCTCCTCGGCCACCACTGAAAAGCCGCGGCCGGCCTCGCCTGCAGACGCCGCCTGGATCGCCGCATTGAGCGCCAGCACGTTGGTCTGTTCGGTGATGTCCGAGATCAATTCGGTGATCTCGCCAATCTCCTGCGACGACTCTCCCAATCGCTTGATGCGCTTGGAGGTCTCCTGAATCTGGTCGCGGATCGCGTCCATGCCGCCAATCGCGTTTTGCACCGCCTTGAGGCCGGAATCCGCGGCGGCCAGCGACTGGCGCGCCACTGACGCCGACTCCTGTGCCTGGCTCGACACGGTGTTGATGCGAGCCGCCATCTCGAGCACCGACTTGCCGGTGGCCTGTATTTCGTTCATCTGCTCGTTGGACGCAGCGAGCAGCTCGGTCGATGTGGCGTCCACCTCGGCGGTGGTCGAGGCCACCTTGGACGCCGTGGTCTGCACGCTGCTGACCAGGCTGCGCAGTTCCTCGACGGTGTAGTTCACCGAGTCGGCAATGGCTCCGGTGATGTCTTCGGTCACTGTCGCCTGCTGCGTCAGGTCGCCTTCGGCGACGGTTTGCAGTTCGTTCATCAACCGCAAAATCGCAGCCTGGTTGGCGTCGTTGACGCGCTTGGCGTCCTGCTGCAGCCGCGCCGCGTCCTGCATCTGGCTCTGGGCCACGGCCTGTTGACCCAGCCCATACATGCGCTGCAGATTGGACAAGGTATATCCGCACACAACCGCCAGCGCCAAGCCCACCAGCACTACCAGTCCGACCCGTGGCGCACTCGGATCCTGCAGCGTCAGCACGAACAACGAAGCTCCTGCCACGAGTACCAGCGCCAGCACCAGCACGACCGACAGGATCTGTCGGTGTTGCGCCTGCGACCGGGTCCCCAGCAAAGGCAAGCTGATCTGGTCCGCGGAATCGGCACCATCGGTATCCGCACCGGCCGCCGGCGTCGCGAGCGATGCCGGTTTCGAACGCGGCTGCTCGGCATAGTCCGATTGGCCGACGGTGTCGTCCTGTTTGGAATCTTGCACGGTCTTGGAAAAAATGCTCTTGAGCCGGTCTACGGACATGTTGGGCCCTTAGGGATAGGCCTGAGCGGTGATGCTCAGAAACCGGGGATGCTGGGACAAGGTCTGCAAGTTGATTTCCTGCCAGGGTTCACCACTGGCGTCGGCAAACCGATTGCCAAAAAAGGCCGGGGCATCGGGTTCGGCCGGCAAGGTTGCCGTGAACACCTGCGGGTTGCGCAGACCAGCCAGCGTGTCGACCAACAGCGCACAGTTCATATCCAGCGCACTGTTGAAAGTGACGACCGACGCACTTGCCGACTTTTGCACCGGCACCGCATCCGAGGGCCTCACGCCGAAACCGGCCATGAAGCGGGCCACGTCGACCACGCCGAACAGTCCACCGCGCAAATTGACCACCCCCAGAAACCACGGCTGCGCATACGGCACGCTCTGGATCGCGCCGATCGGGAAAATTTCACCCGACTGGGCCAACGGGAACAAATAGTTGCGTCCCCCCGCCTTGACCGCAAGCCAGGATATGGACAGGCCCTCGTCGCGTGCAGTGCGCAGCCTGCTGGCCAGACGCGTCTGCAGTTCCCGGATTGCTTCGCGATTGGCCATTGCGTGCGCGGCGCTTAGCCCAGGGCCTTGATCTTGGCCAGCAGTTCGCCTGGATTGACCGGTTTGGTGATGTAGTCGCGTGCGCCCTGGCGCATACCCCAGACCCGATCCGTCTCCAGGCTTTTGCTGGTGCACAGGATGATGGGAATGTCCTTGTATTCGGGCGTGCGGTTGATGGAGCGCGTCAGCTGGTAGCCATTTTGGCCAGGCATCACGACGTCCATCAGAATCAGATCCGGCTTGGCTTCGGCCAGCCGCTTGAACGCCTCGTCCGCGCCTTCAGCGGTGCGCACCGACATGTTGTTCTTCTGCAGCAGGTCGGTCAGGAACATCAGTTCCGTCTTGGAGTCGTCAACGATCAGGACCGAACGGACCGGCATCACGCAACCCCCGCGACCGTGGCGCCGATTTGTCCGACGGCCTGCAGCAGCTGGTCCTTGGTGAAAGGCTTGGTGAGGTAGTCCTGGGCGCCGACCATGCGGCCGCGTGCCTTGTCGAACACGCCATCCTTGGAGGACAACATCACCACCGGCACCTGCGAAAAACGGGGGTTGCGCTTGATGATGGCGCAGGTCTGATAGCCGTCAAGGCGCGGCATCAGGATGTCGCAGAAGATCAGGTGCGGCTGGTAGTCGTTGACCTTGGCCAGGGCATCAAAACCATCTTCGGCCAGCAGGACCTCATGGCCCCCCTGCTTCAGGAAAATCTCGGCACTGCGCCGGATGGTATTGCTGTCGTCGATGACAAGGACTTTGAAGGTAGATCCGGTGGTGTTCACTCGCTAGCACTCCTGCACTGACATTGTTCCGGGACATGGGTCGCCTGCCGATGGACTTGGCCTGTCGCGACAGGACTCAGATCTGGACCATTTCGAAGTCTTCCTTGCGCGCACCGCATTCGGGGCATGTCCAGTTCATCGGTACATCGGACCATTTGGTACCCGGAGCCAGGCCATCATCAGGTGCCCCGGCCTCCTCGTCGTATAACCAGCCGCATATCAGACACATCCAGGTTTTTGGTTCGCTCACAGCTTAAAGGGCCTTCGAATAGAATGCAAACATTGTATAGAGACGGTCCAGGCGATTCGCGCCCCAGGAGCCGAAACCCACGCTATTCTGCCTCAGCGGCAACCCCGTCCCGATCATGCCCCCCCCTTCTCTTGACGATGCATCCGAAACCGATGCAATCGGTGTTCTGCCAGCCTGCGTACTGGTGTTCAATGCGAACGATCCCAGTGGTGCCGGTGGCCTGGCTGGCGACATCAATGCGGTGGCCTCGGTCGGCGCCCATGCACTGCCGGTGGTGACGGGCGCCTATGCCCGCGACACAGCGGAAATCGTCGACCACCACGCGATGGACGACGAGGCGGTGAGGGAGCAGGCGCGCACGATTCTGGAGGACGTGAGCGCCCAGGTGATCAAGATCGGATTTTGCGGATCGGCGGAAAATTTGAGCGCCATTGCCGAGATCGCCTCGGACTATTCGGAGGTGCCGGTCATCGCCTACATGCCGGATCTTTCATGGTGGAGCGAAGTGCAGATTGACCTGTACCTGGACGCATTTCGGGAACTCATACTGCCGCAGACGACTGTGTTGGTCGGAAACCACAGCACGCTGTGGCGCTGGCTGCTTCCGGACTGGAGTTCCGAGAAAAGCCCCGGCCCACGCGACATCGCCCGCGCGGCCAACGACAAAGGTGTTCCCTACACGCTGGTTACCGGCATCCTGGCGCCCGAGCAACAGATCGAGAACGTGCTCGCATCGCCACAGGCGGTCATGTACAGCGAGCGCTTCGAGCGTTTCGAGGCCACTTTCGCCGGAGCCGGCGATACCTTGTCGGCCGCCCTTGCGGCGCTGCTGGCCAGCGGCAGCGACCTGGCCGAGTCGGTCAAGGAGGCACTGGGTTACCTGGACCGCTGCCTGGACGCGGGATTTCGGCCCGGCATGGGGCATATCGTCCCGGACCGCCTGTTCTGGGCCCAATCGGAATCGGATTCCGATGACGAGGAAACCGACACCAGCGCCGCCTCATTTTTTGACCTGCCTGCCCATGACACCAAACACTGACACCAACGACAGCCTGTTCGCCCGTGCGCAACGCGTCATTCCGGGTGGCGTCAATTCGCCGGTACGAGCCTTCAAGGCGGTCGGCGGCACACCGCGTTTCGTTAAACGTGCCCAGGGCGCCTACTTCTGGGACGTCGAAGGCACGCGGTATATCGACTACATCGGCTCCTGGGGCCCGATGATCCTGGGCCACGGCCACCCGGCGGTGGTGCAGGCTGTGCAAGCGGCGGTACGCGACGGCTTTTCGTATGGTGCGCCGACAGAACGCGAGGTCGAACTGGCCGAGGCGATCGTGCGCCTGGTACCGTCGATGGACATGGTGCGCCTGGTCAGTTCGGGCACCGAAGCGGCGATGAGCGCCCTGCGCCTGGCGCGCGGCTTCACCGGCCGGCACAAGCTGATCAAGTTCGAGGGTTGCTATCACGGCCATGCGGATGCACTGCTGGTCAAGGCCGGCTCCGGTCTGGCGACTTTTGGCCACCCCACCAGCGCCGGTGTGCCGCCCGAGGTGGTCCGCGACACGCTGGTTCTCGAATACAACAATATCGAGCAACTGGAGCAGGCCTTCACGCTGCACGGCAAAGATCTGGCCTGCGTGGTGATCGAACCAATTGCCGGAAACATGAATTTTGTCCGCGCCAGTGTCGCTTTCATGCAACGCTGCCGCGAGCTGTGCACCCAATATGGCGCGCTGCTGGCATTCGACGAAGTCATGACCGGTTGCCGGGTCGCCCCGGGCAGCGCGCAGTCGGTTTACGCCCGGGACCTGCCGGGCTTTGAGCCCGACATGACGATTTTGGGCAAGGTCATCGGCGGCGGCATGCCATTGGCCGCATTTGGTGCCAAGCGCGCGGTGATGGAGCAACTGGCGCCGCTGGGTCCGGTGTACCAGGCCGGTACCTTGTCCGGCAATCCGGTAGCCACCGCCTGTGGCCTGGCCACACTGGCCGAAATCGGCAAACCCGGCTTCTTCGAGGACTTGTCGCGCAAGTCCCGCGCACTGGTCGGCGGGCTGACACTGGCTGCCAGGAAGGCCGGCGTGGCGTTGTGTGGGGACAGCGAAGGCGGGATGTTCGGATTTTTCCTGCTGGAGCAGTTGCCGCAGAACTATGGCCAGGTCATGCGCTCGGATGGCGCGCGCTTCAACCGGTTTTTTCACGGCATGCTCGCGCGCGGCGTCTACTTTGCGCCCGCGCTCTACGAGGCCGGATTCGTCAGCGCGGCACATTCCGATGCCGATATCGAGGCCACGGTCGCCGCGGCGCGCGAGGTTTTCAAGACGTTGTAAATCGCGGGCAGCGCCGATGCGGGCTGGGCACGGCATGCTGCGCTGGCCGGAACGACTTGTGGCAGGTGCGCGGCCGGCATTTGTTACTTCTGCTTTACCGCGCAAACAGGCACAAGCACGCCGGCCCGGCGTAGCATGCATGCTGCAACCACCGCAGGGAGCAGCACATGAAATCCGTTCTGCTGGCGATCGCTGCCAGCGCAACCAGTGCGCTGGCCGGCGCACAAGAATATGGCCGGGTGTTGTCAAGCACGCCTGTGATCCAGCAGGTTGCCGTGCCACAGCAGGTCTGCCACCAGGAGTCGGTCGTCGTGCCCGGACAGCGCTATGGGAGTGGCGCAGCCATCGGCGCCATAGCCGGGGCGGCCATCGGAAATTCGATCGGGCATGGTGGCGGCCGCGCGGCAAGCACCCTCATCGGCATGATGGGCGGCGCGGCCATCGGTGACCAGATCGAGGGCCACGGCGCAAACCAGATCCAGCAGGTTCGGCAATGCACGACCCACACCGCCTACGAGAGTCGCGTGCTCTATCACGACGTCGTGTATGAATATGCGGGGCGCCAATATGCGGCTCAGATGGCGCAGGATCCAGGGCCAACGGTGCAGTTGCAGGTGAGTCCGGTCGGAGCAGCCGCGCCGCCGCCGGTCAATTTCGCTGCGCCGTTGCGGTTTGCACCCTCGGTCACGACGATCCACTCCTCGGTCGAGTATGTGCCGTACCTCGCGCCCGTGCGGGTGGCGCCCATCGTCATCGCACTGCCGTTGTATCGGCAGGTGCATCCGCAGCGGCTGCAGCGCCATCCGTATCGTGCAGCGAGTCCCTACCAGCGCCATCCAGGCCACGGGCAGGTCCCGTACTGGCGCTGAAAACGTCCACGCTTCACACACAACCCCTTGCGGCCCGACGATCGCGGCGCCGGCGATCCTAGTGGCGGAAGTGGCGTACGCCCGTCAACACCATCGCCACGTTGCGCTCGTCGGCGGCCGCAATCACCTCATCGTCGCGTATGCTGCCACCGGGCTGGATGACGCATTGCGCGCCGGCATCGACAACCACATCTAGACCATCGCGGAACGGGAAGAATGCGTCGCTGGCAACCACGCTGCCCTGCAGACTCAGACCCGCATGCTGCGCCTTGATGCGGGCGATGCGGGCCGAATCGAGCCGGCTCATCTGACCAGCGCCGACGCCGACCGTCATGCCGTTGGCGCAGAACACGATGGCGTTGGATTTCACGTACTTGGCCACCTTCCACGCGAACAGCAGATCCTGCAGCTGCGCCGGGGTGGGCTGGCGCTTCGTCACGACCTTCAGATCGGCCAGGGACAGTTCATGGTTATCGGCCGTCTGCAGCAAGATACCCGAACCCACCCGCTTCATGTCGATCGCGTTCAGGCCCCGGTCCCACGCGCTGGCTCCGCCGGGCGGCAAGGCAATCCTGAGGAGCCGGACATTGGGCTTGGATTTCAGGGCGGCCAGCGCATCGTCGGAGAAGTCGGGCGCGATCAGTACTTCGACAAACTGCTTGGCCACCGCCTCGGCCGCCGGCCCATGGACTCGGCAGTTGAACGCGATGATGCCGCCAAAGGCCGAGGTCGGGTCGGTCTGGAACGCCTTGTCGTAGGCCTGCAGCGCGTTCTCGCCCACTGCCACACCACAGGGATTTGCATGTTTGACGATGGCACAGGCGTTCTCGGAAAAGCTCTTGACGCACTCCCATGCCGCGTCGGCGTCGGCGATATTGTTGTAGCTCAGCTCCTTGCCCTGCAGCTGCAGCGCGCTGGCCAGGGATCCCGGCGCCGGAAAAAGGTCGCGGTAGTAGGCCGCCTGCTGGTGTGGATTCTCCCCATAGCGCAGATCCTGCAACTTGACGAAGCGCCCATTGGACTGCGCCGGAAACAGCGCGTGGCTAGCGTCGGGGCCAATGCCCGACAGGTAGTCGCTGATGGCGCCGTCATACTGGCTGATGCGATTGAACGCGGTCACCGCCAGCGCAAACCGTGTCGTGTCGGAAACCGCGCCCTGCTGCGCGAGCTCGGCCAGCACGCCGGCGTATTGCGCCGCATCGGTCAGCACCGCGACATCCTTCCAGTTCTTGGCCGCGCTGCGCACCATGGCCGGCCCGCCGATGTCGATATTCTCGATCGCGTCCTCCAGCGTACAGCCTGGCTTTGCGACGGTGGCCTCGAACGGATACAGATTGACCACCAGCAGGTCGATGGTGCCGATGCCATAGGCGCTCAAGGCCTCCATGTGGGCCGGGACATCGCGCCTTGCCAGCAGTGCGCCATGCACCATGGGATGCAGGGTCTTGACGCGCCCATCGAGCATTTCTGGGAAACCCGTCAGTTCGGCCACTTCGCGAACCGCCAGACCACGGGACGTCAGCAACGCGGCAGTGCCACCGGTCGAGACCAGTTCCACGCCCAACGCCTGCAACGCGGTGGCAAATTCAACAATGCCGGTCTTGTCCGATACCGATATCAACGCCTTGGTCACCATGGGATTTCCGTTCAGCCTTCAGTTCTGGGGAGTGTCGCGCGGACAATCCCACCGCGTGTCAGTTGAGCAACTTGTGCTCAAGCAATTTCTTGCGCAGGGTATTGCGATTGAGGCCCAGCCATTGCGCGGCACGGGACTGGTTCTGCTCTGCCTGCTGCATCACGACTTCCAGCAGGGGCTTTTCGACCACCCGCAGCATCATGTCGTACATACCATCGGGCTCGGTACCGCGCAGGTCCCGAAAATAGCCTTCCAGGCTGGTGCGCACGCATTCCTCGATGTGTTTCTTGCTCATCACGCGGTCTCCATGGATCCTGTCAACGCCGCGTCGCCGATGTCTGCCGCAGCCTGCGGCAACCGGTCCATGGTTGCCCCCAGGGTATCAAAATATCCGGCCACCGCGGCCATCTGCGCATCCACGTCCGACAGCAGATTCATGGTGCCGCGAAACACCTCGCCGCCGGGCAGATGGCGTACATACCAGCCGATGTGCTTGCGCGCGCTCTGCACGCCAATGTGATCGCCGTACAGCGCATAGTGATCCTGCAGATGCTCCAGCAGCAAGCGCCTGACCTCGGCCACCAGGGGCTGCGCCAGCGACGTGTCGGTGGCCAGAAAATGCGCCATCTGGCGAAAAATCCACGGCTGACCCTGGGCCGCACGGCCCACCATCACCGCATCGGCGCCGGTTGCCAGCAGCACCGCGCGCGCCTTGTGCGGCGTCGTGATGTCACCGTTGGCCACTACCGGAATGCGGACCACAGCCTTGACCGCCGTGACGGTGTCGTATTCCGCTTGGCCGCGGTAGCCCTGCTCACGGGTCCTTCCGTGGATGGCCAGCATCTGCACGCCCGCATTTTCTGCATCGCGCGCGATGCTTGCAGCATTGCGATGCGATTGGCACCAGCCGGTCCGCATCTTGAGCGTCACCGGTACGTTGTGCGGCGCGCAGGCCCGTACCACCGCCTCGACAATCGACAGGGCCAGCGCCTCGTCCTGCATCAACGCAGAACCGGCCCACTTATTGCAGACCTTTTTCGCCGGGCAACCCATATTGATGTCAATGATCTGGGCGCCGCGGTCCACGTTGTAGGCGGCCGCGTCGGCCATCATCCGGGCATCAGTGCCGGCAATCTGCACTGCGATCGGGCCCGGCTCGCCGTCATGGTTGGCGCGCCGCGACGTTTTGAGCGATCGGTACAGGTCCGGCCGCGAGGTCACCATCTCGCTCACCGCATGGCCGGCGCCCAGGCGCCGGCACAACTGGCGAAACGGCCGATCCGTCACCCCCGCCATCGGGGCCACCATCAGGCGATTGGCAAGCGTGTATTGGCCGATCTGCATGTGCTCGGGTTGCAAAATAAAATGGTGTAACGCTGAACCGACAGGCATTGCCGCGGCGACTGCGCACCGATTCTAACTGCCCAAAATTTCAGCAATTGAAATCGCCGCACCATCGACGGGCATCGCGCACCGCGGTCGATGCGCTCCACGGGCCCTGCCTATACTTGCGCCACTGATGCACGCCTGGATTGAACAACTGATCACGTTGCTGGCCCTGCCCCAATTCGGCTTGAGTACGGTGCTGGTGATCTCGTTCGTCTCAGCCACCTTGCTGCCCCTGGGTTCGGAGCCGGCCGTGTTTGGCCTGGTAAAGATCAACCCGGCCCTGTTCTGGCCGGCCGTGCTGGTGGCGACCGCCGGCAACACGCTGGGCGGCGCCGTGACCTGGTTCATGGGCTTCGGTACCCATCAACTGGTCGATAAATACCGCCATTCGCCTTCGCACGGGCGGGCCCTGCGCTGGCTCGAGCAACTCGGGCCCAAAGCCTGCCTGTTGTCATGGCTTCCGGTCGTGGGCGACCCGTTGTGCGCTGTCGCCGGCTGGTTGCGGTTTCCGTTTTGGCCGTGCCTGGTATTCATGGCGATCGGGAAATTCCTGCGCTACACCACCATGACGGCGGCCTTGTTGTGGGTGTTCCCAGGCGCGATCGGCTGATTCGGGCAGGTCCGGCCCCATGCAGGATTTGCATGGGTCGGTGCCTGTCACCGCATAATTCGGCCATGGAAACCAAATGGCTCGAAGATTTTGTCAGCCTGGCTGAAACACGCAGTTTCAGCCGGTCCGCGCAACTGCGGCATGTGACGCAGCCGGCATTCTCGCGCCGCATTCAGTCGCTCGAGGCCTGGGCCGGCAGCGACCTTGTCGACCGTAGCTCCTACCCGACTCGGCTGACGCCGGCCGGCCAAACTCTGTATGACCAGGCACTGGAAATCCTGCAGTCCCTGCAAAGCACGCGCGCGATGATGCGCAGCCACCGAACCAGCGACCAGGATGTGGTCGAATTTGCGGTTCCGCACACATTGGCGTTCACTTTTTTCCCGGCCTGGGTATCGGAACTGCGCGACAAGTTCGGGCCGATGAAGAGCCGGCTGATTGCGCTCAACGTCCATGATGCCGTGTTGCGCCTGGTCGAGGGCAGCTGCGACCTGCTGATTGCCTACCACCACAGCGCGCACCCGTTCCAACTCGATCCGCAGCGCTACGAGATGGTCAGTCTGGGCGAAGAAGTGGTGGCACCGTACACGAAACCCACCGCCGACGGACTACCGGCGTTCAGCCTGCCCGGCCGCGCCGGCCAGCCTTTGCCCTATCTGGGGTATGCACCTGGCGCTTATCTGGCGCAGATGGTTGACCTGATCCTCAAGCAAACGCCCATCCCGATCCATTTCGACCGGGTCTACGAGACCGACATGGCAGAAGGACTCAAGGCGATGGCGCTGGAGGGCCATGGCGTGGCATTCCTGCCCTATAGCGCGGTCAAGAAGGAACTGCGCGCCAAACGGCTGGTCAGCGCGCTGCCGGCAGGAATGACCGGGTTGCAGCTCACGATGGATGTGCGCGCCTACCGCGAGCGGCCCGCAAGCCAGGACAGCAGCCGCAGCCACAACGGCGCCGGCAAGGTCGCTACGACAGGCGGCAAATCGAAGAATGGGCCGGTCAAGGGCAATGCGCATGCGTTGTGGAACTATCTGGCGGCCCTCCCCGCCATCCTGCCCGCGCCGTCGACCTGAATCCAACCAAGAGCAGCACAACGATGGACCAACTGCGCATCACCCGCCCGGACGACTGGCATCTTCACGTGCGCGATGGCCAGGCACTGGCCACGGTTGTTCCGCATACGGCGGCCCAGTTTGCGCGCGCCGTCATCATGCCCAACCTCAAGCCGCCAGTGACTTCGGTGGCACAGGCATTGGACTATGCGGCGCGCATCCGTGCAATGGTACCGGCCGGCCAGGACTTCAGACCCTTGATGACCTTGTACCTGACCGACCGCCTCGAACCCGCTGAGATCGTCCGCGCCAGCGCCACCCGGACCAGCGGGGCGGGCGACATGGTTGTCGCCGTCAAGTTGTACCCGGCCGGCGCCACCACCAACAGCGACGCGGGAGTCTCCGATCTGCGCCGCATCTACCCCGTGCTCGAGGCGCTGCAAAAGGAGCGCTTGCCGCTGCTGGTGCATGGCGAGGTCACATCGCCGGCGATAGACCTGTTCGACCGCGAGGCGGTTTTCATCGAGCAGCAATTGATCCCGTTGCGACGCGATTTTCCGGAACTGCGCATTGTGCTGGAGCACATCACCACGGCCCAGGCCGCGCAATATGTCCGCGCGGCCGGGCCGCATACAGCGGCCACCATCACCGCGCACCACCTGCTGTTCAACCGCAACGCCATCTTCGCCGGTGGCATCCGTCCTCACTACTACTGTCTACCGGTGCTCAAACGCGAAAGCCACCGCCTGGCATTGGTCGCTGCGGCCATCAGTGGCGATGCGCATTTTTTCCTGGGCACCGACAGCGCACCGCATCCCGCGCAGCTGAAGGAACATGCCAGCGGCTGCGCAGGCTGCTATACCGCCCATGCGGCGCTGGAGATGTATGCGCATGCCTTCGACACTGCCAACGCGCTCGATCGGCTGGAAGCCTTCGCCAGTTTCCATGGGGCCGATTTTTACGGCCTGCCCCGCAACACCGGCACCGTCGTGCTGGAGCACCAGTCGTGGCAGGTCCCCGGGAGTTACCCGTTTGGCGACGCCGACCTCAAGCCACTGTTGGGCGGCGAACGACTGCCATGGAAACTACGGGGCGATTGACCAACGCTAGCAGTTTGGCCGCGGCGGCAGGCCTGGTGGCGCCACCCGCACCCTGGCCTGAACTGGATTGGGGCCACGCCTGGCTCGCACCACTGCAAAGGGTCGGACAGGCGGTTGACCAGGCGGTCATCGATGGCACGCCTCTGTGGCAGGCACTGAACCAGGCCGCCGAGGCACCGGTTCAGTTCGTGCCGCAATCGGCGTTGACCAGTGGCATGGCCTACGAGCAGTTCATCGCGCAGACCCGTACCTGTCCGACACGTACCGGGCTGCACGACTTCTTCAACGGCTTGTGCTGGATTCATTTTCCGGCCACCAAGCGGCGCCTGAACCAGCTGCAGGCGGCACAGATCGCTGCCGACGGGATACGCCCGGTGCGCGGACCGGTGCGCGATGCGCTGACGGTGTTTGACGAGAACGCCGCTTTTCTGAATGCGCCAGAGGCACTGTGGCAGGCCCTGCGGGCCAAGCAATGGGACGCGGTATTCGGGCCTTTGCGCCCACTGTGGCAGCAGGCGCAACTGGTGCTGTTTGGCCACGCGCTGCTGGAAAAGCTGCAACACCCGCGCAAGTCGATCACCGCGCATGTGATCCATCTGCCGCTTGACAACCAGGACGCCTCGCTTGCCCAGATGGATGCATGGGTTGCACGCAACCTCGATCCCGATCAATTGGCGACCAAGCCATTCGCGCACCTGCCCGTGCTGGGCGTACCGGGCTGGTGGCCGGCCAACACGGCGCCCGGCTTCTACCAGGACGCAGCGGTTTTCCGCCCTGTTCGGCGGCCGCAAACGTCGTCGCAATAACCGCAAACGGCGAGGGCATACGTTGTCGGAACGCTTAAGATGCGCCAATTTACCCCTACCATCTTGACCATCGGTCCTGTCCGACCCTACTGGAACCCCTGTCCATGAAAAGAATCCTGCTGTTCGTCATGACCAACCTCGCCGTCGTGGTGGTGTTGGGCATTGTTGCCAACCTCCTGGGCGTCAACCGCTATCTGACCGCCAATGGTCTGGATCTGGGTGCGTTACTCGGATTCGCGCTGATCATGGGCTTTGGCGGCGCCTTCATCTCGCTGCTGATCAGCAAGCCGGTGGCCAAATGGAGCGCCGGCGTGCGCATCATCGAACAAGCGCAAAACGCCGACGAGGCCTGGATCGTGCAGACGGTGCAAAAGTTCGCCGACAAGGCCGGCATCGGCATGCCGGAGGTGGGCATATTCGACGGCGCACCGAACGCCTTTGCCACCGGGGCCTTCAAGAACTCCGCACTGGTGGCGGTTTCCACCGGCCTGCTGCAGGGCATGACGCGTGAGGAGGTGGAGGCCGTGATCGGGCACGAGGTGGCCCACATCGCCAACGGCGACATGGTCACGATGACGCTGATTCAGGGCGTGATGAACACCTTCGTGGTGTTCCTGAGTCGGGTCATCGGCTACGCAGTCGACAGTTTCCTGAACCGAGGCAATGAGCGCAGCTCGGGCCCCGGCATCGGTTACTGGGTTACCACCATCGTGCTCGACATCATTCTCGGTTTCGTGGCAGCCATGATCGTGGCCTGGTTCTCGCGCCAGCGCGAGTTTCGCGCCGATGCGGGTGCAGCCCAATTGATGGGCCGGCGTCAGCCCATGGTCAACGCGCTGGTTCGCCTGGGCGGCCTGACGCCGGCCGAACTGCCCAAGAGCATTGCTGCCATGGGCATCGCCGGCGGTATCGGCAAGTGGTTCTCGACCCACCCGCCGATCGAGGAGCGCATTGCCGCGCTGCAGAGCAGCGCCCCCGGGTCCTGATATTCATGGGGCCGGTGCCGTGGCCCGATTTTTTCCAACAGCGGTCGCGCAGTGAAGCCCGGCGCGACACAGAACGATCGCCGGGTGGGCGGACTCAGGTCAACACGGCCCGCGCCACCGCTTCCGCGACCCGAATACCGTCGACTCCCGCTGAAAGAATGCCGCCCGCATAACTCGCTCCCTCGCCGGCCGGATACAGACCTTGCACGTTGGCACTCTGGAAATCGTCACCACGCGTGATGCGCACGGGCGACGACGTCCGGGTCTCGACGCCCGTCAGCACCGCATCGGGCATGTCGAAGCCCTTGATCTTGCGCCCGAATACGGGCAAGGCATCGCGGATCGCGTCAATCGCATAGCCAGGCAAGGCCGTGCCAAGGTCGCCCAGCCGAACCCCCGGCTTGTAGGACGGCTCAACCCCGCCCAGAGCGGTCGACGCGCGGCCAGCCAGGAAGTCACCCACCAACTGGCCCGGGGCCTGATAGTCCTGCCCACCCATCCGGTAGGCCTGAGACTCCAATTCGCGCTGCAGCACAATACCGGCCAGCGGATGATCTGCCATCGAGCGCTCGTCCACCTGCACGTCATCGCCCAGCGCCGCACGCATGCGTGCGATGTCTCGTGGGTAATCCTGTGGATCGATCCCCACGACGATGCCGGCATTCGCATTGCGTTCGTTGCGCGAGTACTGGCTCATGCCATTGGTCACCACGCGCCCCGGCTCCGAGGTAGCGGCCACCACCGTGCCCCCCGGACACATGCAAAAGCTATAGACCGAACGACCGTTGCCGGCATGGTGGACCAGCCGGTATTCTGCTGCGCCGAGCGCCGGATTTCCGGCGTGCCGTCCCCAGCGCGCGCGATCGACCAGGCCTTGCGGATGCTCAACGCGAAAACCGATCGAAAACGACTTGGCCGCCATCTGTACTCCGCGCCGGTGCAGCATCACAAAGGTGTCGCGGGCGCTGTGACCCAAGGCCAGCACAACCTGGCGCGCCGGCAGTTCCATTGCGGTCCCGCTGCGTTGGTCCAGCACGCGCAGCGCACGCACGCGCTGGTTGCGGCCCATTGCGTCAACCAGCCCCTTCTCCAGCAAGAGATCGGTCACACGCTGCTCGAACCGGATGTCGCCACCCAGCGCGATGATCTGCTCGCGCATGTTCTCCACCACCCTGACCAGCTTGAAAGTGCCGATATGCGGATGGGCCTCCACCAGGATGTCCTCGGGTGCGCCGGCCTTGACGAATTCGGTCATCACCTTGCGTCCGAGATAGCGCGGGTCCTTGATCTGGCTCCACAGCTTGCCGTCCGAAAAGGTTCCGGCGCCGCCTTCGCCAAACTGCACGTTCGACTCCGGATCCAGTACCGACTTGCGCCACAGGCCCCAAGTGTCCTGGGTGCGCTGGCGCACCTTGCGGCCCCGCTCGAGCACGATCGGGCGCAAACCCATCTGTGCCAGTAGCAACGCTGCAAAGATGCCGCAGGGACCGAAGCCGACCACCACCGGTCGCTCGCGGCCATCGGAGGCAACGCCGGCAGCCCGAGGGCTGCATGGCAATCGGTAGGCCATGTCCGGCGCAGGCCCGACATGACTATTGCCAGCCAGGCGCTGCAGTACCTGCGCCTCGCAAGCGGCGTCGGCCAACACGACATCCACAGCGTAGACACGCAACAGTAGCGCCTTGCGCGCATCCACACTGCGCTTGAACACATGCTGCGCCTGTACGGCCTGGGCCGGTACGCCAAGAACCTGTAACACCAGGCCTTCCAGATCCGCGGCCGTGTGCTCCAGCGGCAGCTTCAGCTCGGTCAGTCGAATCATTCAGGCCGGCAGGAAACCTTCGATCGACAGGTAGCGCTCACCGGTGTCGTAGTTAAAGCCCAGCACGGACGAACCTGCCGGCAGCTCCGGCAGCTTCTGCGCAATCGCGGCCAGCGTGGCACCCGAGGAGATACCCACCAGTATGCCTTCTTCCCGCGCACAGCGCCGCGCCATCTCGCGCGCCGGCTCGGCGTCGACCTGGATCACGCCGTCGAGCAGTTCCATCTTCAGGTTGGTCGGAATGAACCCGGCGCCGATACCCTGAATCGGGTGCGGCGCGGGGGCGCCACCCGAGATGACCGGCGAGGCCACTGGCTCGACCGCAAACACCTTGAGCTTGGGCCATTTGGCCTTCAGCACCTGGGCACAGCCGCTCAGATGACCGCCGGTTCCCACGCCAGTGATCAGCGCGTCCAGGCCGTCCGGGAAATCGGCCAGGATCTCGCGCGCGGTGGTCTGCACATGGGCGTCGATGTTGGCCGGGTTGTCGAACTGCTGGGGCATCCAGGAACCAGGTGTTTCTGCGATCAATTCCAAGGCCCGGGCTATACATCCCTTCATGCCCTTCTCGCGCGGCGTGAGCTCGAAACTGGCGCCATAGGCCAACATCAGCCGGCGCCGCTCGACCGACATGCTGTCGGGCATCACCAGGAGCAGCTTGTAGCCCTTGACCGCGGCGACCATCGCCAGGCCCACGCCGGTATTGCCGGATGTCGGCTCGATGATGGTGGCGCCGGGTCGGAGCGCGCCGCTCTTTTCGGCCGCCTCGACCATCGACAGCGCGATGCGGTCCTTGATCGAGCCGCCTGGGTTACTGCGCTCGGACTTGATCCAGACGGTATGCGTGTTACCAAATAGTCGGTTGATGCGCACGTGGGGCGTATTGCCAATCGTTTGCAGAATGGTGTCGGCTTTCATTGTGGCGGCTCCTGGAGTGGTTTGCCGGATATTGTCTCAGGAGTGGATAATCCAACGCGTGAAGCCCACCAGACTGTCGCTGGTGCAAGCCTTGGGGCCGACGCCTCGGCGTCGGGTGGAAACACCGCACTGGAGGAACGTCCGGACTGCACAGGGCAGCGTAGCAGCTAACGGCTGTCCACTGAAAGCCGCAAGGTATAAGGTGAGGATCAGAGCAACAGAGACGAGCCGATTAAGTTCGGGTGAAACGGGCAATCTCTACGCGCAGCAATACCAAGTAGGCACACGCAAAGCGAGGCGGTTCGCCGTAGCGCCATGACCGGGGCCCCCGGAGTGTGCGGGTCGGTCGCACCGAGCCGTTGGGTGACCAGCGGCCCTGAGTAATGGCAGTCACTTCTGCGGGCCCGCAAGGGCCTGCAGTTGCACAGAATCCGGCTTATCGGTGGGCTTCACACTTTTTCACCAGCCGTTCTAGCCTCGGGCCAGCAGCTACTGGCCGAGCGCAAACACGGAATTCGGCGCGGTGCTGCGCGGCGACGCCAGTTTAGGCTTCTTGAAAACACCGCGGTTGGGTGCTG
>JAYUQC010000263.1:0-2508 GCA_043759735.1 Rhodoferax sp.
CCCGGATCGGCTGATCGTGGCGATGACCCGTTTCAATTTCAAGTCGATCTTCGCCTGGAACATCTTTCTGTACTCCGGCTTCATGGCGATCGTGATCGCCTACCTGTGGACCATGATGGAACACGGCATGGGCCGCTTTACGCCGGCCGCGGGCGTGGCCGCATTTGTCTGGCGCATGCTGTTGACCACCGGTACCGGCTCGATCTTCGGCTTCCTGGTGGCGCGCCAGGCCTATGACTCGGCCCTGCTGGCACCGCTGTTCATCGCCCTGTCGCTCAGCTATGGCCTGGCCGCCTTCGTGTTGGCGCTGATGGCGGCCAGCCGGGGCGGATCGCGTCCACTGGGCGATGCGCTGCTGGCGCGGCTGGCGCGGCTGCAGGTGATCTTCATCGCCGCCGGCCTGTATTTCGTGCTGGTCTACCACCTGACCAACCTGTATTTCACCAAGCACCACGACTTCGAGTATTTCCTGCTGGTGGACGGCGGCATCCACACCGCGCTGTTCTGGCTCGGGCAGGTCGGCATTGGCGGACTGTTGCCACTGGCCTTGTTGCTGCACCCCGCCATCGGCCGGATGCGCCGGCGCATCGTGTTGTCCGCCGCACTGGTGACCGGCGGCGGCTTTGCGCAGATGTACGTCACCATCATCGGCGGCCAGGCGTTCCCGCTGGTGCTGTTTCCCGGCCGGCAGATCAGCAGCAGCTTTCGCGACGGTGTCGTGAACCCGTATCTTCCCAGCCTGCCTGAATGGCTGCTCGGCCTCGGCGGCGTGGCGCTGGCGGTGCTGATCGTGTTGCTGGCAGTGCGGTTCCTGGCGATCCTGCCGCAGCGTCTGGACGACGCGGTCATGCAGAGCCAGGCGACCGCGCCGCCGGGCGCCAAGGCAGGGTCATGAGCGCCGCGCCGGGCCGCCCCAAGCAAGCTCGCACCGCAGCCCGTCAGGGCGAAGGTACTCCAGTGGGCAACGCGGCGCGCTTCCTGATCTCGGCCGCGCACAAATCGTCCGGCAAGACCACGGTGGCGATCGGCCTGTGCGCCGCGCTGACCGCGCAAGGGCTGGTGGTGCAGCCGTTCAAGAAGGGACCGGACTATATCGACCCGATGTGGCTGAGCCGCGCCAGCGCACGCGCCTGCCTGAACCTCGATCCGTTCCTGATGACTGGGCAGCAGATAACCGGTTGTTTTGCGCGCCACAGCGTTGGAGCGGACATCGGTATCGTCGAGGGCAACAAGGGCCTGTACGACGGCCTGGCGCTGGACGGAAGCAACAGCAACGCCGCGCTGGCCCATCTGCTCGACCTGCCGGTGGTGCTGGTACTCGATGCGCGCGGCATGACACGCGGCATCGCACCGCTGATCCTGGGCTACCAGTCGTTCGACCCGCGCATCCGGATCGCCGGCGTCATCCTGAACCAGCTCGGCGGCGCGCGCCACGAGTCCAAGCTGCGCGCGGTGATCGAACACTACACCGATGTCACCGTGCTCGGCGCGGTGGCGCACGACCCGACGCTGGGGCTGGTCGAGCGCCATCTGGGGCTGATGCCGGACGGCGAACTGGACGATGCGGCGCAGCGCGTTCAATCTATCGGTGAACGCATCGCCGCGCAGGTTGATTTGGATGCATTGTTGCGCGTGGCGCGTTGTGCGGCACCCCTGCCCTCGCCCGCGCAACCGGTCGAACTGGCACATGGCAACACAGCCCCGCCCGCGCCCCGGGTGCGGATCGGTCTGGCGCGTGACAAGGCGTTCGGCTTCTATTACCCGGACGACCTGCAGGCGCTGGAACAGGCCGGGGCCGAAATCGTGCCATTCAACACGCTGCAGGACCAAAGCCTGCCGCAGGTCGACGGCCTGTTCATCGGAGGCGGATTTCCCGAGATGTTCATGTCGGCGCTGCAGGACAACGCCGCGCTGCGCCAGGACATCCGTCGGGTGATCGACGCCGGCATGCCGGTCTACGCCGAATGCGGTGGTCTGATGTACCTGGCCCGCAGCCTGCGCTGGCAAGAGCGTAGCTGCGACATGGTGGGCGCGTTGCCGGTCGATGTGGTGATGCATACGCGCCCGGTCGGACGGGGCTATGTCGAGCTGCAGCCCACGGTCAACGCCCCCTGGCCCTGTGTGTCGAGCGGCGGGGCAACTTTGACACGCGGACACGAGTTCCACTACTCCAGCCTGGAGAACGCGGCGCCCGATCTGCGCTATGCCTACAAGGTGATGCGCGGCCATGGTCTGGACGGGCACAACGACGGTATCGTGCACCGCAACGTGCTGGCCTCCTACGCCCACCTGCGCAGCGGCGCCGGATCGGACTGGGCTCCTGGTTTTGTCTCGTTTGTGCGCGCCTGTCGCGCTGCCAAGGCCGTGACCGGCGCCAGCGCCACGACACCCGCGCAGGTCCTGCTGGTCGAGAGCGCGTGACACGATTGCCGAAAAAATCTTCGCCCACCGATTGTTCCGTCGGCAGCGGCGAGACGGTGAGCCGGTGCTCGGGTACGGCCTGCCAAT
>JAYUQC010000264.1:0-6559 GCA_043759735.1 Rhodoferax sp.
GTCAATGAGAGCCTGCGTATGTTAAAATCGTGCGCTTGGTAACAGCAACGTAACACACTGTTCCAAAACGATTTTTTGGCGGCGCGTCACCCCGGCGCGCGCCTTGCACCCACCCGGAAAGGGTCCCTTCCATGACTTCGACCTCATTCGCCCCCACCCGCAAGATCGGCTCCTTCCATCCGCCGCAACGCACCCTGATGGGTCCTGGCCCATCAGAAATCAATCCGCGCGTATTGGCAGCATCCAGCCTGCCATCAATCGGCTATCTCGACCCGATTTTCGTCGAGATGATGGATGAGTTGAAGCAGTTACTGCGTTACGCATACCAGACCAACAATCAGCTTACCTTCCCGTTTTCAGGCCCAGGCTCAGTGGGCATGGAATCGTGCTTCGTAAACATGGTCGAGCCTGGCGACAAGGTAATCGTCATGAAAAACGGTGTTTTCGGCGGTCGCATGGTTGAAAATGTGCAGCGGGCTGGCGGCGTCGCGGTTGTAGTCGAGGACCAGTGGGGCGATCCGTGCGATCCGCAAAAGCTTGAAGATGCGCTGAAGAAAAACCCGGACGCCAAAGTCGTGGCATTCGTGCATGCCGAGACGTCGACCGGCGCGCAGTCCGATGCCAAAACCCTGGTCGCGCTGGCGCACAAATACCACATGCTGACCATTGTCGACGCGGTGACCTCACTTGCGGGCACCCCGGTCCGGGTGGACCAATGGAATATTGACGCCATCTACTCCGGCAGCCAAAAGTGCCTGTCCTGTGTGCCGGGCCTATCGCCGGTTTCGTACAACGACGCAGTGATTGAAAGAGTCAAGCTTCGGAAGGACACGAACCGCGTGCAAAGCTGGTTCATGGACCTGAACCTGGTGCTTGGCTACTGGGGCGAGACCACCCGCACCTATCACCACACCGCTCCGATCAACAGCCTGTTTGCGCTGCACGAGGCCTTGCTCCTGCTCAAGGAAGAAGGATTGGAGAATTCATGGGCGCGTCACATGCGGCATCACCTTGCATTCAAGGCCGGCCTTGAAGCCATGGGGCTGGAGTTTCTGGTCAAGGAAGCATATCGCCTGCCGCAGATGAACGCCATCAAAATCCCCGAGAGCCTGCAGAAATCGGAAGCTGAAGTGCGCAAACGTCTGTTGAATGAGTTCAACATCGAGATCGGCGCTGGCTTGGGACCGCTCGCCGGCAAGATCTGGCGTTTCGGCCTGATGGGTTATTCATGCAAACCCGAAAACGTGATGCTGTGCCTTTCCGCGCTAGGCTCGGTTCTGATGGACATAGGCCATACAGTCAGGGTCGGACAGGCGGAAGCTGCGGCTCATTCGGCCTATGCGTCGTTGCATGCTTCCGCTGCCCAGGCCAAGCTGCGCGCGGCGGCCTGATTTCAAGCCTGCGCCGGTCGCTCGAGACGGTATGACCGCTCCTTCCGAACCGACTCAGCTCGCAGCGACGGCGATGCAGGAAAAGATCGTCGCGGTATTGTTCGCGGACATTGCCGGCAGCACGCACCTCTATGAAGTTTTGGGCGACGCCAAGGCCAAGGCAATGATCGACGAAGCCTTGGTCGAGATGTCGGCGGTGACCGCACGCCATGGCGGTCGGGTGATCAAGACCATCGGCGACGAGATCATGTGCGTGTTTGATGGAGCCGATCGCGGCTTCATTGCGGCCACCGACATGCAGGCGCGGATCGACAAACTGCCGGTTGTCAACGGCGCCAAGCGCAAAATCCGGGTCGGCTTTCATGCGGGAGTCGTGATCGAGGAAAATGCGGATGTGTTCGGCGACACTGTCAACACCGCCGCGCGCATGGCTGGTCTTGCAAAAGGCTTGCAGATCTTCACCACCCGGACCACGGTAGATCAGTTGTCGCCGGCCTTGCGCATGGGCACCCGTGACATCGCTGCGTTGGCGGTAAAAGGCAAGGCCGATGATCTGGCGGTGTGTGAAGTCATCTGGCAAGAGGGCGACGATCTGACCATGACGGCACCTTCGGTAAGCACACCGCAGTCGCAGGCAGTACTGGTGTTGAAGCATGGCGGGCGCGAAATCGTGATGAATCAGACCCGACCCAGCGTAACGCTTGGGCGCGACGCCGGCAGCGACTTCGTTATCGCCGACCCCAAGGCTTCGCGCAATCATGCACGCATCGAAAAACGCCGCGACAAGTTTTTTTTAGCCGATCAAAGTACCAACGGCACCTTCGTGACCGTCAAGGGTGAAGCGGAGATGAGCCTGCGGCGCGAAGAACTGATGCTGCGCGGCTCCGGTCACATCATTTTCGGCCACAGTTCCGCTGACTCCTCCGCGGAAACAGTGGAGTTCATGGTGCGCGGCTGATCTTTGGAGTTTTTGCTCCCAAAGCACCTTTCAAGCGATCTTTCTGACTGACCGGTTGCGTCCCTCGGGCGCCGACAACAGTCCTGCGGGCGGCGTCGTTTCGAAGCGCGCGCGCACTGCCTCCACCGCGCAAGCTGCGGCGAAGGTTACGTTGATGTCCGCGCCCGCAGCGCCTGCCGACGCGAAGCAGGGCTGACCCAATTTGGCGTTGAGCGGCCTGGCCACCCCCTCGGCGATGATGTCAGTGGCACTGCCGTCCGGCAGCTCGAGTGCGTACTTTCCGGAACCGACCTCCCGCGCGTCGAGCACCACCCGCAGACCGCGCAATTCGCGCAGCATGACAGCACCGACGCCGTCTGGCAGACCGCTTATGTTGAGGTTGACCTTCTGGGTGCCGAAATTGAAACGCGCCAGGAAAAACTTTTTCGAGAATTCGTCGCCGACCTGCTTGCCGATATCAGCCAGGGCAGCGTCTTCATTCGCCCAAGAGGTGCTTTTGGGCATGTTCGTGTTGAGATAGATCTCTTCGCCGCTGGACTTGTCGATCGCCTTGATGGTCCATGAAGTCAGCGCGGTCTTGGTGATCGTAAGTCCGGAAGCGGCCAGCTTGGCCGACAGCAACTTGACCTTTACTTCGCCCACGATATGAAAATCGGCCGATTTGGCCGATGCGCCGGGCTTGGCTTCGCCCTCGGTCGCCCAGACGCGGAAGCCAAAGGACTTGATGCGCTCCTTGATGATGTTCTCCGCCAATTGCGAGCGCGCCGGCGGGATCGGCTGGGTCGACTCGGCATTGCGTATGAGCATCTCAACGGAAATCTTCGGATCGCCGTTGTTGCGAATCAAGTCGATACGCTCCTTCTCGCTCATCTGGTTGAGCGATTTTTGTACATCGCGTACCTTGATGGTGGCACGCGTGGTCAGCGCCACCAGGCCATCCTTGCCCGCCTGCGGCGCATCCTCCGACAAGGTGGCCTTGATGAACTCGCCGGAGCGCGACAACATGTTCCGTGCGACCCAGTCGTAGTTCTTGTCCAGCGATTCCTGTGCAACGTACAGCCCGAGCGCCTTTTCGACCAACTGGCGTTTGGCGTCCGCGCGTGCCTCGGCGCCTGCCGCCGCCGCATCGCCATTGAATTTGGCCGGATCGGCCAGACCCAAGGCACTGATGGTCACTGTGCCGGGCTCCGCGGGGGGCTCAACAACTGCGACCGGCTGCGCCGCTGCGGGCGCAGCCAGCGGCGTCACTGTTGCCGGCGCGCTTGCCGCCTGCAACGGCGGCTCCGGTTTCTTGGTCAGTGTCACGTAGGCCGCGCCGGCGACAACCAGCAACGCAGCCAGTCCTGCCAGAACCAAGCCGGACTTGCTTCCGCTCGACGGCGGCGCTGGCCGCGCAACGGTCGACTTAGGCGGCGGAGTTTGCACCGAAGGGACGCTCGCCGCTGCGGTGCGGATAACGCTCGGCATGGCTGGGTCGCCCAGATCGATCAGCGTTGCATCGGCCTGCCCGACCTTGCCATCGATCACGTCGCGAATCGCCTGCGCAAACTCGGCGGCGCTCTGGTAACGCTGATCCGGGTTCTTTGCCATCGATTTCTTGACCACCGCATCCCAGGCTGGCGGCAGAGTGGCGTTGAGCATCGACGGCGCCAGCGGTTCCTCCTTCAACACCTTGTGCATGATGGTGGTGACCGCACCGGTAAACGGCTTTTCCCCGGTGAGAAACTGATACAGGATCACACCGCAGGAAAACAGATCGCTGCGACCATCCACGGTTTGCCCGAGAAACTGCTCAGGTGACATGTAGGAAGGCGTGCCGAGCACGGTGCCTGCCTGGGTCAGTTCCGAAGTTTCGATGCGCGCGATTCCGAAATCCGCCACCTTTACCGACGCGCCGCTATCGAGCAGGATCACGTTGGCCGGCTTCATGTCACGATGGGTTACGCCATGGCTATGCGCATGGCCGAGCGCGCCGAGCAGCTCGCCCATGATGCGGCCGACTTCCTGCATTGGAAAACGCCGATTCTCGTCAAAGTAGTCCTTGAGTTCACGCCCCTTGATGAACTCCATCGCGATGTACGCGATCTTCGCGGCTCCCGCGGCCGGCGGCGCATCGATCACGGTGGCGTCGGGGTCGGCGACCGGCGCGGCGCCCGCCGCGCCATCCTCGCCGTACTCGTAGATCGCGACGATGTTCGGATGATTCAGGCGGCCGGCGGCCTGCGCCTCACGCCTGAAGCGCGCCAGCATCTCGGTCATCTGGGTCGCTTCGAACTGCTCGGCACGTATGGTCTTGATCGCCACCGTACGCTCGATGGCGGGGTCAAAGCCTTCATACACCACGCCCATTGCACCGCGCCCGAGTTCGCGGCGAATCAGGTACTTCCCGAGCCTGGAAATCTCAGCCATCATTTACCCCTGATGCGCACGGCCAGCCGAGCGCTCCCGCGAAAAGTTCAAGTTGAGCGACGCCAAAGGCGTTCGCTCCAACGCGAACAGTTATTCCGGCGGCAAAGCCGCCCGGAACAAGCCTATTTGTACTTGGAATCAATTTCCCATACGGCTGTTTGCACCAGCCGCTGAACCATGGTGTCCAGCCCGACGCCGCCCTTGGCGCCGTCGGATACGCCCATCACCGAGGTACTGGTCTGGCCGACCTCCATTTTCAGCTCCTTGTACCCCTGGGCCACCTGCTCGGTGGTATTGGCATCCATGATCTTGTAGCGCAGGCCAATCAGCCACACACCCGTGGAATCCCGTGTTTGCAGGCTGCTGGCGACCTGCCCCGCAGCGGCCCCGCCAAAGCCACCCAGCATGCCCATCAGCCCGCCGATGGCGCGGCCATCAAAGCCTTTTTTGTTTTCCGCGATCTGCTCAGCCTTCAGGATGTCAAACTTGACGATCCACTTGGTAGTTTTGAGCTTGCCCATCTGCATGGTTTTGCGCGCAGCGACCGGGTCGCCCAGGTTGTAGGCCAGGGTAATTTCCTGCAGCAAATTGCCCAGGTTGGCGCGCTCGAGCACCGCAAAATTGGCCTGTGACAGCTCAATTTCGCCAAAGTCGGCAATGTTGTTGGGCGCGAATTTTTGTGTGAAGGTAGCGCTCGCGGCCTTGATCTCACCCGGTATCACCACCAGCGCCGGCCCCTTTTTATCCTTGTTGGTGTACGCTACCTCTTTGTACGCCGCCTGGTCGGCCGCTGCATTGGCCTGGTTGGACGTTGAGCTGCCCGCCGTGGGCGACGGGTTGCCAAACACCGGCTGCGCGGATAGCTGGCTACCCAGGGCCGCCAATGCGAGCACGGCGCAGGTTGCTGCGCCTTTGATGGGGTTGAATCGTGTTGTCATGCTTGCTTCCCCTTGCTAAAAAATTGACCGGAAAATTGACCAGTTGTGGTCAGTCACCGGTTTCGGCTCTTGCTGGTCTTGCGCCAGTTGATGTTTGCCGCCTGCTGCGCGGCGACCGCGTGCCTGCTGCATGTCGATCGTCACTTGCCGCCGGCCAGCTTGCAGTAATCGCTGTACAGCTTGGCCACCACCTCTTCGGCAGTCTCATTGATCAGGGTGAGTGCCATGCCGCCAACATCCTGGCCGGCGTAGCTGGCGTTGTCGGCGGCGGTTTGCGAGATCATTTTGCCGTTGGCCCCCGTCAGCGTGAAATTCATCGAGATGTTCACCTGGTTGACGTTGACCATGGCATTGCGAAAAGCGCTGGACGCAATCACGCCGCGCAGGATGTACTGCGCGGCCAGCCGGCGCGATGCGCTGATGGCCGCATCAGGGTCATTTTTAAAGTAGGCGTCAATCTCGGCCTGCGCCACCTGGGCACGAATCTGACCTTGGGTGAACGTCTTCAGGCCCAGCGCCTGCAGGCGGCCATTGATGGCATTGATGTGGGTGTTGTACGAAGACTGGTTGGCATGGATCCGGCCTTCGCGCTGCTCGCCAATCAGCACCATGATTTTCTGGTTCTTGATCTTGTTCCGGCAGGGTGTTGCCAGCAGGGCCTGCACGTCGCCCTGGCGCTTGGCCTCGGCTTCCTTGTCGGCTTTGTCTTCGTCCGAAAATTTGAAGCCCTGCGCCTGCGCCGACAGGAAGGCTGCTGCAGCAACCAGAAAAGCGATGGCAAGAGTGCGGAATGTCATGAAAACCTTGAGCGCGTATTATCAGTAAGAGGGTTTCAACTTGTAAGGAGATTGTGATGGATTTGG
>JAYUQC010000265.1:0-6552 GCA_043759735.1 Rhodoferax sp.
TGTGGGCGCCGGCCCGAACATGTAGCGATTTGGCCGGTTTCAAATTGCTGACGGGATATGGCTGGCATTGCACGCAGGTTGCGGCCGCCCAGGGGCGACCCTGGCGCGATGCTCAGGCCTCGATTTGGTCCTTGGTGCGGAAGCTGCGGCCCTCGATGGGCACGGTCTCGGCGTGGTGGAGCAGGCGGTCGAGAAGCGCTGAGGTCAGCACGCTGTCGCCGTTGAAGATGCTGGCCCATTGGCTATAGACCCTGTTCGTGGTGATCAGCGTGGCGCCACGCTCGTAGCGGTGGCTCAGGATTTGGAACAGGCCGTCGGCGCCGAATTTGTCGATGGGCAAATAGCCGAGTTCGTCGATGCACAGCACCTGGGGTTTGACGTAGTGCTCCAGCGTGCGCTTGATGCTGCCGCCGGCCTGCGCGCTGGCCAGCGCGTTGACGATGTCGATGGCGCCGGTGAACAGCACCGAGTGAGCACGCAGGCAGGCGGCGTGGCCGAGCGCGGTCATCAGATGGCTTTTGCCCAGACCGGTGCCGGAGATGAAGACCACGTTTGCATGCTGGGCGATGAAGTCCAGGTGGAACAGGTTTTGCACCTGCAGCCGGTTGATCTTGGTGGGCCAGTTCCAGTCGAACTGGTCGAGCGTCTTGAGCACTGGGAAGCGTGCGTCCTTGATGCGGCGCTGCACCCGGCGGTCGGCGCGGGCGGCGGCCTCGCTGGCCACCAACTCGGTGAGGTAGTCCAGATGCGACCAATGCTTGTCAGCGGCGGTTTGCGCCACCTGGTGGCAGTGCTCGCGGATGAAGGGCAGGTTGAGCTCGGTGAGCTGCGAGCGCAAGATGCCGGCCAGCAGATCGGGCTGGGGCTGGGCTGCACGGCCGGGGTCATTTCGAGTGCGCATGATGGGTGCCCTGTTGGCGGTCATAAATGGACAGGTCTGGGGCGGGCAGTTCGAGCTCGAGCAGGTCGGCGCTGCGGGTGAGTTGCAGGGCTGCGGGCTCGGCGCCGATGGGTCGCCGGGCGACAAGGATGTTGGCGATGTACTCGGCGCTGAAGGCCTGCAGCGCCAGCCCGTCATCAATGGCGCGCGCCACCGCCTGGGCGCCATGCAGTTCGACCAGGGCGAGGATTTTGCGGATGTGCCCGCGCGCGTTCACCCGCTTGGCCAGCAGCCCATCGCCGTAGGCCTGGGCGCGCGGCGACAGGGCCAACCACTGCACCATCAGGCGCTGCTCGCGGGCGCTGGCGCGTTGGGCTTGCAGCACGCGCACATGCTCGGGGTCCTCGATGTCGCGGTGCCGGTCCAGGCTGCGGGCATGGCAGGCTTGGAGCAAGTCGTGGTGGTAGACGCAGACCCGGTCCGGGTAGGCCTTGAGGGTCAGGCGCTGGCCGGCCAGATGGGGTGGCACCGAGTAGTGGTTCGATTCCAGCGGCACCCGGCAGGTCGAGGTGGCGCGCACCGTCTTGACGGTGCCCAGGTCGTAGCCGTTGGGGTTCAGGCGTTTGAGCTGGCCGCGCTCGTCCTCGAAGCGGTCGACCGGGCGTTGGTGGGTGGTGGCGTGGATGCGCACGTCGGCCACCGTGTCCACCCAGGCTTGAGCGGCTGGGGCCAGCGCGGCGAAGTCGGGCAGCTCCAGGCCGGCCAGGAAGTTTTTCTTGACGTAGCCAACGGCGTTTTCGACCCGACCTTTTTCATTGCCGGCGCGCACGTTGCAGGGACTGACCAAGAAGCCCCAGTGCTTGGAGAAGTCGTCGTACTTCGGGTTGAGCACCGGCGCCACACCGACCAAGCGCTGCAGCACGGCCGATTTAAGGTTATCGACCATCAGGCGCCCGGGCACGCCGCCAAACGCGGCGAAGGCGTGCTCGTGGCAGGTCAGGAAGAACTCCATCGTCTGCGAGACGGTGAACTCCAGGTACATGCGCCGGCTGTAGCACAACACCATCACAAAGAAGCTCAGGCGTCGGCGCGTGCAGCCCACCGCGATGCTGCCGTACTCACCCCAGTCGACCTGGGCGGCTTCGCCCGGGGCGAAATCGAGCTTGAGAAACGCCTTTGCAGGCCGTGGGCGGATACGGTGCACGTAGTCTTTGACGATGGTGCGCCCGCCCTCGTAGCCGGCCTCGCACAGCCGCTGGTAGATCTGCTGCGTGCTGTAAGGGTGGGTATCGAGCCAGCGCACAATTTGACCTTTGAATGCGTCGAGCTTACTCACGCGCGCCACCCCGGCACGCGGGCGGAATTGCTCCAGTGCGGCCCACTTGGCTACCGTGCCAGGATGCAGTCCAAGGGCATGTGCGGTCTGCGCCACGCTAAGCTGCTGGCGACCCAGGTGGTCACGGATCTGGCAGTACATCTCATAGTCAAGCACGGCGCATCTCCGCTTGTTCGATCAACTGAGCCAGGCTCACCGCACCAGCACTCGATTGACGCGCCGTCGCCGCTGCGCTCATGCGTGGTGGTCTGCGTGGCGCGCCCCTGGACAATGAGAGTACCTGGTACAACGGCGTCTGATACGCGATAAGGTCCAGTTCGATGAGTTGCTGTCGCGCCGCACCAAACTCCGCCACGCTCAGGTGCAGTCGGCGCGCCAGCGTGACGGAGCCGTAGTAGCTCAGGCCCTGCGCGTCGGCCACCGTCACCAGGAACAGGTACAGCGCGGCTGCGCGCGCGTCGCAGCGATCGATGAACCCGCACTGCACCAACGCCTGGTCAACCCAACTGAACTGCTCGGGCACCCGGCGCAACCGCTCGGCTCGCAGCACTTGCTTGGCTATTGTCATGGCGGCTCCGATTGATGAGGTCGTGCCCCATTTGTACAAGGCGCCGGGTGGTGGTGACCATGTCTTCTTGTAACGCCACCTGGAACAGATGGGCGATAAGCCCCGCCAACAATGGCGATGAGGCACTCAAGAGATCTTGTAACGCCGGTGCTTCCCCGGTGCCAGCGATCTCACCACGATTGGAAGATTTTTCAATGCAATCATGTACTTGCGTGATCAACGAATCTTGTAACGCGAACCGCTCAGGCCGCCTGCGGCGGCTGTACCCGGGATGCGCGGCGCGCCAGGCCTGTACCCGCGCGACATGCACCGGGTCGCGGAAGTAGTCCTGGTTCTGGGGCTTGGCCAACCAAGCAGCCTGACTGGCGGCCTGGCTGGCACGGCGGCATTGAGGTTCGGAGCAGTAACGCTGACGCTTCAGGTTGCGATGGTCGAGATCAAAAAAGTGCTGGCAACACAAGCACTTGCGCTGTCCCGACTTCGCCATGGCCACTCCTTGACCGGGTCGACAAACGCAACCCCATTGGCCACGCGAACACCCTGCAGGGGAGTTTGAAGAAAAAGGAAATCAACCCCCGAAGAAGACGCGTTAAAGACGATCTTCGGAAGAAGACGGATCAGGAAGAAAACGCAGTTTCAAACCGGCCGAAACAAGACAAATTCGGACCGGCGGTCACATTCCCCCCACAAGCACCCACCGCAGCACCTCCCTGCACACTCGCGGCCCCGTGCGGGCATCGGCGGAAATGAGCGCGAGAGGGTCCCCTCTGTGGCAAGGCCTACCGCACCGTTTCGTGGTGGACTTCGCCACGCTGCGGCCCTATGCTGGCGGCATGGCCCGACCCGAGTACACACGTTTGCATGCCATGCTCGCGACTGCGGTGCTGGCCTTGGGTGCCACGACTGGGTTGTGGGGCGCTGCATATCGAGTAGAGCTTCCGATTTTTACGGGGGTACAATAAATTATGCGCACGGTCTACGAGACCGAGATCTATCGCGGGATGGTGGGGGATGTTTGGAGCACCGACGAGCAGCATGCGTTCATCGATTGGATTTCGTCAAACCCGGACGCCGGCGATTTGATTCCTGGCACTGGTGGCCTGCGAAAGGTGCGATACCAACGGGCTGGGACTGGCAAGCGTAGCGGAGCAAGGGTGATTCACTTTACGCACGATGGCGATGGGGAGATTTGGTTGTTGGCGGTTTACTCCAAAGCCAAGTACGACAACATCCCGGCACATACTTTGGTGAAGTGGAAGGAGGCGATGGATGGATAACGATATCGAGCAGTTTGGCGCTGACGTGCTGAAGTCGATCCTTCAGATGAAGCAACGCAAGGCGGCTGCAGTGCATACGTCGGCGGAAATACATGCGCGGCGCGGTCGGCCAAAGGGCAGCGTGATGGCTAAGACCAAGGTCCCCGTGAAGTTGCGCCTCGATCCCGATGTACTCCAGGCAATGCGCGCGTCAGGTCCCGGCTGGCAAACGCGGGCAAATGAACTATTGCGAGAGCACTTCGTTACCACTGCGCCGTCGTCCTCTACATTCGTACAGGGTAGCTACTCGACGGGGACTCGGCTTTTTTCCCAGACTAACGCGTGGCTGGCAAGAAATTCGCATCCCGCGGCCGGCGCGTCGGCATCCACGTTTGCCACCATGTCCGGTGCGCCCGTTCGATCATCCTTACGAAGGGTGCCTTCGTCACGTCCAAGTGCGGTCTTCGAAACTGCGTCTGCGGCGCAAATCTAGGATGGCTCGAATGACGGCAAAGAAGACCGCAGCACCTGTGACTGGTGAGGTGGCGCGTGCGCGACTGATGACAGCAGCCGAGAGTGTGCAAATTCGGTGTCTCATCGCCGATGATGTTCGCGCCGAACATAACGGCAAGACGATTGGCATCGGGATGTATCTCGACAATGTCATTCTCATGGAGGTGTCAGCGGGCCAGGCGGATCCAACACCCAAGGCGCCAATTGCGATGCACCAGTTTGCCGTAGTGCTCACTTTCACCGGACCGGAGGGCGACTACGAGATCTCTTTCAAACTTGGCGACGATAAACCGATGGAGCGATCCATCCACCTTATTCCTGGAAATTCGGTCAATCTGATCTGGCACTTCCGGCCTCTCCTGGTCGCCTCATTTGGCATCAAGCGAATCACGGTGTTGGTGGACAAAGTGGAGCATGTTTTCGCCTTCGAGGTTCGCAGACGCATCCCGTATGCGGCTCCGCAGCTCAAGCCAGCACCCCGCCGGACACGCCGGCCCAAGCAATAGGCATCAGGGGCCACGTGCGCCCCGTATGGCCCTCGCGCGACATGCCAAGGTAGTCGGCAGCGTCGCGCGCGCGAATGAACCGGGGGATGATTTGAACTGTCATGCGTATGTTCTCTTGCGCCGCCTGCACCTTCAGGTAGATCACCGCGCAGCGCGTGTTAAAGGTTTGACTGTTGGCACCTTCACAACGGGCCTTTCTTTGCGTTCCGGCCTGTGGTCGACAAGTCCGCCGCACACCGCCTCATAGTGCACGCGCTCCAGGATGATGTTGCCGGTCACCGGCCCGCGACGCGCGCGATAGAAGCCCTGCTTGTGGAGCTCCTGTAGCTGGTCGGCCGCGCGTTTGTATCCGGTCAGCAGTTGCAGCTCAGCCTCCGAGAGCAAGAGATCATCACCTTGTGGAAAACTTTCCACAATGTCGCTTCGTGCATCTTGCCGTGCCTTTTCCCCATGTTTCGCGGCGCCCCGCTCCCCGCCTTGTCGAAGGAATTCTTGGATTGAGGGTCGTGCCATCAGAGCGGCTTTGCGTTCCAGGCGAGGGGATAGTGCGTATTTGATGTAAATCAGGAACTGTTGGCCCGTGAAAGTTGCCCGGTATCTGGGCGCTCCGGCAGCTCCCACATCTCTGAGGAAAAGATGGCTCTGAAGGAAACTGACGAACTGTACATCGTTGAGCGGTGATTGACCCTGCACGGTGGCCTTGTCAGCGTGGGCTTTCACAAAGCCGCTCAGGTCTGCAAGCGGTATGGCGGCCTCTGAACCTTTCCCCGGGACGTATTCCAAGGCAAGGATCTGGCTGCCGAAAATCACCCCATAGGCCTTCTCACAATGAACGCGGTGCGGAGTCAGCTTGCCCGTTTGGCGGCTATCGCTGACCGCACCCCGGCGGCATAGGCCGGGTCGGCTTTTTCCAGATGCCCCAGCATGCGGGCCTGGATCTCGGCGAAAGTCTGGCTCAGAGAACCGGCCATGTTGTTGAACAGGTTTTGCTGTTCTTCCGCCGGCAGCAGGCGAAACAGGTTGCCGGCTTGGGTGAAGTCGTCCGACTCGCCGCGTTCGCAGGTGGAAGTCCTGCAACAACAGCGGGCCACGCGGGCCAGCGCTGATCGAGTTCTGGTTGTCGACGACGGGAATTCCGGAAGCGGTGGTGAGTGCGGACCTGGACAGAGTTCCTTCTGAAAGTGTTCTTTGGCGGGGCGCCGCAGCAACATAAGGAAAATGGTATAGCTATCGACTTGAACGATTCAATTTTTTTTACCAATTCCTTCGATAGTTTTGCGAAGGCCCTCGTTGGGGCTGTGGGCAGACTTGCGATACTGAACCCATGCAACTGCAGGACATTCTTTTTTCCCAGGGCTTCGGAACCCGGCGTGTGTGTGCGGGGCTGGTGCAGCAAGGCTTGGTGCAGGTCTACAGTGACCCGGACGGCGCATCACGGCGGACCAGCAGCGAGCCGTCGGAGGATTTCGTGGCGCAGGGTTTGCGCTTGCGCG
>JAYUQC010000266.1:0-18982 GCA_043759735.1 Rhodoferax sp.
TCGGGGGGCCTGGCGAAGCCAGGGCTGGGGGCGATCTTGAGAAAACGCCGGGCCGCTCCCAAGTTTTCTGGCACCCCCTCGGGGGGCCTGGCGAAGCCAGGGCTGGGGGCGCTCAACAATGGTGGAACCAGAAAATGAATGAATCCGAACCTGATGGCTTGCCCGTCGATTCAATGCCAGACGTTGCATCGCAATCGAATGGCGCCGAGGAGCGCTTGGCTGAACCATCGACGGTTGACGGCTCGATGTCGCAGGAGCGAGGCGAGGCACGATCACAATTCTCGGCCGCACCGCCCCAGGGTACAGCCGGCGAGAGTGCCCATGCCACGATCCGTTTTGAGGACATTGTCTCGGGCCAGTTCGATGCGGATGAGGAAAGCGCCGACGTAGGCCCGCCCAAGCGGGTGCTCGCGCCCATGGCCGAAACCCCGAAACTGCACAAGGTGTTGGCGCAATCGGGCATGGGTTCGCGGCTGGAGATGGAGCAGCTGATCATGGAGGGACGGATCACCGTCAACAACGAACCGGCCCATATCGGTCAACGCATCCAGTTCGGGGACCATGTCAAGGTCAATGGCAAGCCGATCCGGTTTCGAGTCGACGCACCCCCGCCCAGGGTGATCGCCTACCACAAACCTGCCGGTGAAGTGGTCACCAACGACGACCCACAAAACCGTCCGACCGTATTTCGCCGGCTGCCCAAGCTGCAGCAGGGCAAGTGGCAATCGGTGGGCCGGTTGGACCTCAATACCGAAGGCTTGCTGTTGTTCACCAGTTCGGGCGATCTGGCCAACAACCTGATGCATCCGCGATTTGGCCTGGAGCGCGAGTATGCGGTGCGGGTGCTCGGTGCGCTCAGCAACGAGGAAAAACAGCGTCTGCTCGATGGCGTTCGGCTCGATGATGGCCCTGCACAATTTGGCTCGATCGAGGATGGGGGGGGTGATGGAGCGAATTGCTGGTACCGGGTCACGATATCCGAAGGTCGCAACCGCGAGGTGCGTCGCATGCTGGAGGCGGTGGGCCATGCGGTAAGCCGCTTGATTCGAATCCGTTACGGGGCGATGATGTTGCCGCGCGGCCTCAAGCGGGGCGCCTGGATGGAACTCGACGACGCTGATATCCAGGCATTGCGACGGGCGTCTGCGCACGCATCGGGTGGCTCGGCTCGGTCAGGGGACGCGCATCAGCCGGGGGCCGATTCCGCGGGCGGCGACAATGGCAATGGCAATCGCAAGCGGCGTCGCGGTGGACGGGCCAATGGGCCGGGGCGTGGCGGCGATGGACCGCGCGATCCGATGCGCGGCCAAGGTCAGCCGGGCACCGGTGGCGGCAACAACGGCAACGCAGGGGGACGCAATCGCAGCCGCCCGTTCCAGGATGACGGCGGCGAGAGGGCCGACCGCCAGGCGGCCGAGTCGCAGCCTGATCCAATGAAGACAGCCTTCGGCTACATCGGCGCCGACAGCTTCACGAAGCAGCGACAGGGTCAGCGCCGCGGCCCTGGACGTGGCAGTGCCGGTGGCTCTGGCGGTGGGCAGGCCGGCGGCAATAGTGGTGGCAATAGTGGGGGAAACAAGCGCCGCGGCGGCCGGGGACGGTAGCGTCGGCAGGGTGGTTTTGCACGCACCCATCGGGGTTCCCCGGCCAGGCCCGCGCTAGAATGCAAAGCTTTGTCCTGAGGGGCAAAAATCAAAATCAAACCATCAGGAATCTAGCATGACAATCGAACGCACTCTTTCCATCATCAAGCCGGACGCGGTCGCCAAGAACGTGATGGGCCAGATCTACGCCCGCTTCGAGGCGGCCGGCCTGAAGGTCGTTGCGGCGCGCATGGTGCACTTGTCACGGGGAGAAGCAGAAGCTTTTTACGGCGTTCACAAGGACCGTCCGTTCTTCAATGATCTGGTGGCGTTCATGATCTCCGGCCCGGTGATGATCCAGGCGCTGGAGGGCGAGAACGCTGTCATCAAGAACCGCGACCTGATGGGCGCGACCGATCCCAAAAAAGCCGCCCCCGGAACCATCCGCGCCGACTTCGCCGACAGTATCGATGCCAACGCCGTCCATGGCTCCGATGCTGCTGAAACGGCAGCCGTCGAAGTGGCGTTCTTCTTCCCGGCGATGAACGTCTACAGCCGGTAAAACCGTCCATGTTGGCCAATCTTCTCGAATACGACCTCGAGGGCTTGGCCGCTTTCTGCGAGCGCCTGGGCGAGAAGCGTTTTCGGGCGACCCAGCTTTTTCGCTGGATCCACCAAAAAGGCGCCGGCAACTTTGACCAGATGACCGACCTGGCCCGGCCACTGCGTGACAAGTTGCGTGGTGTGGCCCAGGTACAGCCCCTTGCCGTCAACTCTGAGCACCGGTCCAGGGACGGCACCATCAAGTGGTTGTTCGACGTGGGCGAGGGCGACGCGGTCGAAGCCGTATTCATCCCCGAGTCCGATCGAGGCACCCTGTGCATTTCGTCACAGGCGGGATGTGCCGTGGGCTGCCGGTTCTGCTCCACCGGGCACCAGGGATTCAGCCGCAATCTGACCACCGGCGAGATCGTTGCGCAGTTGTGGTTTGCCGAGCATTTTCTGCGCCGGCATTTGCACAAGGCCGAGCGCGTGATCACCAATGTCGTGATGATGGGCATGGGCGAACCGCTGCAAAACTACACCGCGCTCGTCCCCGCGCTGCGGGTGATGCTGGACGATCACGCCTATGGACTCTCGCGGCGCAGGGTCACGGTATCGACCTCGGGTGTCGTGCCCATGATGGAGCGATTGGCCCGTGATTGCCCGGTAGCACTGGCGGTGTCGCTGCACGCGCCCGACGATGCGCTGCGCGACTACCTCGTTCCGCTGAACAAGAAATATCCGCTGCGCGAGCTGATGCAGACCTGCGTGGCTTATCTGGACCATGCGCCACGTGATTTCATCACGTTCGAATACTGCATGATCGATGGTGTGAATGACAAGCCGGAGCAGGCGCTCGAACTGCTGGCACTGATTCGCGCATCCCATGCCCGCTCGAATTGGTGCAAGTTCAACCTGATTCCATTCAATCCGTTTCCGGCCTCCGGCCTGGCTGGTTCATCGCCCGCACGCATTGCCGCTTTTGCCCGTGTCCTGATCGACGCGGGACTGGTGACTACGATCCGCAAGACCCGCGGTGATGACATTGATGCTGCCTGTGGTCAATTGGCCGGTGACGTGCGAGACCGCACCGGCGTGGCCGGCCGTATCGCGCAGCAGCGCACAATCATGCTCAAGCCGGTGCCAGTGCCGGTGAACGATTTCAAGGACGACTGACGCATGACACAGAACAATCGGCGGTTCGGGATCTGGATGCGCATGGCGTCAGGCCTGCTGGCGCTCCTGGCCTGCCTGCAGCTGACGTCCTGCGCGGCACCCGGCAGCCCGGGTTCGAGCGCGCCGCGTCCGGATCTGGTCACGGCGTCGGACGAACCGGAGGCGCGCACACGCGCACGCATCCGACTGGAGTTGGCCGTCGGCTATTTTGAGCAGGGCCAGACGACTATCGCGCTGGACGAACTCAAGCTCGCGCTGGGAGCAGACCCGAACTTTGGTGATGCTTACAACCTGCGCGGTCTGGTTTACATGCGCTTGAAGGACTTGCCGCTGGCCGAATCGAGTTTTCGCAGGGCATTGGCGCTCAAGCCCGGCGACCCCAATACTTTGCACAATCTTGCCTGGCTGATGTGCCAGCAGGACCGGCATGCGGAATCGATGCAGCTCTTCGGCCAGGCGCTGGCCGATGCCGCCTATGGTGACCGCGCCAAGACTCTGATGACCCGCGGCCTGTGCCAGATGCGGGCGAACAAGCCGGCGGATGCCGAAGAGAGTCTGCTGCAGTCGTTTCAGCTCGATGCCGGCAATCCGATTACGGAGTACAACCTGGCGCTGCTGCTGTTCCAGCGCAGCGACCTGCAGCGGTCCCAGTTTTACATTCGCAGGCTCAACAATAGCGAATGGGCGAACGCAGAATCCCTGTGGCTGGGCATCAAGGTCGAGCGCCGCCTGGGCAACCGGGATGCGGTGGAGCAACTGGCTGTGCCGTTGCGCAAGCGGTTTGCCCAATCGCGCGAACTTGGACTTTATGAGCGGGGCGCGTTCAATGAGTGATGCGGTTGGGCATCCGCCTGCGCTGTCGACCCTTGACGCGTTCGCCGGCAAGAGCGCCGGAACCATGCTTCGGGAAGCCCGTGAAGCCGCGGGCCTGCATGTGAGCGCGATGGCCGTGTCGCTCAAGGTTCCCGTCAAGAAGCTCGAAGCCCTGGAAGCCGACGACCTGGAGCAGTTGCCCGATGCGGTTTTTGCGCGCGCGCTTGCGGCCACCGTGTGCCGATCCCTGAAAATCGATCCCAAACCAGTGCTGGCGCGGATGCCGCAGTTGCCAACACCGCCACTGAAGGTGGGTTCGCAAGAGACCCGGATACGCCTGGATAATCGAGCTGGCGGGCTGCGGTTGCCATCGTTCGGTGGTTTGCCGCGCCCGGTTGTCTACCTCACAGCGGTGTTGCTGGTCGGAACCCTTGTCGTCACCCTGATGCCATCGCTTACCGGGACTGGTGGCCCGGAACCAGTCGGTGAGCCCAATGGTGTGGCGATCCAGATGGTTCCCAGCCAGGCCTCGGGCGGGGCTGGCGCGTCGCCGGCGCCGGTGACGGCGCCATTGGAGGTGCCTGCGTCGGCAGCGCTCACAGCGCAAACGGCGGGTGCGCCATTGCCAGCGGCATCGTCCGCGACGCCCCTGACCGGTACCATGGCCATCTTGCCGACGGCTGCCGGTGTCAACGGTGCAATCGCCGTATTGACCACTCGTGAGGCTTCCTGGGCGCAAGTGGTGGATGCGGCCGGCCTGGTGCATCTGCGCAAGACCATGGACGCAGGTGAGACCGCGCGGATCAATGGAACCTTGCCGCTGTCGGTCGTGATCGGGCGGGCCAATGCAATCGATGTGGCCGTGCGCGGCAAGCCGTTTGACCTTGCGCCGGTCACCAAGGACAACGTGGCACGATTCCAGATCAACTGATGATGCAGCAACAACAAGCGATCGAACCGACGCTCGTGACCCGACACACCACGCGCCAGGCGCGGGTAATGTGGGGCCAGCGGGTGGTGACCGTCGGCGGAGACGCACCGGTGCGGGTGCAATCCATGACCAACACCGACACGGCCGATGCCATCGGCACTGCCATACAGGTCAAGGAACTGGCACTGGCCGGCTCCGAGATGGTCCGCATTACGGTCAATACACCCGAGGCCGCCCAGGCCGTTGCGCCGATCCGCGAGCAGCTCGATCGCATGGGGATCGACGTGCCACTGATCGGCGACTTTCATTACAACGGGCATCGATTGCTGACCGATTTTCCGGAATGCGCCCGGGCTCTGTCCAAATACCGCATCAACCCCGGCAACGTGGGCAAGGGCGACAAGCATGACCGGCAATTCGGCCAGATGATCGAAGCGGCGATGCGCTGGGACAAGCCCGTGCGCATCGGCGTCAACTGGGGCAGCCTGGACCAGGAACTGCTGGCGCGCCTGATGGATGAAAACGCCACCCGCGCCAAGCCCTGGGACGCCAAGTCGGTGATGTATGAAGCGCTGATCCAGTCCGCTGTCGGATCGGCCGATCAGGCCCGCGCCATGGGTCTGGATGCGAACCAGATCATCCTGTCCTGCAAGGTCAGCGGTGTGCAGGACCTGATTGCGGTGTACCGGGCATTGGCACGTCGCTGCGACTATGCGCTGCATCTGGGCCTGACCGAGGCCGGCATGGGCGCCAAGGGCGTGGTGGCATCCAGCACGGCGCTGTCCATCCTGTTGCAGCAGGGCATCGGCGACACCATCCGCGTGTCCCTGACGCCGGCACCGGGCGAGGCCCGCACCCAGGAGGTGGTCGTCGCCTCGGAAATCCTGCAGGCGCTGGGCGTGCGATCATTCGTGCCCAGCGTGACGGCCTGTCCGGGCTGTGGACGCACCACCAGCACCACCTTCCAGGAGCTGACGCAACAAATCGATGCATTTTTGCGTGCCCAGATGCCGGTATGGCGCGAGAAGTATCCGGGGGTAGAAAAACTCAAGGTTGCGGTGATGGGCTGCATCGTGAACGGGCCGGGCGAAAGCAAACATGCCGATATCGGTATCAGTCTGCCGGGCACCGGCGAGGCGCCCGCGGCGCCGGTATTTATCGATGGTGAAAAACGCCTGACCCTGCGCGGCGACGCCATTGCGCGCGACTTCCAGGTCGTGGTTGAGAACTATATTGAAAAGCGATTTGGTGCCCGGCAGGTGCTGGCAGCACCGAGCTGAGCAGTCCGGCCATGTCGAATCCGAAGGAGCCCACGCCCGGGCGCAAACTCGCTGCCGTCAAGGGCATGAACGACATCTTCCCGCCGGAGTCGGCTCAGTGGGAATGGTTTGAACAACATGTGCGCGAGGTCATGGGTGCGTATGCCTACGGGAGCATCCGCACGCCGATTCTGGAGCACACCCAACTGTTCGTGAAGGGGACTGGCGAGACGACCGACATCGTCGAAAAGGAGATGTACTCGTTCGCGGATCGTCTCAACGGCGAGCACCTGACGCTGCGACCGGAGAACACGCCGGGTGTGGTGCGTGCCGCGATAGAGCACAACCTGACGTATGACGGCGGCAAGCGGCTGTATTACGTCGGACCGATGTTCCGGCATGAAAGGCCGCAACGCGGACGCTACCGCCAGTTCTACCAGGTCGGCGCCGAAGCACTCGGTTTTGCAGGTGCCGAGGTGGACGCCGAACTGATCGTTTTGGCATCGCACCTGCTCGAGCGGCTTGGCCTGCCGGGGGTGCGGGTCGAACTCAACAGCCTGGGCCAGCCAGGCGAGCGCCAGCAGCACCGGGTTGCGCTGATCGCCTATTTCGAGCGCCATGGCGAACTGCTCGATGCCGATGCGCAGCGTCGCCTGCACACCAATCCGCTGCGGATTCTGGACACCAAGAACCCGGCGATGCAGCACATGGTTGCCGGCGCGCCGCAACTGCTCGGTTTCCTGGGCGAGTCATCGCTCAAGCATTTCGAGACCGTGCAGGCGCTGTTGACAGCTTGCGGCGTCCCATGGAGCGTGAATCCGCGTGCGGTGCGCGGGCTGGACTATTACAGCCACACGGTATTCGAGTTCATTTCCGACGAGCTCGGTGCGCAGGGCACCTTGTGCGGCGGCGGTCGCTATGACGGGCTGTTCGGAGTTCTCGGTGGCAATCCCACGCCGGCCGTGGGTTGGGGGATGGGCATCGAGCGGGTGCTGGAACTTGTGCGGGTACGTGGATTGACCGCCGGTGTGCCAGTCCCGGACGCCTATGCCGTGATTCCGGATGACGCGCATCTGGCGGTGGCGTTCCAGACCGTACATACATTGCGGCGAGCGGGCGTGCGGGTACAGATGCATGCGGGTGCGCATGCGGGCGCGACCAGCATGAAATCGCAATTCAAGCGCGCAGACAGCAGCGGTGCGCGGTATGCGCTGGTTTTTGGCGGGCAGGAAGTGCAACAGGGGCAGGTGACGATCAAGTCCCTGCGTGACGGGGTGGGTGCGCAGCACCTGCAACCACTTGCCGCCGTGGGCGAATGGGCCGCAACCCTACAATCGCCCACCTAATTGAAGATGTGACATGGCAAACCAACTCGACCTCGAAGAACAAGAACAACTCGACCAGATCAAGCACTTCTGGAAACAATATGGCAATCTGATCACGTGGGTGCTGATTGCGATCCTGGGTGCCTATGCAAGCTGGAATGGCTACCAGTACTATCAGCGCAGCCAGGCAACCCAGGCTGCGGCCCTGTTTGACGAGTTGGAGCGGCTGGCCGGCGAGGGCGATCCGGCCAAGGTGCAGCGTGCCTTTACCGACATGAAGGACAAGTTTGGCGGCACCGCGTTTGCGATGCAAGGGGGCTTGCTGACGGCCAAGCTGCAGGAAGAAGCCGGCAAGGTCGATGATGCCAAGGCCGCGCTGGTCTGGGTTGCGCAGAAGGCATCCGACCCGGCCTACCAGGCCGTGGCCCGGTTGCGCCTGGCGGGGTTGCTGGCACAGGCAAAGGACTATCCAGGCGCCCTGGCCCAGTTGGCTGGCGAGTTTCCGGTCGAGTTCGTGGCCCTGGTCGCAGACCGCAAGGGCGATGTGCTGATGCTGCAGGACAAAGCGGCCGAAGCGCGCAGCCAATACCAGAAGGCTTACGCTGGCTTGGACGAACGCAGCGGCTACCGCAAGCTGGTCGAGATCAAGTTGACGGCCCTGGGTGCCGACCCCCGTGCCGTGGCCGATGTGGGCGGGGGCGGCAAGGTTGCCCCCGCACCAGAAGGCAAAAAATGACGCAGCAACACGACACGACTGAGCGGATTTTCCGTACGCTGACCAGCGTGGTTTTGGCGCTGGTGCTGGCTGCGTGCGCCGGCGGCCCTGACAAGCCAAAACCCGCAGAGCTTAGTCCGAACGCGGCACTGATCGGCGTGCGGCTGGCCTGGTCCTCGCGCATCGGCCCGGTGCGATATCCGCTGGACATCAATGTCAGCGGCACCGTCGTGACGCTCGCCGGTTCGGATGGCAGCCTTGTCGCACTCGATGCCGGTACCGGCTCGGACCAATGGCGCGCAAGCGTGGGTTCCGAGGTCAGTGGTGGCGTGGGCAGCGACGGGCACTACGCGGCCGTCGTCACCCGTGGCAACGATCTGGTGACGCTGGAGCGTGGCCGTGAGATCTGGCGTGAGAAGCTCGGCGCACTGGGTTTTACCGCTCCGCTGGTGGCCGGCGAGCGGGTGTTCGCAATGACTTCGGACCGGGTCGTGCATGCATTCGACGCGCGTTCCGGCAGGCGCCTGTGGACCTATGAGCGCCAGGGCAATTTCCCGCTTGCGCTGCGCCAGTCCAGCGTCATGCTGGCGGTGGGCGATACGCTGGTGGTGGGTATCTCGGGCCGCCTGGTGGGCATCAACCCGCTGAGCGGGGCCTTGCGCTGGGAGTCGCCCATCGCAACTGCACGCGGCACCAATGACGTCGAGCGACTGGTCGACCTGGTGGGACGGGTCAGCCGCGACGGCAACGTGATCTGCGCGCGGGCGTTTCAAGCCGCCATCGGCTGCGTGGACGCGACACGGGGCAACCTGCTGTGGTCCAAGCCGGCCGCAGGCTCCGACGGCATCCACGGCGACGGCGAAATGGTGTTCGGCACCGAAAGCGACGGCAAGGTGATCGCCTGGCGCCGTGCAAATGGCGAAACCGCCTGGGTTTCCGAGCGACTGAAATACCGCGGCCTGACCGCGCCGCTGGCCATAGGCCGCTCGGTGGCGGTGGGCGACGCGACCGGTCTGGTGCATTTTCTCTCGCGCCAGGACGGCAGCTTGCTGACGCGCCTGCCGACCGATGGCTCGGCGATCGTGGCCGCACCGGTCGTGGCGGGCAATACCCTGGTTGTAGTCACCCGAAACGGTGGCGTTTTCGGCTTCCGTCCGGATTGAACACCCTCGAGCGCTCCAGAAAGGAAACATGAAACCCGTATTGGCCCTGGTTGGAAGACCGAACGTGGGCAAATCGACGCTGTTCAACCGACTGACGAAAACACGCGACGCGATCGTTGCAGACTTTGCCGGCCTGACCCGCGATCGCCACTACGGCAATGGGCATCACGGCAAGGTCGAGTTCATCGTCGTCGATACCGGCGGCTTCGAACCCGATGCCGCCGACGGAGTGGTGCGAGAAATGGGCAAGCAGACGCGCCAGGCTGTCGCCGAGGCCGATGTGGTGCTGTTTGTCGTGGATGCGCGCGAGGGAATGTCGGCGCAGGACCATGACATTGCGGTGTTTCTGCGCCGCCTGGGCAAGACCTGCGTACTGGTGGCCAACAAGGCCGAGGGCATGAAGGACGCCAGTCGACTGGGCGAATTCTTCGAACTGGGGCTGGGCGAAGTGCATGCGGTTTCGGCCGCGCACGGGCAGGGCTTGCGACCCTTGCTCGACCTGGCCTTGGGTCCCTATGCCGCGGCCCAGGAAGAGGAAGCGGCGCAGGACAAGGACAACGGTGCCATCAAACTGGCTGTTGCCGGTCGGCCCAATGTTGGCAAGTCGACCCTCATCAATACTTGGCTGGGTGAGGAACGCCTGGTCGCCTTCGACCAGCCCGGCACAACCCGTGATGCCATCGTGGTTCCGTTCGAGCGCCACGGGCAGCGGTTCGAGTTGATCGACACCGCCGGATTGCGTCGTCGTGGCAAGGTGTTCGAGGCGGTCGAGAAATTTTCGGTCGTCAAGACGCTGCAGGCGATCGAGTCCGCAAACGTCGTGCTGCTGCTGATCGACGCCTTGCAGGGCGTGACCGACCAGGACGCACATATTGCCGGCTACATTCTTGAATCCGGCCGGGCGGTGGTGCTGGCCATCAACAAATGGGACGCGGTAGACGAATACCAGCGTGAACTGGTCAAGCGCTCCATCGAAACCCGGCTACCGTTTCTGAAGTTCGCATCGTTGCACCTGATCTCGGCGCGCAAGCGACAGGGCCTGGGGCCGCTGTGGACGTCCATCGCGCAGGCGCACAAGTCGGCTAATTGCAAGATGTCAACGCCCATCCTGACCCGGCTGCTGCTCGAGGCGGTGCAATTCCAGAGTCCCAAGCGCGCCGGCATGTTCAGGCCCAAGTTGCGCTACGCGCACCAGGGCGGCATGAACCCGCCTGTGATCGTAGTGCATGGAAATTCACTCGAGCATGTAACCGATGCCTACAAGCGCTTCCTCGAGGGTCGCTTTCGCAAGGAATTCAATCTGGTGGGTACGCCGATGCGCATCGAAATGAAGACCTCGCAGAACCCGTATGCGGGCAAGGGAAAGGACTGACGATTCATGCCAGCATCGCCGGCCAGCTCGCCGGGCAGTTGACAGTTAGGGCTATCCGTGCCTTTTGGGCTTTGCTTCAGCCCGCTGTGGTATCGTTCCCAACTTCATTTCACGTCTAGAACACGGAGAATATCGTGAGCAACAAAGGTCAACTTCTGCAAGATCCGTTCTTGAACGCGCTGCGCCGAGAACATATTCCGGTTTCGATCTACCTGGTGAACGGAATCAAGCTGCAAGGTCAGATCGAATCGTTCGATCAGTATGTCGTCTTGCTGCGCAACACGGTCACACAAATGGTCTACAAGCACGCCATTTCCACCATCGTGCCGGGGCGTGCCGTCAATTTCTCGGTCACCGAGGGCGGCGATCCGCCTGCTGCAGCCTGAGCTGGCCGTAGTGACGGTGCGGCTGATTCCAGCATGTTGAATTTCGGTCCGGCCGTCTAGCAATTTGTCCAACCACATTGAATCCTCTGGTGCGACCACTATCTTGGTGGGCGTCGACCTGGGTCTAGCGCATTTCGATGGAACGCTCGAGGAGTTGGGTCAACTCGCAACCACCGCCGGCCTCGTGCCGGTGGCGCGCGTGACCTGCAAGCGCCGAGCCCCCGACGCCGCGCTGTTCGTGGGCAGTGGCAAGGCCGACGAGATCAAGTTGATGGCTCAGCAACTGGGTGCCAGCGAAATTGTGTTCGATCAAAGCCTGAGCCCTGCGCAACAGCGCAATCTGGAACGTTATCTGGATATGCCGGTCAACGACAGGACCATGCTGATCCTGGAAATCTTTGCCCAGCGCGCGCGTAGCCATGAAGGCAAGCTGCAGGTGGAACTGGCGCGCTTGCAATACCTGAGCACCCGGCTGGTTCGCCGCTGGTCGCACCTGGAGCGTCAGCGAGGCGGTATCGGCACGCGCGGCGGGCCCGGCGAAACCCAGATCGAACTGGATCGCCGGATGATCGGCGAGAGCATCAAGCGGACCAAGGACCGACTGCAGAAGGTCAAGCGCCAGCGCCAGACGCAACGTCGCCAGCGACAGCGGCGCGATACCTTTGCCGTATCCCTGGTCGGATACACCAACGCCGGCAAGACCAGCCTTTTCAACAGTCTGGTCAATGCGCGCGCCTATGCCGCCGACCAGTTGTTTGCAACCCTCGACACGACGACGCGCAACCTGTACCTGGGCGATGCGGCCCGTTCCGTGTCCTTGTCGGACACCGTTGGCTTCATCCGCAACCTGCCGCACGGATTGATCGACGCCTTCGAGGCGACATTGCAGGAGGCTGTCGACGCCGACGTATTGCTCCATGTCGTGGACGCCGCCAATCCCAATCACCTCGAACACATGCAGGAAGTTGCGCGCGTATTGCACGAGATCGGAGCATCCGAGGTTCGGCAGATCCTGGTGTTCAACAAGCTCGATGCCATGCAAGCCGATCGTCGTCCTCTGGCAATGCAGGACCAGATGGAGTTCGGCGGCAACCAGACGGACCGGGTCTTCGTGAGCGCGCGCACCGGTGCCGGCATGGCGGACCTGCGCGCCATGCTGGCGCAGCTGGCTCGGCCCGAGGACGGTACGAGCAATGCATACGACAATTCCCACAGCGCTGCGGAGGCTGTTGTGCAATTGGGCACAATCGAATGATGACGAAAATGAGACTTTGAGATGAATTCGTATTTACCTGTTTCAGGTTGGACGCGCATCGGACAACGCGTGCGTGGCATGTTCAACCTGAACGACTCGCGCTGGGGCCGTGGGGACGACAAGACGTCGGAATCCGGCAAGCCGGAGACACCCGAGCGGGATGATCCGCCAGAACCGCCCCCGGCGCCGAAAAATGGTCGTTCGCGCGGGCAGGGGCCGCAACAAGGCCCGCCCGATCTGGACGAGTTGTGGCGCGATTTCAATCGCAAGCTGGGTGGATTGTTTGGCGGTGGCCGCAACGGTGGCCGTGGGGGCAACGGCGCCAAATCCGGCGGCGGCGGCGGATTCCAGCCGGACATGAAAAGTGCCGGCATCGGCGCCGGCCTCATCGCAGCAGTCGTGGTGCTGATCTGGCTGGGCACGGGGTTTTTCATCGTGCAAGAGGGACAGCAGGCGGTGGTGACCCAGTTCGGCAGTTACAAGAGCACGGTGGGCGCCGGCTTCAATTGGCGACTGCCGTACCCGATACAGCGCCATGAACTGGTGTTCGTGACCCAGATCCGTTCTGTGGACGTCGGCCGTGACCTGGTGATAAAGGCCACTGGTTTGCGCGATTCGGCGATGCTGACCGAGGACGAAAATATCGTTGAAATCAAGTTTGCGGTGCAATACCGGCTGAGCGATGCGCGCGCATTCCTGTTCGAGAGCAAGAACCCGGCCGACGCCGTAGGGCAAGCTGCCGAGACCGCGGTGCGCGAGGTGGTGGGCAAGATGCGCATGGATTCGGCGCTGTCGGAAGAGCGCGACCAGATCGCGCCACGGGTGCGCGAAATCATGCAAAAGATCCTGGACCGCTACAAGGTCGGTATCGAGGTGGTCAACATCAACTTGCAGCAGGGCGGTGTGCGACCACCCGAACAGGTGCAGGCCGCGTTCGACGACGTGCTCAAGGCAGGCCAGGAGCGCGAGCGGGCCAAGAACGAGGCCCAGGCCTATGCCAACGACGTGGTTCCCCGCGCGGTGGGATCTGCGTCGCGCCTCAAGGAAGAATCGGACGCCTACAAATCGCGCATCGTGTCCCAGGCACAGGGCGATGCACAACGTTTCAAGTCGGTGCTGGCGGAATACCAGAAAGCGCCCCAGGTCACCCGTGACCGCATGTACCTGGACACCATGCAGCAAATCTATTCCAACGTGACCAAGGTACTGGTTGATTCACGTCAGGGCAACAATTTACTGTACTTGCCGTTGGACAAGATCATGCAGCAGACCCAATCGGGTGTCGAGGCCGGTAACGCCGGGCAGGCGGCCTCAGCCGCCGGCGCTGTACCACCCAGCGGCGCACCCAGCGGCGCACCCACCTCCGATTCCCGCGCACGGGATGCTTCGCGTTCGCGTGAACGCGATACCCGCTAGGACGATGCCATGAACAGGTTAGGTTTCATTTTCACCAGCTTGCTCCTGATGCTGCTGATCGCCAGTTCGATGCTGTTCGTCGTGGATCAGCGCCAGTTTGGCGTGTTGTATGCGCTCGGTCAGATCAAGGAAGTCATCACCGAGCCAGGCTTGAACTTCAAGCTGCCCCCGCCATTCCAGAATGTCAGCTACATCGACAAGCGACTGCTCACGTTGGACAGCGTCGACACCGAACCGATGCTCACTGCCGAGAAGCAGCGCGTGGTGATCGACTGGTATGTGCGCTGGCGCATCACCGATCCCGGCGCATACATCCGCAACGTGGGGCTGGACGAAACCGCCGGCGCGAACCAGCTCAATCGGGTGGTGCGCAATGCGTTCCAGGAAGAGATCAACAAGCGCACTGTCAAGGAGTTGCTGTCGGCCAAGCGCGAGCAGCTGACGGCCGACGTGCAGGGCGAGGTGATCGAGAAAGTCGGTGGTGCCAAGCCCTGGGGTATCGAGATCATCGATGTGCGCATCACGCGCGCTGATTACGTGGACACCATCACCGAATCGGTGTACCGGCGTATGGAGGCCGAGCGCAAGCGGGTGGCGAATGAACTACGTTCCACCGGCGCCGCCGAGGGTGAAAAGATCCGTGCCGACGCCGATCGTCAGCGCGAAGTGACCATAGCGAATGCCTACCGGGACGCACAGAAGATCAAGGGCGAAGGCGATGCAGAGGCAGCGAGCATTTATGCCGAGGCCTTCGGTCGCGACCCGCAGTTCGCGCAGTTCTATCGCAGCCTGGACGCCTACAAGATGAGTTTCAACAAGAAGGGCGACGTGATGGTGCTGGATCCGTCCTCGTCCGAGTTCTTCAAGACGCTGCGCGGCGCGGTGCCGTCGGTTGCGCCGGCTGCGGCCACGAAGAAATAGCGCTTGGACATCAGCGACACCTTCTTTCTCGCGCTGGCAATGGTGCTGGTGATCGAAGGTGTTTTCCCCTTCGTGTCACCGACAGCGTGGCGGCGCATGTTTCAACAGATCCTGCAAATGCAGGATGGGCAGATTCGATTCTTCGGCCTGTGCAGCATCCTGGGCGGACTGGTGCTGATCTGGTTGCTTTCCTGAGCGCCCCCAGCCCTGGCTTGGCCAGGCCCCCCAAGGGGGTTCCAGAAAACTTGGGAGCGGCCCGGCGTTTTCTCAAGAGCCGGGAGCCAGCATGCAGCCGGTAGAATCGCTGTTTTAACAGCCCTTGATAAAACATGTCCGCCTGGGTCCTGCCGGATCACATCGCTGATGTCCTGCCCTCCGAAGCGCGCCACATCGAAGAGCTGAGACGGGACCTGCTGGACACCGCCCGGCGCTACGGCTATGAACTGGTGATGCCGCCGATGCTCGAGCACCTCGAGTCCCTGCTCACCGGTACCGGCAAGGCGCTCGATCTGCAGACCTTCAAACTGGTCGACCAGCTCTCGGGGCGGATGCTCGGGCTGCGGGCGGACTGCACCCCCCAAGTTGCCCGCATTGATGCGCACCTGCTCAACCGCTTGGGGGTGACGCGGCTGTGCTACTGCGGTCCGGTGCTGCATACGCGACCCGACAAACCGCATGCAACGCGCGAGCCATTGCAGTTCGGTGGCGAAGTCTATGGGCACGGCGGCCTGGAGGCCGATCTGGAGGTCCTGCTGCTGGCGCTCGACTGCCTGGCGGCGGCACGGGTCCCGTCGCCGATGGTCGACCTGGCCGATGTCCGCATCGTCGATGAACTGCTTTCGGATGCACAGGCGCAACCCGAACAGCTGGAGGAGATCCACCGTGCACTGGCGGCCAAGGACACCAGCGAGCTGGCCCGGCTGACCAAGCGCTTCGATGCGCCGTCGCGCGATGCGCTGCGCGCGTTGGTTGACTTGTATGGAGATGCAAGCGTTCTTGCACGCGCGCGCACCATTTTGCCGGCGCGGCCGGGCATCACGGCGGCGCTGGACAACCTGCAGTGGCTGGCCCGGCACCTGGCGTCGGTCGCCGTCAGCTTTGATCTGGCCGATCTGCGGGGTTATGCCTACTACAGCGGCGCGCGGTTTTCCATCTACTCCCAGGGCGCAGTGGATGCGCTGGCGCGCGGCGGGCGCTACGACGAGGTAGGCGCGGCCTTCGGACGCAACCGGCCCGCCGTCGGCTTCAGCCTGGATATCAAGGCGCTGGTCGGAGCCGTCGCGCCGCGGCAATTGCATGCGGCGATCCGGGCGCCATGGAGTGAGGCGGACGATGTGCGCAAAGCCATTGCGTCCTTGCGCGCCAGGGGCGAGACCGTGGTGTGTGTTTTGCCAGGGCATGAAAACGAAGTCGATGAGTTCCAGTGTGATCGCGAACTGCTGCAGGTTGCGGGGCAATGGGTTGTGCAGGCAATGTGAGGCAGGTTTGACATGAAATCGAGCACGGGACGAAACGTCGTCGTCGTTGGCACCCAGTGGGGCGACGAGGGCAAGGGCAAGCTGGTGGACTGGTTGACCGAAAGCGCCCAGGGCGTGGTGCGGTTCCAGGGCGGTCACAACGCGGGTCACACCCTGGTCATCAATGGGGTCAAGACCGCGCTGCACCTGATACCGAGCGGCATCATGCGCGCCGGCGTGAAGTGCTACATCGGCAATGGCGTGGTCTTGTCCGCGGCCAAGCTGTTCGAGGAGATCGAGGGACTGGAGCGCGCCGGTGTCGAGGTTCGTTCCCGGCTGCGCGTCAGCGAGGCCTGCCCGCTGATCCTGCCGATCCATGTGGCGCTGGATGTGGCGCGCGAGGCAGCCCGGGAGCAGGGCGGCAACGCCCGCATCGGCACCACCGGGCGCGGCATCGGACCGGCGTACGAGGACAAGGTGGCCCGCCGCGCGTTGCGCGTGCAGGACCTCAAGTATCCGCAGCGGTTCGAGGCCAAGCTGCGCGAGTTGCTGGAGTTGCACAACCATGTGCTGACCACCTACCTGGGCTCTGCACGCTTCACGTTCGATGACAATCTCTCGCCGTATATGGTTGACGGGCGGGTGCAGCTGCAGCCGGTGCTTGACGAGGCCATGCGCCATGCCGGACTGTTGCGCCCGATGATGGCCGACGTGTCGCGCGAACTCAACGAGGCGCATGCACATGGCGCCAACCTCCTGTTCGAAGGGGCACAGGGCACCTTGCTCGACGTAGACCATGGAACCTACCCCTTTGTCACCTCCAGCAACTGTGTGGCCGGCAACGCCGCCGCGGGCGCGGGTGTCGGACCGGGCCTGCTGCACTATGTGCTGGGCATCACCAAGGCCTATTGCACCCGTGTCGGCGGAGGGCCCTTCCCGACCGAGCTCGAATGGGAAAAGCCGGGTACGCCGGGTTACCACATGAGCACCATTGGCGCCGAGAAAGGCGTCACCACCGGCCGCTCGCGACGCTGTGGCTGGTTCGACGCCGCCTTGCTCAAGCGTTCGGCCCAGGTCAACGGCTTGTCCGGGCTGTGCGTGACCAAGCTCGACGTGCTCGATGGTTTGAAGACGCTCAAACTATGCACCGGTTACGAGCTAGACGGTGAGACCGTGGACATCCTGCCGTTGGGTGCTGAGGAAATCGCGCGCTGCAAACCGATCTACGAGGAAATGCAGGGCTGGAGCGAAAGCACGGTCGGCGTGACGCGCTACGATGCCCTGCCAATCGCAGCGCGGCTGTACCTGCAGCGCATCGAGCATTTCACCGGTGTTCCGATCCACATGGTGTCGACCAGCCCCGATCGCGACCACACTATCATGATGCGTCATCCGTTCCTGGCCGATTAGGGCCTGCTCAACCGACATCTCCCATCGACCCGGAAGGATCAAAGCATGTTGACAGAAGATGGCAAGCACCTGTATGTCAGTTACGACGAATACCACAACCTGATCGAGAAACTCGCCATCCGCGTGCACCAGTCGGGTTGGCAGTTCGACACCATCCTGTGCCTGGCGCGCGGCGGCATGCGCCCGGGCGACATCCTCTCGCGCGTGTTCGACAAACCCCTGGCGATCATGTCCACCAGCTCCTACCGCGCGGATGCCGGCACGCTGCAAGGCAACCTGGACATCGCCCGCTACATCACCACGCCCAAAGGCGAAATCGCCGGCAGAGTGCTGCTGGTGGATGATTTGGCCGACTCCGGCCACACCTTGAAGTCGGTGATGGATCTGCTCAAAAACAGCTACGCGCCCATCACAGAGCTGCGCAGCGCCGTGATCTGGACCAAGGCACTGTCCACTTTTCAGCCCGATTATTCAGTCGAGTACCTGCCAACCAACCCGTGGATTCACCAGCCCTTTGAAGGCTACGACGCGATGCGGCCCGAGCAGTTGATTCAAAAATGGAGCGTGTAAACATGGGCACACCCCCCGGCTTGCCCACTTCGTGTGATCTGACTGCCTTGGCTTCAATGATTGAAAGTCTTAAAAACACTCGCAGTGAATGACATCTGAATGACACCGATTACCCACCTCATCCACCACCCCTACACCCCGCCCGAGGGCTTTGTCGCGCCCCAGCAAGGCGTGTACAAGGCGTCCACCGTCATATTCCCGAATGCGGCGGCCATGCGCGCCCGCCAGTGGAAGGACAAGACTGGCTACACCTATGGCCTGCATGGCACGCCGACAACATTCGTTCTGGAGGAGCGGCTGGCCACACTGGAAGGCGGGACACAATGCCTGCTGTTGCCCAGTGGACTGGCGGCGGTTGCGATTGTCGGGCTTGCATTGCTCAAGACCGGCGATGAGGTGCTGATTCCGGACAACGCGTATGGACCCAACAAGGCCCTGGCCGAAGGGGAGCTCAAGGCGTGGGGAATTACCCACCAGTACTACGATCCCATGAACCCGCAGGATCTGGCCGACCGCATGACTGCCAGAACCCGTCTGGTTTGGGTTGAAGCGGCCGGTTCGGTCACGCTTGAGTTTCCCGATGTATGCGAGCTGGTGCGCATCTGCAAGGCCAAAGGCGTTCTGTGTGCGCTGGACAACACCTGGGGCGCCGGAATTGCCTTCAAAGCGTTTGACCTGACGCCTGGC
>JAYUQC010000267.1:0-6471 GCA_043759735.1 Rhodoferax sp.
ACCCCCTCGGGGGGCCTGGCGAAGCCAGGGCTGGGGGCGATCTTGAGAAAACGCCGGGCCGCTCCCAAGTTTTCTGGCACCCCCTCGGGGGGCCTGGCGCAGCCAGGGCTGGGGGCGCTCTCAGGTCAGGTCGGCGCGGGCCAGCACCATGGCGGTGACATGCGCGGCCCCGGCCTGGCGCAGCGCTGCGGACGCGGCGAATACCGATGCGCCGCTGGTCATCACGTCGTCGACCAGCACCACCCGCCTGCCATTGATTGCCGCTGCGTATGCGGGCTCGACTGCAAATGCATGCTTCACGTTGCCCAGTCGCTGGGCGCGGCTCAGTGCGCTTTGCGGCGCGGTATTGCGGATGCGCAGCAGCAGGTTCGGGTTGGCCTTGTCGGGCGCCAGCTGGCGTGCCAACTCCAGTGCCTGGTTGAAGCCTCGCTCTTGCAGCCGCGGGAGCGACAGCGGCATGGGCAGCACCAGGTCGGCGCGGTCCAGAGCGGGTTCGACCCAGGGCGTGTTGCGCAATACGGCGGCCAACGCGGCCGCCCAACCGGGCTGGGCGTGGAATTTGAAACGCACGATCAGTCCGGCCCACGGGTAGGCGTAGTGGACCGCCGCCACGCAAGCGTCCAGCGGCGGCGGGTTGCGCACGCAGGCGCCGCACTGGGGGACGGCGTCGTTCACCGGCATGGCGCAAGTCATGCAACGCGCGCAAGGCTGCGCGAAACGGGCCACGCAGGCCTCGCAGACCGGCTCGCTCGGCCAGCTGCGGCACACCGCGCATTGGCTGGGAACCCGGTCGGTTATGCTTTGAAGCAGGGCGCGGAACATCGGGCCAATATATGCTTGACACAGCTAAAACTGTCCGATGCCCGCCGACCTTCCTCCCACAATTGATCCACGCGCCGCCCAGCGGTGGGCGCTGCGCCCGCAAGAGGCGACGCCCTGGCTGCATGAGGAGATAGCCCGGCGCATGCACGAGCGACTGCAGTGGATCCGCCTGCAGCCGCGCGCCTGGGTGGACTGGGAGCCCTTGCGGGGTGGCATCCAGGCCCATGGCGCAGTGGCGCGTAGCTACGCCAACGCGCAACGCTGGGTGGTCGAGCCGACGCCGCAACGACGGCATGCCGTGCAAAAGGCGCTGCGGGCGCCCTGGTGGCAGCCGGCCCGCTGGCGGGGGGTGGCGCCACGTGTCGGCATGCCGTCGGACGGCTCGGCCGATATGGTGTGGGCCAATATGGCTCTGCACATGGCTGCCGATCCCAAGTCCCTGCTGGTGCAGTGGCACCGCATGCTGGCTCAGGACGGGTTCCTGATGTTCTCGTGCCTGGGTCCCGACACCTTGCTGCAGTTGCGCAGCATCTACCAGGCCATGGGTTGGCCGGAGCCGGCCCACGCCTTCACCGATATGCATGACTGGGGCGACATGCTGGTGGGCGCCGGATATGCCGAGCCGGTGATGGACATGGAGCGCCTGGACCTGACCTACACATCGCCGGATCGCCTCCTCCATGAGTTGCGCGAACTGGGTCGCAACCTGCATCCGCAACGTTTCCCCGCATTGCGCGGACGCCGCTGGCATGGCCGTTTGCTGCAGGCGCTGGCGGACATGGCGGGCGGCCCCGATGGCAACGGCTCGTTGACGCTCACGTTCGAGCTCATCTACGGCCATGCGCTCAAGCCGCGTCCGAGGCTGCCGGTGCAGGGCGAGACCAAGTTGTCGCTGGACGATATGCGGCGGATTTTGCAGCAGGGCAGGCGCGATCCCGCTCAAACATCGTAGGGTGCAAGGGAGTGTCCGCATTGGCTGGGTTCGGCGGGTCGGTGGGCTACAATCCGCGCGGTGAAACATGGGCATATCCCCGGGGTTTCAATCAGCCGTGTTCATCAGACAGGGCGGTGAGGTGGGAAGACGCGTGCTAAATCCGGTTTTTCGCTTCGCGACGGTGCAGGGTCAGAACTTCCAGTGGTTTTTGCGGCGCAACTGCTCGTTCACGCCGCGACAGCTGGCATTGATCTACCTGTCGTTGTGCATCGTGTCGCTGTCGATTGGTGTCATGTTCTGGTTGCAGGGCGCGACGCTGGTGTTGCCCATCGCCTGGATCGAACTCACGGCGGTGGGACTGGCCTTCGTGGTGTACGCCCGGCATGCCGGTGATGGCGAGACAATTCGTCTGGCCGGTGGGCAACTGGTCGTGGAGCAGGAGGACGGCGGTACATTGCGCCGCTGCGAGTTCCGCCGTGAGTGGGTGAGGGTGGAGCCTGGTGCTGCCGACAATTCGTTGATCGCGTTGTCGGGCCAGGGAAGGACTGTGCATATTGGGCGTTTTGTGCGGCCAGAGTTGCGGCCGGTGCTGGCCCGCGAAATCAGGATGGCGTTGCGCGGAACATGAGGGCGTCGCACCTCTTTGGGTGCGGGTTCGGGCAAATCAGAGGCAAAGAAGAAGTGATCATGACGAAGAGCATTGTGGGCAAGTTGGCTTCAGTGGTGACGGTGGCGGGCGCCTGGTTGGCCACTGCGCCGCTGACGCTCGCCCGTACGGTGAATGACCTGCCGGGCGGCCCGTCGGTCAACCAGCTCAATCTGCATCCCCCGGTGACCCGCATTGCCGCCGATCAGGCCTGGCTGCATTGGTTCATGCTGATCGTGTGCACCGTGATCTTCCTGGCCGTTTTCGGGGTCATGTTCTATTCGATCTGGAAGCATCGCAAGTCGGTAGGCCACAAGGCCGCCGCGTTCCACGAGTCAGTCACGGTCGAGATCGTCTGGACGGTCATTCCCTTCATCATCGTTATCCTGATGGCCTTGCCGGCCACCAAAGTGATCGTCGCGATGAAGGACACCACCAATGCCGACCTGACTATCAAGGTCACGGGCATGCAGTGGAAATGGGGTTACGACTACATCAGGGGCGAAGGCGAGGGCATTGGTTTTCTGTCCGCGATCGATGCCAAGCACCGTGCGATGTCGGACGCCGGCGGCCCCAAAGCCGGCGAGGTGGTGGACGACTACCTGTTCAAGGTTGACAACCCGCTGGTGGTTCCGGTCGACAAGAAGGTGCGCGTCATCATCACGGCGAACGATGTGATCCATGCCTTCATGGTGCCGTCCTTCGGCATCAAGCAAGATGCCATCCCCGGTTTTGTGCGCGACACCTGGTTCCGCGCCGAGAAGATCGGCGACTACTATGGCCAGTGCGTCGAGCTGTGCGGCAAGGAGCATGCCTATATGCCGATCCATGTGAAAGTGGTGTCCTCGGAGGACTATTCCAAGTGGGTCGGCGGGGAAATGAAGAAGATGGCGGCCAAGGCGGATGATCCATCGAAGGTCTGGACGCTGGAAGAAATCGTTGCCCGCGGCGAGAAGGTCTACGCGGCCAACTGCCTGGCCTGCCACCAGGCCAGTGGCAAGGGTGCGGGTCCGATCAAGGCGATCGACGGCGCCGCGGTGGTGCTCGATGCCGACAAGTCCAAGCAGATCGCAATTCTTCTCAATGGCCAGAACAACGGGGCCATGCCGGCCTGGAAGCAGCTCAGCGATACCGACATTGCGGCGGTGATCACCTACACCAAGAACCACTGGTCGAACAAGACCGGGCAACTGGTGCAACCGGCCGACGTGCAAAGTGCGCGCAAGTAGGGCCGCTCGGCAGTAGAACCTTAGTGCCACGCGATACGTGAATTGACGACAAGGACATCAGCATGAGTGCAGTACTGGACCAACACGGTCACGCCCACGACGACCACCATGACCACCACGCCCCCACCGGCTGGCGGCGCTGGGTCTACGCGACCAACCACAAGGACATCGGCACGCTGTATCTGCTGTTTGCGTTCACGATGCTGATGGTCGGTGGCCTGCTTGCGCTGCTGATCCGTGCCGAGCTGTTTCAGCCTGGCCTGCAACTCGTGAATCCGGAGCTGTTCAACCAGCTCACCACGATGCATGGCCTGATCATGGTGTTCGGCGCCATCATGCCGGGCTTCGTGGGCTTCGCCAACTGGATGATCCCGCTGCAGATCGGTGCTGCCGACATGGCCTTCGCGCGCATGAACAACCTCAGCTTCTGGCTGGTGATTCCGGCCGCCGTGATGTTGGTCAGTTCGTTCTTCATGCCCGGCGGCGCGCCGGCTGCCGGTTGGACGCTGTACGCACCGCTGACGCTCCAGATGGGCCCGTCGATGGACGCCGGCATCTTCGCGCTGCACATCCTGGGTGCCAGTTCGATCATGGGCTCGATCAACATCATCGTGACCATCCTGAACATGCGCGCACCCGGCATGACGTTGATGAAGATGCCGCTGTTTTGCTGGACCTGGCTGATCACCGCCTATCTGCTGATCGCCGTGATGCCGGTGCTGGCGGGTGCGATCACGATGACGCTCACCGACCGCCACTTCGGTACCAGCTTCTTCAACCCCGCCGGCGGTGGCGATCCGGTGATGTACCAACACATCTTCTGGTTCTTCGGCCACCCCGAGGTCTACATCATGATCTTGCCGGCCTTCGGCATCGTCAGCGCCATCATTCCGGCCTTCGCGCGCAAGCGCCTGTTCGGCTACACCTCGATGGTCTACGCCACGGCGTCGATCGCGATCCTCTCGTTCATCGTGTGGGCCCACCACATGTTTACGACCGGCATGCCGGTGACGGGGCAGCTGTTCTTCATGTACGCGACGATGTTGATCGCGGTGCCGACGGGCGTGAAGGTGTTCAACTGGATCGCCACCATGTGGCGTGGTTCGATGACCTTCGAGACGCCGATGCTGTTCGCGGTCGGCTTTATCTTCGTGTTCACGATGGGCGGTTTTACCGGACTGATCCTGGCGTTGGCACCGGTCGACATCCAGCTGCAGGACACTTATTACGTGGTGGCGCATTTCCACTACGTGCTGGTGGCCGGTTCGCTGTACGCGATGTTCGCCGGCGTCTATTACTGGATCCCGAAGTGGACCGGTGTGATGTACAGCGAAGTGCGCGGCAAGTGGCACTTCTGGCTGTCGCTGGTTTTCTTCAACCTGACCTTCTTCCCAATGCACTTCCTCGGTCTGGCCGGCATGCCGCGTCGCTATGCCGACTACGCAATGCAGTTCACCGACTTCAACATGGTCGCGTCGGTGGGCGCATTCGGCTTCGGGCTGGCGCAGGTCTACTTCTTCTTCTTCATCGTACTGCCGTGCATGCGCGGCAAAGGCGAGCCCGCATCGCAGCGGCCGTGGGAAGCTGCCGAAGGGTTGGAGTGGGAAGTGCCGTCGCCGGCCCCGTTCCACACTTTCGAGACGCCGCCGAAGCTGAATGCGAACGCCACCAAGATCCTTGCCTGACCGCATGTCGCAGCTCGTGATGACGCCTCACCAGAAAAAGAAGCAGAACCTGCGCCTGGCGCTGATCCTCGGATCGGTCGCGGTTGTTTTTTTCGTCGGCTTCGTTGCCAAGGCGGCCTTGGTCGGCCTGTGACGCATGCCTGAACAACACGGCAAATCCACCAGCTTGCTGGCGCTGCGCGGCGACAACGCTCGCATGGTCGGCAAGCTGCTGGTCGTGACTGCACTGATGTTCGCCTTCGGCTACGCATTGGTGCCGGTTTACCGGGCAATTTGCTCGGCGCTCGGCATCAATGTGCTGTCGGTGTCCGAACGGCTCTCGGCGGGCGCCCCCGGCAAGGCAACTTCACCGGCGAACGGCAACACTCAGGTCGATCGCTCGCGCACGATCACGGTCGAGTTCGATGCGAATGCTCGCGGGGTATGGCACTTCAAACCCGCGCAGCGCAGCGTGCAGGTCCATCCGGGCGAGATGGTGACCGTGATGTACGAGTTCAAGAACACGCAGAACCGCACCATGGCCGCGCAAGCCATCCCCAGCTATGCGCCGATGCAGGCGATGGCGCACTTCAACAAGGTCGAGTGCTTCTGCTTCAACGAGTACACGATGAAGGCGGGCGAGGTGAAACAGTGGCCGGTGGTGTTCTACATCGATCAAAAGTTGCCGAAAGACGTGACCACGATCACTTTGTCGTACACCTTTTTCGAGGTGGGCGGCAAGGTACCGGCCGCGCCCAGCGCCGCGCTGATCTCTGAGGTCAGCGGCGTGTGAACGAGCCACTTTCCGACCTCCGAGCGGCGGCGCGACGCAAGGCGTCATTTCTTCAGACGATGCGTGCGGTGGCGTGGTCTTTTTTTGGCGTGCGCCGGTCGACCGAGCTTGAGAAAGATGTCAGCCAGTTGAACCCGGTGCACCTGGTGATCGCGGGCGTGCTCGGTGCCGCGATATTCATCGCGGTCCTGCTTTTGCTGGTGAATTGGGTTCTTGCCAGCAGCTTGGCAAAATAGCGTTTCAAGGCTGCGTACGGCGGGTTGGGCGCGGCAAATGGAATTCAAGAATATTTGGTGCTTCAGGAGAAACCATGTCGGCAGCGACCACCCACGGGCAGACGCCCTATTATTTTGTTCCCGCACCGTCGCGCTTTCCGGCGATGG
>JAYUQC010000268.1:0-18818 GCA_043759735.1 Rhodoferax sp.
CGGATCAAACCCATCAACGTTGGTCCGCACAGAGCCGAAGACGGACCGCTGCAGCGCGTCCGGGTTTCATGCATCGTGGGTCGCGCGCCGCGCGGTGGAAAACTAGGTACGGGTACATCAGTCTTGACCGCGAAGTATTTACCCCGTAAAGTAAAAAAATGCGGGGTAATAATTCGAAATCTCACATCCTGCTCATGCCATCGTCACCCACTCGGCCCTTGTTCCGCCGCCTTGAATTGGCATACAGTACCCAATATGCGGAAGTACGCGAACGCAGCCGCGGCGCAGGTCCCTTGCTGCCCGGCACGCCGGGACTGCTGACGGTTCGCTCCGGCACGGGATACCGCTATTGGTATCGCCGGTACAACAGCCTGCCGAACCAGGAAGTTGAAGATTTGGTGTGCAAGGAAGGCGACGACGAGGCTGTGCAAGACATGCGCGCGCGCATCGCATTCTCGGCCTGGTCCCAGCAGCAACTGCGCGATCTGCGCCGACTGGGTCTGCAGGTCGCTGACAAGGACGTTTCGAGACTGCTGGTCGAACTCCACAACAAGGGCCTGTTCGCCGGCGGCTTCATTCTGGTGGGAACCCTGGCGTTCATGGCCTGGCTGAATGAACTTGGCGCTGTCGTCGTCAGCCCACGAACGCAGGACATCGACTTGGCACGCCGGCAGGCGTTGAAGCTGGCCGCACCATTGCCCTTCCTCACGACGCTGCAAGCCACCAAGCTGAAATTCTTCCCCGTCCCGGGTATGCCCAACAGCGCGCCTTCCACTTCCGTGAAACGTCCCGGCGCCGAGGGCCTGCGGGTCGATGTGCTGACGCCCGGGGATCACCTGGGCGCAAATGTCCTTGTGCCTGAACTCTTATGGCACGCCCAGACCGTGCCCTACTTCGACTACCTGCTGAACGAGCTTCGTGAAGCGGCCGTCCTGGCCGGGGGGCACTGCATCCCTGTCAACCTGCCCTCGCCAGACCGATTTGTCTGGCACAAGCTCTATTCAAGCGCAACCCGAGTCAACGACCCGACCAAGGCACGCAAGGACCTGCTGCAGGCCGCCACTCTTGCTGCGGTACTCGTTGAACAGGATGATGCCTCGTTCGAGGATTCGGCGCGCGACGCGCCGGCAGTCGTGCTTGCTGCTGCCCGTTCACGGTTGCCACAACTGCGTGTACAACTGGAGGCACACCCCCAGACGCTCGAGCAATTCGAACGAGCCCTGTTGCCGGCGACAGCAGGCGGCTGAGTTCGCGGTTGCGACGCGCGTCTTTCGACCTCCGATACTCGCACGCCGACAGCGGCCCCGCTGCCGCCACTCGGCATGGACAAAGAAGCCCGCCTGTTTGCCATGTTGGACAGGGGCCTCGACAAGCTCAGGGCGAACCCACGTGGTTGGTCCGACCCGATGGCGCACTACTCGTAGACGATGACGGCCTGACCCTGGTCGGCCTGCGCGCGCCAGTGTGCCAGCGCGGCATCGCTCGGAAAGAACCGCATCGCATCGCCCAGTTGCAACTCGGCGCTGGCACCGCCGACCTCGCCCGTGCGCGTGACCAGCAGGCGGATGCCCAGGCCACGCACCAGTTCGCCCTGTTCGGTCTGCTCGCTGCGGGCCGGAAACTCCTTGAGCAGCCCCGCCACATCCGGCGGCCGACCGTTGACCGCCACCCGCAGGAACTTGCCGAAGCGGCATCGCGCCTGATCCAGATCCCAGATCTGGTTCACATTGAGCTGCATGCCACCGGTGAACCGATCCGGCATCAGCTTGCCCATCACGATGATCAACTGGTCGTCCTTGAGCAACTGCTTGTGGACATTGATCAGGGCTTCATCGGCGCGCGCCTCGATCACGCCCGATTTATCGTCGAGCTTGAACAGGGCCAGTTTGCCGCGCTGGCCATTGATGACCCGCAGGTCGCTGACGATGCCGGCCAGCAGTTGCGGTTCGCGGGTATCGATCAGGTCGTCGATCTGGCGCCTGACAAAACGGCGCACCTCCGGCGCGACTTCGTCGAACAGGTGGCCGGACAGATAAAAGCCGATTGCGGTCTTCTCCTGCGTCAGCTGCTCCTTGACGCCCCACGGAACGGTTTCCACCAGGTTGGGCTCCTGCGCGCTGGAGCCATGGTCATCCGGGCCGCCCATGTCGAACAGGCCGCCCTGCAACGCATTGGCCTGCGTGGCCGCGGCGTAGTCGAATGCCAGGTCGATCGATGCCACCAGCGCAGCGCGATTGCGCTGCAGCGTGTCAAAGGCACCGGCCTTGATCAGCGCCTCCAGGCATCGCTTGTTGAGCCGGGTTCGGTCGACGCGAACGCAAAAATCGAACAAGCCGGTGAATGGTCCGCCCTCGCCGCGCGCCGCGACGATGGCCTCGATCGCCTGCTGGCCGGTGCCCTTGATGGCGCCCAGGCCATACCGGACGGTGCTGTCGGTCACCGGCTCGAAGCGGTGCATGCCCCGGTTCACATCCGGCGGCTCGAACGCCATGCCCTGCTTGCGCGCGTCCTCGTACAGCAGCCGCAACTTGTCGGTGTTGTCCATCTCCACCGTCATGTTGGCGCAAAAGAACTCCGCCGTGAAATGCACCTTGAGCCAGGCGGTGTGGTAGGCCAGCAGCGAGTAGGCGGCCGCATGCGACTTGTTGAAGCCGTAGCCGGCGAACTTCTCCATCAGGTCGAACACCTCGTCGGCCTTGGCCTGATCGATCTGGTTCTTCGCCGCGCCGTCGCGGAAGATCTGCCGCTGTACGGCCATTTCCTCGGGCTTTTTCTTGCCCATCGCCCGGCGCAGCATGTCGGCACCGCCGAGTGAATAACCGCCCAGGATCTGCGCCGTCTGCATCACCTGTTCCTGGTAGACCATGATGCCGTAGGTCTCGGACAGCATCGCGGCCACCATCGGGTGCGGATACTCTACCTCCTCGCGGCCATTCTTGCGCGCGACAAACGTCGGAATCAGGTCCATCGGGCCGGGGCGGTACAGGGCGTTGAGCGCGATCAGGTCTTCGAGACGGGTCGGCTTGGCATCGCGCAGCATGCCCTGCATGCCGCGCGATTCAAACTGGAACACGGCTTCGGTCTGGCCATCAGTGAACAAGCGGTACACCTTGGCATCGTCCAGCGGCAGGTTCTCGAACGCGAAATTCTCCTGGCCCTTGTGGCGGCTGCGGATCAACTCCTTCGCGATCTCCAGGATGGTCAGCGTGGCCAGCCCCAGAAAGTCGAACTTCACCAGCCCCACCGCCTCCACATCGTCCTTGTCGTACTGGCTCACCGCCGAGTCGCTGCCCGGCTGCTGGTACAGCGGGCAGAAGTCGGTCAACTTTCCGGGCGCAATCAACACCCCGCCCGCATGCATGCCGACGTTGCGCGTCATACCCTCGAGCTTTTGTGCCAACGCCAGCAGCGTGCGCACATCCTCTTCCTTCGCCAGTCGTTCGGCCAGGATGGGCTCGGCCTTGATCGCACCTTCGATCGTGATGTGGGTGCCGGGCTTGTTCGGTATCAACTTGCTGATGCCGTCGCAGAAGGTGTAGCTCATATCCAGCACCCTTCCGACGTCGCGGATCGCGGCGCGCGCGGCCATGGTGCCGAAGGTCGCTATCTGGCTCACCGCCTCCTTGCCGTATTTCGACTTCACGTAGTCGATGACCCGATCCCGATTGGCCTGACAGAAGTCGATATCGAAGTCGGGCATCGATACCCGCTCCGGGTTCAGGAAGCGCTCGAACAGCAGGTTGTACTGCAGCGGATCCAGGTCAGTGATGCCCATCGAATACGCCACCAGTGAGCCGGCGCCGGAGCCGCGGCCCGGCCCGACAGGGCAGCCGTTGTTCTTGGCCCAGTTGATGAAGTCCCCGACGATCAGGAAGTAACCGGGGAAACCCATTTTCAGGATCGTCTGCATCTCGAACTCGAGCCGCTCGACGTAGCGCGCCTGCTGCTGGTCGCGCTGCGCCGGATCCGGATACAGATGCGCCAACCGCAGTTGCAGCCCGTGGTGCGACACATGCCGGAAATAGGCCTCAGGCGTCATCTGCTGGCCGTCGACCAGCGGGATCGGAAAGTCGGGCAGCTGGTGCTTGTTCAGCACCAGCGACAGGTTGCAACGCCGGGCGATCTCGACCGTATTGGCCAGCGCCGATGGCAGGTCGGCAAACAGCTGCTCCATCTGCGCCGTGGACTTGAAATACTGCTCACGGGTGAAGCGTCGCACGCGGCGCGGATTGCCCAGGATCTCGCCGTCGGCAATGCAGACCCGCGCCTCATGCGCTTCATAATCATCAGGCTGCGTGAACTGCACCGGATGGGTGGCCACCACCGGCAGGCGCAACCGTGCCGCCAGCTGCACGGTTGCGGCCACATGGCGGTTGTCGTCCGGTCGGCCGGCGCGTTGCAGTTCCAGGTACAGGCGATGCGGAAACAGCGCTGCCAGTTGCAGCGCCACGTCGTGGGCACGTGCCGTGTCCTGCTGCAGCAAGGCCTGCCCGATCGCGCCGGCCTGTGCGCCGGACAAGGCGATCAAGCCTTCGGCCAGTTCGCCCAGCCAGGCCCATTTGACGACCGGCTGGGTGCGCACGGTGTTCTGCGTGTGGGCACGCGCCAGCAGCTCGCACAGGTTCAGGTAGCCACCGTGGTTGTGCACCAGCAGGAGCATGCGCGACAGGGCCAGCGGGTCGGCGCCCAGCCCCTCGATCACGATCTCGGCGCCGATCAGCGGCTTGACGCCGGCGCTGCGCGCCGCCTTGTAGAACTTGATCGCGCCAAACAGATTGCCCAGGTCGGTGATGGCCAGCGCGGGCTGCTTGTCTGCCGCTGCCACCGCAATGGTGTCATCGATACGGTTGGTGCCGTCGACTACGGAGAATTCGGTGTGCAGACGCAAATGAACATACATGGATTCATTGTAGGTTTTGCGGCTGTGCCCTGGCCGGCGCTGGCCCCTGCGCGGCCGGCCGTGAGATGGCACGCATCGGGTAGGCCACAATGCGACAAGCTTGGCCAGAACGGCCGCGTCCGACAACACTGATGGATTCCTGGGAAACACACAGCAACAGCCGCCAGCAGACAAGCCTGTCCGCCGCCTGCCTGGTCACAGGACTGGCGCTGGTTGCCGTGTTGCATGATGCCCAGGCGGGCGAGTCCAGTGGCCGGGCCGGCTTTCTTTTCGGCGTGCTGCTGCTGCTGATCGGCGGCGCCACGCTGGTGGCCAATGCACGCCAGCGCATCGTGGTTGATCCGGTCCTGCGCGAGATCCGGATCGAGGACCGGCGTCTGTTCGGGCGCACGCTACGCCGGGTCGCCTTTGCCAATATCCGCGAAGTGCAGGTGGCCTGCCTGCAGACCCGCGCACAACAGGCGATCCGGTATTTTCTGCAACTGCAGCTGCACACCGGCGAATCCTGCGCCTTGTTCGCGCCGGAACGGGTATACCCCGGCGCGTCCGACCCCGCCATCGTCGGCGATTGGAAGGCTCGGCTCAACGGGTATCTGGCCGCCCCGGCGCCTTAGGGCTCAAGGCTTCATGCGCTCCACCTGTCGCGCGACCCGCTGGCCGAACAAGCGGGCCGTCTCCAGGTCGCCGCTGGACATATCGGCCGCGCCGCCATCGGCAGGCGATTGCGCCATGGCCCCGCTGTACGAGACCAGGCTGTTGACATCCTTGCGGGTCGCCGCCTTGGTATTGGCCGGCATCAGGCCCTGGCTGACCCAGATCATGCCGTGCTGCATGGCGAGCGTGAACAGCGTGAACAAGGTCGACAACTTGTCTCCGCTCAGGCCGGCGCTGTTGGTGAATCCCGCCGCGAGCTTGTCCTTCCAGGCCTGCACGTACCAGGGCTTGCTGGAGGCGTCGGCGAACTTCTTGAACTGCCAACTCACGCTGCCCATGTAGGTAGGTGAGCCAAAGATGATGGCCCGAGCCTGGGCCAGAGCCTCCCAACCGCCAGGTGGCAGGTTGCCATCGGCGTCGATGGCCACCAATTGGGCATCTGCGCCGTCGGCGACCGCCTGTGCCATACGCAAGGTGTGGCCATAGCCCGAATGGAATACCACCACGACTTGGCTCATGTGTCATTGCCTCGTAAACAACCCGCAAAATTCGCGCCCCGGCACCCTCCAGGGTACAGCAGCACAGCTTGCTCAGTGCGCCGCTCGGCGCGCGTCGATACTCAAAGCGCCCGCACCGAATGCAGCCAGCACCAGCAAGCCGCCGGCCACTGCGATGTTCTTGAAAAACATCAGTTGCTGCATCATGACCTGCTCCGCCGGCAGGGCCCAGAAGTTGTGGAAAGCCACGCTGGCCACCAGTGTGAATAACGCCAGCGCCAGCGCCGCCCAGCGGGTGCCCCATCCCAGAATCAATGCCAGCGCTGCGCCGACTTCAACCACGATGGCCAAAGCCGCAACCACCTCCGGTAGCGGCAGGCCCGCCGACGCAATATAGCCAACCGTACCCGAGAAGCCGCCGATCTTGCTGATGCCTGCGGGCAGGAACAGGGCCGCCAACAACAGTCGACCAATCAGCGTCAGGTGGTTTTGCATGGCAATAAACATCGGAAAGTCCTTCAAAAGTTGAGAAACAAGAAAATGAACTGGGACGCTCAACGCACCCAGGCCCATCAGGGAGCCAGATCGAACACCAGCACTTCTGCGTCGTGACCGTCGCCCAGCGTCAGCAGCGCCTCGCCCTGTATGCGCAACGCGTCGCCCGCGCGCAAAACCTGGCCATTGACCAGCAGGTGGCCACGTACCATTTGCACATACGCCTTGCGTGCGGGGTCGAGTGCCAGCGAGTCCGACTCGCCGGCATCGAACAGGCCGCAGTACATGGCCGCGTCCGCATGCAAGCGGACCGAGCCCTGCGCGCCATCGCGCGAGGCCACCAGACGCAATGCGCCGCGCTTCTCCGAGGCCGGGAACGTGCGTTGTTCATAGCCGGGTGCAACGCCGATCGCGTCAGGCTCGATCCAGATCTGCAGGAAATGGGTTGTGGCGTTCGGCGCGTGATTGAATTCGCTGTGCTGCACCCCGGTGCCGGCGCTCATGCGCTGCACATCGCCCGGCGGTATCGCCTTGACATTGCCCAGTGTGTCCTTGTGCGCCAGCTCACCGCTGACCACGTAGCTGATGATCTCCATGTCGCGGTGGCCATGGGTGCCGAAACCGGTACCCGGCGCTATCCGGTCCTCGTTGATCACCCGCAGGTTGCCCCAACCCATGTGGTCTGGGTCGTGGTAACCGGCGAACGAGAAACTGTGCATGGACTTGAGCCAACCGTGGTCGGCCAAACCGCGTTGCTCCGACTTGCGCAATGCCAACATGGGTGTTGCTCCTGTAGGTGCCAAGGTGCTGTCGACGTTGTGCCGACTGGTAGCCACTGTAAGAGATTGCGGCCTGGCGGGGGTTCACCAGGACTGATGGCATCATTCAAAATATTCGAACGAAACCACCACCTATGCCAAAGGCGCACACCGTATTGACACCCGACACCCTGGCCATGTTGCAGCAGATCGCCAGCAGCGGCAGTTTTGCCGCCGCCGCCCGTGGCATGGGCCTGGTACCGAGCGCGCTGACCTACCGGGTACGCCAGATCGAGGACGCGCTCGACGTGCTGTTGTTCGACCGAAGCACCCGCCAGGCCCGTCCCACGCCTGCCGGCCTGGAATTGCTGCGTGAGGGCGGGCGACTGCTCGAGGACCTGCAGGCCATTGCCAACCGGGTCAAGCGCATTGCCACCGGCTGGGAGACGCAGATCACGATCGCGGTGGACGGCGTCATTTCCCGGCCCACCATGATGGAGCTGTGCGCAGAGTTCCTGTCGCTGGCGCCGCCCACGCGACTACGCCTGCGCGATGAAACCCTTACCGGCACGCTGGATGCCCTGACATCCGGGCAGGCCGACCTGGCCATTGGCGTACCCGAGCCGTCCAACAACATCGATATCCACGGCAAGGTACTCGGCGACATCACATTCGTCTATGCGGTGGCGCCGCACCACCCGATTGCCAGCGCCGCCGAGCCATTGCCCGACAGCGTGATGCGCCAGCATCGGGCGGTGGCAGTCGCCGACTCGATCCAGCGCGGCAACGGCATGACGCTGGGTCTGCTCGGCGGTCAGGATGTGTTCACCGTGCCGACAATGCACGCCAAGCTCGATGCCCAGTTGCGCGGCCTCGGTGGCGGCTTCGTGCCCGAACCCATGGCCAGGCCCTACCTGGAGTCAGGGCGGTTGGTGACCAAGGCGACGGAGCGCGCATCCCGCAATGCGCGGCTGTTCTATGCGTGGCGCAATACCTCGCCGGCGCCCACCGGACGCGGGTTGCAATGGTGGCTGCGCCGACTCGACGCCGCCGCCACGCGCAAGGCCCTGCTGTACCGCCATGCCATTGGCTGACCCGTGGTCGCGCCGACACAGACGTGTACAGTGCTGTCAACCAACCCGGAGATCCCACCATGCCTCAGTCCCGCCACATCGCTGTCATTGGTGCCGGCATCGCAGGCCTGAGTTGCGCCCGTACCCTGGCACAGGCTGGACACGCCGTGACAGTGTTTGAAAAGAGCTGGCGCCCCGGCGGACGCATGGCCACCCGCGCCAGCCCGTTCGGCGGCTTCGACCATGGCGCGCAGTACTTCACCGTGCGCGACAGCCGGTTCGCGCTGGCACTGCAAAGCGCGCCGGACCTGTGCAAGCCCTGGAGCGCCAACACCGTGCGCGTGCTCGATGCGCATGGCCGTACCGTTGCCGCCGGCTTGCCAACGCAGGAACCCCATTGGGTCGCAACACCGGGCATGGTCGACCTGCCCGTGCAATGGGCACGCCCGCTGGTCGCGGCCGGCTCGGTGCAAACCCAGACCCGGGTGACACGGATCGAGCGCCTTGCAAAGGCGACGGCACCGTGGAAGCTGCATACCGTCGGCCCCGACGTGGATGGACAACATGAACGCCGCAGCTTCGATGGTTTCCATGCGGTGGTACTGGCGGTCCCCGCCTGGCAGACACGCGAACTGCTGCAGAACTCGGAACTCGCATCACCATGGATCGCCCGCATCGACGCCGTGCAGGTGGCGCCCTGCTGGACCATGATGCTGGCTTTTCCCCAGGCCATGCAACCGGGTCTCAATTCACTGGGGCCGCAGTGGAACGCGGCGCGCAGCACCCACCACCGGATCGCCTGGCTGGCACGCGAATCGTCCAAGCCCGGGCGTTCACCGATCGAGCGCTGGACGGTGCAAGCCAGCGCCGAATGGTCACGCGAACATCTGCAGGACGATGCGCAACGGGTGCAGGCCAAGCTGCTGCGCGCGTTCGCTGAAGTAACCGGAATCCGCGCCGATCCAGCCCATGCCGATATGCACCGATGGATGTTCGCCAAAACCGTGCAGCCGCTGGGCCAGAACCATCTGTGGGACAGCAGCACAAAGCTCGGCGCCTGCGGCGATTGGTGCATCGGGCATCGGGTGGAAGACGCGTTCGTATCGGGCCTGGAGATGGCATTGGCCGTGGTGTGAAGCGGGCGCCGCTCAGCCGTGCCTCAATTGCAAGGACCGGTTCGCGGCTACGTCGGCCGTTTCGCCCCATCCCCGACCGGGCCGTTGCATGCCGGCTCGCTGGTGGCAGCCCTGGCCAGTTGGCTGGATGCACGGGCCTGGAACCGGGGCATTGGCGGACGCTGGCTGGTCCGTATCGAGGACCTCGACACACCCCGATGCATTCCAGGAGCGGCCGACACGCTGTTGCGCCAACTGGCAGATTGCGCGTTGCTGCCCGACGAGCCGCCCGTCTTCCAGTCGCACAGGCTGCATCGGTATGCCCAGGCCCGTGACCTGCTGATCACCTCGGCCATGGCATACGCGTGCGGCTGTTCGCGCAGGGACATCGAACGGGCATTGCAGGACCGGGGCATAACCCGGCTGCGCCATCAGGAACTGGTGTATCCGGGCACTTGTCGCAACGGCCTGGCGGGCAAGGCGGCACAGGCATGGCGCTTTCGTGTTGAGCGCCCCCAGCCCTGGCTTCGCCAGGCCCCCCAAGGGGGTGCAAGAAAACCACGCATTGACGGCGCACGGGTGAACTGGACCGATCGCCGCATGGGCCCACAGCACCAGGACGTGGCCGCCACCGTCGGTGACTTCGTGTTGCAGCGCTCGGGCGGGCCTTTTTCATACCAGTTGGCCGTGGTTGTGGACGACGCGGCGCAGCAGATCAGCCACGTCGTGCGCGGCCAGGACCTGACCGACAACACGGCGCGCCAGATCCTGCTGCAAGATGCGCTGGGATTGCCCACGCCGCGCTACCTGCATACGCCGCTGGTGCTTGCCAAGGACGGAGAGAAGCTGTCCAAGCAGAACGGCGCCGCAGCGCTCGACACCGGCACGCCGCTGGTCGCGCTGAATCAGGCCGCCACCGCCCTGGGCCTGCTCCCGCATCCGGGGCCGGTGGGCGACGCGTTGTCGGCATGGGTGGGCGCGTGGCGCGATCACTACAATCCAGGCCCGTGATTCCATCCTCACTTTCCCCGCCAGCCCCGCCAGCCCTGCCTGCTTCAAGCGCTCCCGGCGGGTCCGCACCGCCGGATGTGGCCTTTCCCAAGGCGATCCGAAGTTTCGTGCGCCGTGCCGGCCGCACCACCGCCGGCCAGAGCCGCGCGTTGCAGGACCTGGGGCCACGTTTCCTGCTGCCCTACGGAGATTCGCTGGAACCCCTGGCCCGTCTCTATCCGCAGCTCGCCGAACGCGACGCGCAAACTTCAGCGCCGCATCGACCGCTGGTGCTGGAGATCGGTTTTGGCATGGGCGAGGCCAGCGCGCATATTGCCAGTGCACTGCCGGGTACGGATTTCCTGTGCTGCGAAGTCCATGAACCGGGCGTGGGCGCATTGCTCAAACGCGTCGGCGCACTGGGCCTGGACAACATCCGCATCATGGCGCATGACGCGGTCGAGGTCATTGACAGGATGCTGCCTGCATGGGACTCTGCACGGCCGGCTCGGGGTCTGGATGGCGTACATGTCTTCTTTCCGGACCCCTGGCACAAGAAGCGCCACAACAAGCGCCGCCTGCTCCAGCAGGCGCTGGTGCACAGACTGGCCAGCCGCCTCAGGCCGGGCGGATACCTGCACTGCGCGACCGACTGGCAGCCCTATGCCGAGCAGATGCTGCAAGTACTGTCGGGCGAGCCGCTGCTGGTCAACCGGCAGCTGGGCAGTCATCCGGAGCTGGCCGGTTACGCGCCACGGCCGGACTACCGGCCACTGACCAAGTTCGAGCAGCGCGGTGTGCGGCTCGGTCATGGCGTGTGGGACCTGGTGTTTCACCGCGCCTGAGAACACAGCGCAAGGCCGGCCGTGTCTGCGACACACCCCGCACCACCCCCGCCCTCAAGCACGCGTGTGCCGCCGACCATCGATGGCGTGGGCCCGAGCAGGGTCGGCCTGCCGGCTGGTAACTGGGCTACCGTGCTTGACTTCCTGGAGCAGCGATTCCCGGCGCAAGCACGGGCCGTGTGGGTACAGCGCATGCGCCAGGGCAAGGTGCTGGATGACGCCGGACAGTCCATTTCCGAACAGCGCCCCTATCACGGCCACACCCGGCTGTACTATTACCGCGATTGCGCCACGGAGCCGGTTGCGGTCGCCGACGACGCACCCATTCTGTACCGAGACCCGCACCTGCTGGTGGTCGACAAGCCGCATGGCATGCCGGTTGTGCCGTCGGGCCGCTACCTGCAGCAGACCTTGCTGGTACAACTCAAGCGCGCACTGGGCATCGATACGCTGGTGCCGATCCACCGCATCGACCGCGACACCGCCGGATTGGTCATGTTCTCGGTCCAGCCGCAAACGCGCGACGCCTACCATGCCTTGTTCCGCGAGCGACGGGTCCACAAGACCTACGAGGCCGTCGCGCCGTGGCGACCCGAATTGCCGCTGCCATTGACACGGCACACCCGCATCGGCGAGGGCGCCCATTTTATGCAGCAATGCGAAATGCCCGGCGCACCCAACGCCACGACGCGGGTGGAACTGATCCGCGCCACGGGTGCGCTTGCGCTGTACCGCCTGTACCCGTTGACCGGTTACCGGCACCAGCTGCGGCTGCACATGGCGGCGATCGGCATACCCATCGTGGGCGATGGCATCTACCCGCAGCTGATGCCCCAGGGCAGTTTCGACCCCGCCCGGCCATTGCAGTTGCTCGCGCGGTCGATCCGTTTCACCGATCCGCTGCAGGGATGCGAGCGTGAGTTCACCAGCCGACGCTCGCTGGCGCTGGCACTGTGCGCGCCTGTCAATCCACGTGCGCCAGGAAACTCACCAGACTGACCAGCGCAATGCCCGTCATAAGCCAACCGATCTGCGCTGCCGTCTGGCGTGCGCTCAGGCGGGTCTGGAGTTGGGGTATCAGGTCGGCCAGGGCCACATAGACAAAACTGCTGCTGGCCACGACCAGGAAATACGGCAACAGGTTCACCAGCGGTTCAACCAGCAGGTAGCCGACCAGTCCACCCAGCGCCGTCACCGAGCCGGCCAACGACACCTTGAGCACCGCCGCTGCGCGGTCGCCCGGGCCATGGCGCAACACCATCAGGTCTCCCATGTGGTGCGGCACCTCGTGCGCCAGTACGGCCAGCGCCGCGATCAGGCCCAGACGCATATCGGCTATGAAGGCCGAAGCGATCAGCACACCATCGCCAAAACAATGCACCGAATCGCCAGCCAATACCGCCCAACTCCCGGCGGGCGGTGCGGACCGCGCTGACGTGGGGTGGTGGTCGTTGGCGTGGTCGGCGGAGCCGTCGCCAGGATGACTGCCAGCGTGGTCGTGGCCGTGCGCAGGCCCGTGTACGTGCCCGTGCACTCCCCCTGCGGCGGAATTGCCGTGGTGGTGTTCATGGCCGTGGTGCCAGAGTTCGGCCTTGTCGAGCAGGAAAAAGAACACCAGGCCCACCAGCAAGGTCAGAAAGAGCCGCTGGGGCCCGATCGTACTTTCGAATGCTTCCGGCAAGAGGTGCATGAAGGCTGTCGCCAACAAGGCGCCTGCGGCCAGGCTCAGCATGTGCTGGGTGTAGCGCGCCAGTACCCCAAAACTCAGCAATGCGGCCAGCCATACACTGCCGATACCAGCAGCAAGCGTTCCCAGCAGGATCGCGCCCAGGGTCATGGAAGTTGTCTCTTTATCGGGTAGGTCCAGGGTATCGTGGCCCGCAAATTGCACGCTTGCGTCGTCGGCAGGCCCGGTCAGGCGGTTCGATGCACTGCCCGGCGCGACAACCGGGTCGTCGCAACGCATGGTCACGCACGAGTGTCGCAGATTTCAACTGAGCGCTCGGCCATGAAGCTTCTTCAGTGCCAGCCCGTGTATGCCGATAATCCCGCAGGACCCGGGCACGCCACAGGATGCCTTGATACTCCAACCATCATCCCAATGATTACTGTGGCGACCACGTTGGCTGCAACCAGACTGCGACGTGTCGTCGCATCGGCCTTTATGCTGACCACCGTCCTGTGCGCCTTGCTGGCAGCGTGGCTGGTCCTGGACGGAACGCCATCGCTGCGCTCGGGGCTCAAGGTGGCCCTGCTCGTGCTGTTGCAAGGGGCCCTGGGCGCCGCGCTTGCGCTTCGCCTGGGTCGCCAACTGGATCACGCCCGGACTGCATTGGATCTGCAGCACGGGCTGACACGGGCGCTGCAGGCCGCACAGGGAGAGCGCGACCAGTTGGTGGCAGCACTCGACAGCCTGCCAGTCGGAGTGGCCGTGTTCGACAGACGCAATCAGCTCGCGATCAGCAATCGCTTTCTGGACCACCTGATCCCCGGTCTGTCACACCGGCAGGACGCCGGAACGGGTCACCAGGACCTGCTGCGCCGCGAGCGCGAACTCGGTGTCGAGCCCTATGCAGCACAGGGATTGCCCCACAGTGGTGACAACCTGCAGGCACCGCGCTCACACCAGGACCAGGCGGCGCTGCTGCATTACCCCGGCGATCGCTGGGTCCAGGCCCTGGTGTCCCACAGCGAGCACGGCGCCGTCGTGGTGGTGCGCGCCGATGTCACCGAACTGGTTCGGGCGCAACACCAGGCAACCAGGGCCAATGAGCAACTGGTGCGCCAGTCTGCGACCGACAGCCTGACCGGCATCACCAACCGTCGTCGTTTCGATGAAACACTGGCGGTCGAATGGCTGCGCGCCGCGCGCGCCGGCACCTGCCTGGGCCTGCTGATTGTCGATATCGACCATTTCAAGCGCTACAACGATCACTATGGGCATGTCGCCGGTGATGAGTGCCTGCGCCAGGTCGCAGGGCTGTTGCAGGCATGTGTTCGGCGCGCCGGCGAACTGGTGGCGCGTTATGGCGGCGAGGAGTTCGTCATTCTGTTGCCGGCGGCCGGATTGCCGCAGGCCGAGGAACTGGCACAGCGCTGCCTCGATGGCATTGCCCAGCTGGCACTGCCCCATGCCGCTTCGCCGACCGCAACCCATGTCACATTCAGCATCGGCATCGCCCAAGTGGTCCCGAGTGCGTCGCGCGACTCCGCCTCACTGGTCAATGCGGCCGATGCCGCCATGTACCGCGCCAAGAGCGCCGGACGCGCGCGCTATGAAGTGGCCGACCTGGCCGATTGGGAGATCGACAAGGATGCACCGCGCTCGCGCCCCGGCGAATTGAACTGAACCGGCGCGCCGGCGCCGCGCCAAAACGCCCTGCGCCGATGCCACTCTCAGTGCGCCTGGTCCCAGTTCGCGCCCACGCCGATCTCGGCCACCAGCGGTACCCGCAACGCGGCCACCGACGCCATCAGGCGCGGGATCTCCAGCCGCAGCCACGCGACCTCGGCCTGCGGTACCTCGAACACCAGTTCGTCATGCACCTGCATGATCATCCGGGTCGCCCGCCGCTCGGCATCCAGCACCTGCTGCACCTTGACCATGCTGAGCTTGATCAGGTCCGCCGCGGTACCCTGCATCGGCGCATTGATGGCCTGTCGCTCGGCGCCGCTGCGACGCGGTCCGTTGGGCGAACGGATCTCCGGCAGGTATAGCCGGCGACCGAACACGGTTTCGACAAACCCTTTTTCGCGTGCCAGCTCCTTTGTCTCGTCCATATAGCGCTTGACACCAGGATAGCGTTGGAAATAGCGCTCGATGTAGTTCTTCGCCGCGGTGTTGTCGATCGACAGGCTGCGCGCCAGACCATAGGCGCTCATGCCGTAGATCAGCCCGAAATTGATGACCTTGGCATACCGGCGCTGTTCGCTGCTGACCTGCTCCGGCGCCACGCCAAACACCTCGGCCGCGGTGGCACGGTGCACATCCATGCCCTCGGCAAACGCGCGCACAAGCGCCTCGTCCCCGCTGATATGGGCCATGATGCGCAACTCGATCTGGCTGTAGTCGGCACTTGCGATCACATGGCCGCTCGGAGCGACAAAGGCTTCGCGCACCCGGCGTCCCTCGGCGGTGCGGATCGGTATGTTCTGCAGGTTCGGGTCGTTGCTCGACAGGCGCCCGGTGACCGCGACCGCCTGGGCATAGTGCGTATGCACCCTGCCGGTACGTGGATGCGCCAGCTGGGCCAACTTGTCGGTGTAAGTACCCTTGAGCTTGGCCAGGCCTCGGTGCTCCAGAATCTTGGCCGGCAGCGGAAAGTCTTGCGCCAGTTTTTCCAGCACTTCCTCGTCGGTGCTGGGCGCCCCCGTGGCGGTCTTCTTGACGACCGGCAGGCCGAGCTTGGCGAAAAAAATCTCGCCGATCTGCTTCGGACTGCCCAGGTTGAATGGCTGGCCCGCCAGCACATGCGCCTGTGCCTCCAGCTGCATGATGCGCTGGCCCAGTTCATGGCTCTGCGCTGCCAGCGTCGGCGCGTCGATCAACACCCCATTGCGCTCGACCCGATACAAGGCTTCGCTGCTGTCGATCTCCAGTTGGTAGATGAAGGCCAGCTTGGGGTCGGCCTGGATCCTTGGCCACAAGACGCGGTGCACATCGAGCGTCTGGTCGGAATCTTCACAGGAATACTCAGCCGCCCGTTCAATATCGACCTGGTCAAAGCCGATCTGGTGCGCACCCTTGCCACACAGGTCTTCGTAGCTGATGCCGCTTCGCCCAAGGTGCCGCTCGGCCAGGCTGGCCAGGCCGTGCGGCCGGTGCACTTCGAGCACGTAGCTCTGCAGCATCGTGTCATGCACATAACCCTGCACCTCGATGCCGTGATTGGCAAACACATGGCGGTCGTACTTGATGTGCTGCCCCAGCTTGTGGTGTTGCGGATCCTCCAGCCAGGGTTTGAGCCGCGCCAGCACGGCATCGCGCGGCAACTGGTCCGGCGCGCCGGGGTAGTTGTGCGCCAGCGGCACATAGGCGGCCCGGCCCGGCGTCACGCTGAAGCTCACGCCGACGATCTCGGCCCGCATCTCGTCCAGTGACGTGGTCTCGGTGTCGAGCGCCGCCAGCTCGGCGCCGACCAGTCGTTCCAGCCAGGCGTCCAGCTGATCCCATGTCAGGATGGTTTCGTACTGGGTCGGCGGCGCGTCGGCTCGCAAGGTGATGGGCGGGTCCTGCCCGGGCGCGGACGCGCCGTTCGCCGCCGCGGGTTCGCCGCTGGAGCCCGGCTTGTCGGCGTCGTCCGATCCGCCAGCTGACAAGGTCCGCACCAGGCCCTTGAAGCCGTAGGTGGCGTAGAACTGTTTCAGGGCTTCGGTGTCCTGCTCGCCGATCGCCATGGCGTCGAGCGCTGGCAGGCCCTTGATCCAGCTGTCCAGGTCGCAGTCGGTCTTGACGGTGAGCAGGGCGCGCCCGGTCGGCAGCCAGCCGAGCGCGTCGCGCAGGTTCTGCCCGGCAACGCCCTTGATCGCGCCCGCGTTGGCCACCAGCGCGTCGAGCGAACCATACTCCTGCAACCACCTGGCGGCCGTCTTGGGCCCGACCTTCTGTACCCCTGGCACGTTGTCGACCGTGTCGCCCACCAGCGTCTGGAAATCGACCATCAGCCGCGCCGGCACACCGAATTCCGCTTCGACGCCGGCCAGGTCGCGCCGCTTTCCGTTCATCGTGTCCACGATGGTGATGTGCTCGTCCACCAGCTGAGCCAGGTCCTTGTCGCCGCTGGAGACGATCACCTCGATGCCCTGGCGCGCAGCGATCACCGCCAAGGTGCCGATCACGTCATCGGCTTCTACGCCGGGCACGTCGAGCACTGTCCAGCCGAGCAGCCGCACCACCGCGTGGATCGGCGGTATCTGCGCGCGCAGGTCATCTGGCATCGGACTGCGCTGGGCCTTGTATTCAGGGTATATCGCGTCGCGAAAAGTGGGGCCCTTGGCATCGAACACGCAGGCCGCGTAATCGGCCGGTATCTCCTTGCGCAGGCTGCGCATCATGTTGACCATGCCGCGAATCGCGCCGGTGGCCGGACTGGCCGGGTCATCGGGTACGGCGCGCAGGTCGGGCATGGCATGGAAGGCGCGGTACAGGTAGCTCGAGCCGTCCACCAGCAGCAGGGTGCGGCGCCGCTCAGGCGTTGTCGCGTCGACAGGGGTTGCGGTGGCGTTCATCGCGCCATTGTGCCTGCCACCGACGCATCGCAGTGGTCCTACAATCGGGTCCATGTCGCACCATCGTTTCGTCACTCCCGGTGTGCTGGCCATGGCCCTGGCCTGCACCGGATCAAGCTTCGCGCAGAGCGCGCCCGCCAATGACGGCAGCACGCCGGCAACGGCCCGGCGCCCGGACCAGCGCATCGAGCGTATTCAGATCGAAGACGCCGGCTCGCGCATCGACGAGTTGCGCGTTGGCGGCGAAACCCAGAGCATCGTCGTGGCTCCCAAAAGCGGCATGCCCGCATACGACATCCAGCCCGGCAGCAGCAACCGCAAGCTGGCGCGCGGCGAGCGGGGCAACGGAACGGCCAACGGCGGCACCCGGGTCTGGAAAATCATCGGCTTCTAAGGCCCGCAGCACTGATCCATGGCGGTATACACAGAGGTCGCTGCCCAGGAGGTGGGCGACCTGATCCACAAGCTTGGCCTGGGCGAACTGCGTGCGATGCAGGGCTGCACGGGCGGCATCGAGAACACCAACTATTTCGTCAGCACCAGCCGGGGCGAATACGTGCTGACGCTGTTCGAACGCCTGGGCTTCGAACAACTGCCGTTCTACCTGGCTCTGATGAAGCACCTGGCCGCGCGCGGCATTCCGGTGCCGGATCCGGCTGAGGACTCCGCTGGCATCTACCTCCACCGCCTCAAGGACAAACCTGCCACCGTGGTGAATCGGCTGTCGGGCAAGAGCGCGCTGCTGCCCGACACCAGCCATTGCACCGCAGTCGGCACTGCCTTGGCGCGCATGCACCTGGCGGCGCGCGACTTTCCGCTGGAGCAGCCCAACCTGCGCGCCCTGCCCTGGTGGAACGACACCGTGCCGGCGATCCTGCCGCACGCCAACGGGCAACAGGCCGAGTTGCTGCGATCCGAACTGGCCTACCAGAACCACATCGCCGAGTCCTCGCTGTACCGGGCGCTGCCGCGCGGCGCCATCCATGCCGATCTGTTCCGCGACAACGTGCTGTTTGCCGGCGAACGGGTGGCCGGCGTCATTGATTTCTATTTTGCCTGCACCGACGTATTGCTCTACGACGTGGCCATCGCCGTCAACGACTGGTGTATCGCCGCCGACGGCGCGCTGGATACTGCGCGCACACGCGCCTTCCTCGACGCCTATGCGGCAGTGCGTCCGTACACGCCGGTTGAGTGCAGCGCCTGGCCGGCGATGCTGCGCGCCGGCGCGCTGCGCTTCTGGGTGTCGCGCCTCCACGATTT
>JAYUQC010000269.1:0-50934 GCA_043759735.1 Rhodoferax sp.
CAAGTCGCTCGGCAAGGAACTGGCCAAGACCGGCGTGCTGGTCAACGCGGTCACCCCGGCGGCGGCCAAGACCGCGATCTTCGATTCGATGAAGCAGGAGCACATCGACTTCATGCTGGGCAAGATTCCGATGGGCCGCTTTCTTCAGGTCGACGAGGTCGCGGCGATGATCGCCTGGCTCGCGTCCGAGGACTGTGCCTTCAGCACCGGCGCGGTGTTCGACATTTCCGGCGGCCGCGCCACGTACTGAGCGCCCCAAGGCCGGCCGGGACCGGCCATTCACCGTGGGGATCAAGGAAAGCGGCAACGCCACATTTCCTTGAGACCCGACACCCTTCGTTTCAGTGCAGCGGCACGCCCGTCTTGGCCTGAAGTTCCTCGCGGGTCACGCCGCTGGCGATCTCGACGACCTTCAGGCCTTGCGGCGTCACGTCCAGCACGGCCAAGTCGGTGATGATGCGGTTGACCACGGCCACGCCGGTGAGCGGCAGGGTGCAGGCGGGCAGGATCTTCAGGTCGATGCTGCCGTCTTTCTTCTTGGCGACATGCTCCATCAGCACCAGCACGCGCTTGACGCCGGCCACAAGGTCCATCGCGCCGCCCATGCCCTTGACCATCTTGCCGGGGATCATCCAGTTGGCCAGGTCGCCCTTTTCGCTGACCTGCATGGCACCCAGGATGGACAGGTTGATCTTGCCGCCGCGGATCATCGCAAAGCTGTCGTGGCTGCCGAAGATGGATGAGCCGGCCATCGTGGTCACGGTCTGCTTGCCGGCATTGATCAGGTCGGCATCGACCTCGTCCTCGGTCGGGAATGGGCCGATGCCCAGCATGCCGTTCTCCGACTGCAGCCACACTTCCATGTCTGCAGGAACATGGTTGGCCACCAGCGTCGGGATGCCGATACCCAGATTCACGTAAAACCCGTCTTGCAGTTCCTTGGCAGCACGCGCCGCCATTTGGTCTTGAGTCCAGCCCATATCTATCTCCAGTTCGTGACGTTGCTCGGGTTCAGGCGGTTGCCTTGTCGCGGATCGTGCGCTTCTCGATGCGCTTTTCCGGATCGGCATTGAGCACGATACGGTGCACATAGATGCCCGGCAAATGCACCTGGTCCGGCTCCATCGCACCGGTTTCGACGATTTCCTCGACCTCGACAATCGTGACCTTGCCGGCCATCGCCGCGGCAGGATTGAAGTTGCGTGCGGTATAGCGAAACTGCAGATTGCCCGACTTGTCGGCGCGATGCGCCTTGACCAGCGCCACGTCGGGCACCAGCGCGCGCTCCATCACATAGGTCTCGCCGTCGAACTCGCGCAGTTCCTTGCCCTCGGCGACCAGGGTTCCGACACCGGTCTTGGTGAAGAAGGCCGGAATGCCCGCGCCCCCTGCACGCAGCTTCTCGGCCAGCGTGCCCTGGGGCGTGAATTCCAGTTCCAGTTCACCGGCCAGGTACTGGCGCTCGAACTCCTTGTTCTCGCCCACATAGCTGGAGACCATGCGCTTGATCTGACGCGTCTCGAGCAACTTGCCCAGGCCGAAACCGTCGACGCCGGCGTTGTTGGAGATAACGGTCAGGTCTTTCACGCCGCTATCGCGCAGCGCATCGATCAGCGCCTCGGGAATGCCGCACAGGCCGAAGCCGCCTACGGCCATCAATTGGCCGTCCTTGACGATACCTTGGAGCGCCTTGGCGGCGGAGGGGAAAATCTTGTTCACGCTTGTCTCCTGGTGATGAGCTCCGAACGATACTACGGAAAGCCAACCGTATTTCTTCGCACTAGTGAGCCACTCGTTGAACGCGAGGTCGCGGCCCATCTGCTGGACGGGCTGACCAGCAAGCAGATCGGCCGGGCGCTGGCGATCAGCCACCGGACCGTCGCGACATACCGAGCGCGCCTGATGCGAAAATACCTGGAAAAAACCTGGCTTGCACTACCGCCGATCTGGTTCATAAGCTGATGGGTGGACAAACCCCGTAGCCTTCCCATGCACACTAGCCCATGAACGAATCCCTGGCCCGCGAAGAAATATGCCGCATCGGCAAGAGCCTGTTCGAGCGTGGTTATGTCCATGCCAGCGCCGGCAACATCAGTGTGCGGCTGGACGACGGATTCCTGATCACGCCCACCGATGCCTGCCTCGGTTTCCTGGACCCGGCACGGCTGGCGCGGCTGGACAGCCACGGACAACACCTCAGTGGCGACAGGCAAAGCAAGACGATTGCACTGCACACCCGCATCTATGGCGCCACGGCCCGATTCTCCGGCCCGGTGCGCTGCGTCCTGCATACGCACAGCAGCCATTGCGTCGCCCTGACCTTGGCGCCACATGGCGCTGAGTTGTTGCCACCCATCACGCCCTATTGCGTCATGAAGGTCGGACGGGTGCCGGTGATCCCGTACCACTTTCCCGGCGACCCGCAAGCGGCCGAACGGGTGAGCGAGACGATTGCCCGTTACGCGGCCGACGGCATCGAACTGCGCGCGGTCATGCTCGAACGCCTGGGGCCCAACGTCTGGCACACGTCGCCCGCAACGGCGATGGCCACACTCGAAGAACTGGAAGAGACAGCCCGGCTCGTGTGCTTGGGATCGCGGCCCTTGTCGCCGCTCGATCCGGCGCAATTGCAGGACCTGCAGCGCCAGTTCGGCGCGCGCTGGTAAGCTGGTCTGCCAACCTGGCATGTGATACCGACACCACAAGGAAGCACGATGAACCGCTACCCCGCCCCCGAACTCAAGGACCTGCCCGAGGACATCCGCACGCGCATCCTCGAGGTGCAGGAAAAATCCGGCTTCATTCCCAACGTCTTCATGGGTCTGGCGCGCCGGCCGGCCGAATGGAGGGCTTTTTTTGCCTACCACGACGCGCTGATGCTGCGCGAGGAGTCGGGCCTGACCAAGGGCGAGCGCGAAATGATCGTGACCACGACCAGCGCCGCCAACAACTGCCTGTATTGCGTCGTCGCGCATGGCGCGATCCTGCGCATCTACGAGAAAAAGCCGCTGGTGGCCGACCAGGTGGCCGTCAACTACCGCAAGGCCGACATCTCGCCGCGTCAAAGCGCCATTCTCGATTTCGCCATGAAGGTCTGCCAGCAATCGAACGAACTGGCTGACGCCGACTTCGAGGCCCTGCACGCCCACGGCCTGAACGACGAGGACGTCTGGGACATCGGCGCGATCACGGCATTCTTCGGCCTGTCCAACCGCATGGCCAACATGAGCGGCATGATGCCGAACCCGGAGTTCTATCTGCTGGGGCGGGTGCCGCGCCAGAAATAGCCTTCAGCTGACGACGGTCCGCAACCAGTCGGGCAGCGCTATTGCCTTTTGCTTCGGAAAATCCACCCATATCGTCGTCGCGCCACCAGCCGCGCAGAGGGTGTCGGGTTCATCGGTGCGCTCCATCGTGACCCAGGTCTCGAACGTTGTGCGCGCCGGGTCGCTGGTGTACATCCTGAGCAGCACATTACCCGGGTAGGTCAGCTGGCGGTAGAAGTTGCAGAACGCATTGACAATGACGATGCCCTCGCCGGCGGGGCTCGGCACGCTGTCGATCGTCGCCAGCCAGTCGATGCGACAGACCTCCATGTAGCGGAAATAGCTGGTGTTGTTCAGATGCCCCATTGCATCCATGTCGCCCCAGCGGATCGGGATGCTGGTCTCGAAAACCTGCTTCTTGTGCTGCGGCAGTTCCAGCCTCATGCCGTGATTCCGTCGTCGGCGGCAATCACCGCGCCGTTGACAAAATGGCTCTCCTTGGCGCACAGCATCACCAGCAAGGCATCGAGGTCGGCCACCGCGCCAAGGCGTCTGCGCGGCGTCATCTGGATCAGCTTGCGGCCCTGCTCGGTGTTCCAGTGGTGGTGGTTGATCTCGGTATCGATGAAGCCGGGGCAGATCGCATTGACATTGATGCCGAACCGGCCCCATTCGACCGCCATCGCACGGGTCATCTGCACGACCGCGGCCTTGCTCATGCAATACACGCCGATCTGCGGCAGCACGCGCAGTCCGGCGGTCGACGCAATATTGACGATCCGCCCGCCGATGAAGGTGCCCGGCGCGGCCCCAACGGCGCGCGCCAGCATGCGTTTGCCGACTTCCTGGGCGACGAAGAAGGCGCCCTTGACGTTGGTGTCGAACACGAAGTCGTAGTCATCCTCGCCGACATCCTGCAGCCGCTGCGTGGTGCTGACACCGGAGTTGTTGACCAGGATATCGATCGAGCCGACCTCGGTTTCCGCATGCGCCACCGCGGCCTTGATCGAATCGTGGTCCGTCACGTCGAGTTCGACCACATGCGCGTGCCCCCCCGCGCCCTCGATCTGCGCGCGCAGCTCCTTGAGCTTGTCGATGCGACGGCTGGCCAGAACCACGGCTGCCCCGGCATTGGACAAGGTGCGGGCAAACTGCGCGCCCAGCCCACCGGACGCACCCGTGATGAAGGCGACGCGGCCCGAGAGGTCGATGCTGTATGCCATGGCTCAACTTTCCAAAAAATGGTTGATCAATCGATTATGGCGTCGCACCTGAAGGCGCCGCATAAAATCGCTTCTCCACCCGAAATCGGCATCGACCGTCCTGAAAGCTCAGCAACCATGACCCCAGCAGAAATCATCGCGCAGCACGGCCCACGCGAGGCCATGGATTACGACGTGGTTGTCGTGGGTGGCGGCCCGGCCGGCCTGGCCACTGCGATCCATCTCAAGCAGTTGGCGGCGCTGGCCGAAAAGGAACTGTCGGTGGTGGTGCTGGAAAAAGGCTCCGAGCCAGGCGCCCATATTCTGTCGGGCGCGATCATGGATCCGATCGCGCTCGGCGAATTGATCCCGGACTGGAAGGAGCGCGGCGCGCCCTTGAACCAGCCGGTTACCGACGATGCCATGGTGTTCCTGGGCGAGAAGTCATCGTTTCGGACCCCCAACTTCCTGCTGCCGGCCTGCCTGCAGAACCACGGCAACTACATCGTCAGCCTGGGTTCGGTGACGCGCTGGATGGCCGAGCAGGCCGAGGCGCTGGGCGTCGAGATTTTTCCGGGCTTCGCGGCTGCCGAGGTGCTCTACAACGAGAACGGCTCGGTCCGGGGTGTTGCCACCGGCAACATGGGTGTGGGCAAGGACGGCAATCCCGGCGACAGCTTCCAGCTTGGCATGGAACTGCATGCCAAGTACACCGTATTCGCCGAGGGCGCACGCGGGCATCTGGGCAGGCAATTGATTGCCCACTTCAAGCTCGATGCCGACAGCGACCCGCAGACCTACGGGTTGGGCGTCAAGGAGTTGTGGGAGATCGATCCGCAGCGCCACCAGCCCGGCTTTGTGCTGCACACCGCCGGCTGGCCGATGGACGACAACACCTATGGCGGCGCGTTCCTCTACCACTTCGACGACAACAAGGTGGCGCTGGGTTTCATCACCGGGCTCGACTACAGCAACCCCTACCTGAGCCCGTTCGAGGAATTCCAGCGCTGGAAAACCCATCCGAACATCCGCTTCTACCTGGAAGGCGACGAGGCCAAGGGCATCAAGCCCGGCAAGCGCATTGCCTATGGCGCGCGCGCCATCACCGCGGGCGGCCTGCTCAGCCTGCCCAAGACCGTCTTCCCGGGCGGTGCGCTGGTCGGCTGCGATGCGGGTTATCTGAACGTCAGCCGCATCAAAGGCAGCCACGCCGCGATCAAGACCGGCATGTTGGCTGCGCAGGCCGCGTTCGACGCGATCGGCGCAGGTCGCCAGCATGACGTGCTCGAGGCCTATCCGGAGGCGTTCGAGACAAGCTGGCTGTATGCCGAACTCAACAAGGCGCGCAACTTCAAGGCCTGGTTCAAGAAGGGCCTGACCGTGGCCACGCTGATGAACGGTATCGAGCAATTCGCGCTGCGCGGCAATATTCCGTGGACACTGCGCCGCGACAAGCCGGACCATGCCTACCTGAAGCCGGCCGCCGATTGCAAGCCCATCGTCTATCCCAAGCCCGATGGCAAGCTGACCTTCGACCGGTTGTCCAGCGTGTTCATCAGCAACACCAACCATGAGGAGCAACAGCCGGCGCACCTGACGCTCAAGGACGCCTCGGTGCCGGTGGGCATCAACCTGCGCAAATATGCCGGGCCGGAGGCGCGCTATTGCCCGGCCGGCGTCTACGAGTTCGTCAAGGCCGACGACAACACGGACCGGCTGCAGATCAATGCGCAGAACTGTGTGCACTGCAAGACCTGCGACATCAAGGACCCGACCCAGAACATCGTCTGGGTCACGCCTGAAGGCGGAGGCGGGCCGAACTACGCGGGCATGTAACACCGGCAGAGTCGCCCGCACGACAAACGCGGTCCTTGAAGGTTTGGCGGAGTATTGCGGTTATAGTCGGAACGTTTCGTCAGGAGAGCGTCCTCCCTGAGAGGACCGCCGAAGGCGCAGTACGGGCTGATCGCAGCCGGTTGAACGCTCAGGCAAAAAGGACTGGCAACCGTCCGTGGCCAACAAGCCACGTGGCGTTTCCCCACTGGAGAGAGGTGGCGCCGGGCGCCGCCCACCGAAGGAGCAAGCCGCTTGCCGCACCGCCAGGTGCAGACGCATGCGGTGAATCTCTCAGGTACCACGGACAGCGGGGGCAGCCCATGGCTTTGGCCATGGTTCAACAGTTGCCCCGGGAGAAGCCATTTGTCCAGCACCCCTGATTCATTGCGTCAGATGCCACTGCATGCCCTGCACATGGAACTCGGCGCGCGCATGGTGCCATTTGCCGGCTACACCATGCCGGTGCAATATCCCGGCGGCGTCATGGCCGAGCACCTGCACACCCGCGCCGCGGCGGGCCTGTTCGATGTCTCGCACATGGGCCAATTGCGCCTGCTCGGGCCCGATGCAGGGGCGGCCTTCGAATCGCTGATGCCGGTGGATGTGATCGACCTGGCGCTGGGCAAGCAGCGCTATGGCCTGTTGCTCAACGATGCGGGCGGCATCCTGGACGACCTGATGTTGGTCAACCGCGACTACCTGCACCACGGCGACCTGTTCGTCATCGTCAACGGCGCCTGCAAGAGCGCAGACCTCGCACATATCGAGGCACGGATCGGCAATCGCTGCGAGGTCATACCCTGCCCGGAGCTGGCATTGCTCGCACTGCAGGGACCACTGGCGGTCAGCGTGATGCAACGCCTATCGCCCGGCATCGAGAAATTGACGTTCATGACCGGCGCGCGATGCAGTGTGGTGTCGGAATCGGACGGCGCGCGCCAGCAGATCGAGATTTTCGCCACCCGCAGCGGCTATACCGGCGAGGACGGCTTCGAGATCTCGGTGCATGAAAAACAGGCCGAGGCACTGGCCCGCATCCTGCTCGCGCAGGCCGAAGTCAAGCCGATCGGCCTGGGCGCGCGCAACTCCTTGCGTCTGGAGGCCGGCCTATGCCTGTACGGCAATGACCTGGACCCCACCACCACACCGGTCGAGGCCAATCTGAACTGGGCCATCCAGAAGGTTCGACGTATGGGCGGCGCGCGCGCCGGCGGATTTCCCGGCGCCGACATCGTGCTGTCGCAACTCGCCGGTGGCGAAGGCGCACCGAAACGCAAACGTGTCGGTCTGAAAGCGCTGGAGCGGATTCCGGTGCGCGACCACAGCTTGCTGCAGGACTGCACCGGCAAGCCGGTCGGCGAGGTCACCAGCGGCCTGCTCGGGCCGACCATCAACGAGCCCGTAGCGATGGCCTATGTACCAAGCGAATGCGCGGTCCCCGGCACCCGACTGCAGGCCCTGGTGCGGGGCAAGGCGGTTCCGATGGAAGTCGTCGGCATGCCCTTCGTCCCGCATCGCTATTTCCGCGGCTGACAGCCACCCACGCAATGATCCGGCCCCTGCCGCACCCGGCGCCGTTTCTTCGCAACCCATCTGACCTACCCTTCACCCAACTGGAGAATCCCATGGCAATCAAATACACCGAAGACCACGAATGGCTCAACATCGATGCCGGCATCGCGACCGTCGGCATCACCATGCATGCGCAGGATGCGCTTGGCGACGTGGTTTTCGTGGACCTGCCCGAGCTTGGCAAGCACTTCGACGCAAAGGAGGTCGCTGGCGTCGTCGAGTCCGTCAAGGCGGCGGCCGATGTGTACATGCCGGTCAGTGGTGAAGTCACTGAAGTCAACGAAGCGTTGCGCGCCGACCCCTCGCTGGCCAACTCCGACCCGCTGGGCGCAGGCTGGTTTTTCAAGGTCAGGCTGTCCGATGCCTCCCAACTCGATGCGCTGATGGACGAGACCGCCTACGGCAGCTTTTCGGCCAATGCCTGATCTTTCGCGCGACCGGCCCTGCGCGGCACCTATGCACCTGAATCCGATCATGCTGCGCCCGCGTCGGCGTTGCACCTACACCCTGTGAGAACGCCATGTCGAAGCCATCTGCCATGACGCTGGAAGCGCTGGAGCACCAGCATGAATTCATCAGCCGCCATATCGGCATCAGCCCGAGCGACGAGACGCACATGCTGTCGGTGGTTGGCGCCGCCTCGCGCCAGGCCCTGGTTGCAGGTATCGTGCCACGGTCGATCGCCCGCGCCACCCGCATGGACATACCTGCAGCCATCTCCGAGGCGGCCGCGCTGGCAGAGATCCGGGCCATCGCCGACAAGAACCAGGTCTGGCGCAACTTCATCGGCCAGGGCTATTACGGCACCCACACCCCGGGCGTGATCCTGCGCAACGTGCTGGAGAACCCGGCCTGGTACACCGCCTACACGCCCTACCAGGCGGAAATCTCGCAGGGCCGCCTGGAGGCGCTGATCAATTTTCAAACCATGGTCTGCGACCTGAGCGGCATGGCGATTGCCAATGCATCGATGCTGGACGAAGCCACCGCGGCGGCCGAGGCGATGACGTTGGCCAAACGCAGCGTCAAAAGCATGAGCAATACCTTCCTGGTCGCCGACGATTGCCATCCTCAGACGATCGAGGTCATCCAGACCCGCGCCGCGCCGTTGGGCATTGCAGTGCGCGTCGGAGCGTTGGCGACATTGATTGGCAACGGCGACTTTTTCGGCGTGCTGGCGCAGTATCCGGCAACGACCGGCGACATCCACGACCTGCGTCCGCTGGTCGAACAGGTGCATGCCAGCAACGCGGCCTTGTGCGTCGCGGCCGACCTGCTGGCTTTGACGCTGCTGGCGCCACCCGGCGAATGGGGCGCGGATATCGTCGTCGGGACCACCCAGCGCTTTGGCATGCCGCTGTGCAACGGCGGACCGCACGCCGCCTACCTGGCCTGCCGCGACGAATACAAGCGCTCGATGCCGGGCCGGCTGGCCGGCGTCAGTATCGACGTGCATGGCAACCCGGCCTACCGGCTGGCGTTGCAGACGCGCGAACAGCATATCCGGCGTGAAAAGGCCACATCCAACATCTGCACTGCGCAGGTGCTGCCCGCGGTGGTTGCCAGCATGTATGCGGTCTACCACGGGCCTGCCGGCCTGACCCGCATCGCACGGCGCATTGCGATGCTGACGGCCATTCTCGCGCGCGGCCTGCAAGTGCTCGGCTACCCGCTGGCCAGTACCAGCGCATTCGACACACTGACCGTCCTGACCGGCGCCGGCACATCGGCGGTGTTGCAGCGCGCGCAACAGGCACGGGTCAACCTGCGCATCGGCCTGGACGGCTGCCTGGCCGTGTCGCTCGACGAGACCAGCACGCGCGCCGACCTGACGCTGCTGTGGTCCCTTTTTGCCCATGCAGGACAGACCCTGCCGACCGTTGCGCAATGCGAAACCGGACTCGCATCGATGCTGCCGGACGGCCTGCAACGCGGCAGCAGCTTCCTCTGCCACCCGGTGTTCAACACCCACCACAGCGAGACCAGTATGTTGCGCTACCTGCGCAGCCTGTCCGACAAAGACCTGGCGCTGGACCGCAGCATGATCCCACTGGGCAGCTGCACGATGAAACTGAATGCGAGCAGCGAGATGATTCCGATCACCTGGCCGCAGTTCGCCGACATTCACCCATTTGCGCCGATCGCGCAGCGCCAGGGCTATGTCGAACTGGACCAGCAACTGCGCGACTGGTTGTGCCAGGCCACCGGATACGCCGGCATCAGCCTGCAGCCCAACGCCGGCAGCCAGGGCGAATACGCCGGCCTGCTGGCCATACGCGCCTTCCACGCCGCCAACGGCCAGGCCAACCGCAGCATCTGCCTGATCCCTTCCAGCGCCCATGGCACCAACCCGGCCAGCGCGCAGATGGCAGGCCTGAGCGTGGTGGTGACGGCTTGCGACAGCAAGGGCAACGTCGACATGGCCGATCTCAAGTCCAAATGCGAGAAGCACAGCGCCAACCTGGCCGCGGTGATGATCACCTACCCGAGCACGCACGGCGTGTTCGAGACCCAGGTAAAGGAGTTGTGCGCACTGGTGCACCGGCATGGTGGCCGGGTCTACGTGGACGGCGCCAACATGAATGCGCTGGTCGGCGTCGCGGCTCCGGGCGAATTTGGCGGCGACGTCAGTCACCTGAACTTGCACAAGACCTTTTGCATACCGCACGGCGGCGGCGGTCCTGGTGTGGGACCGGTTTGTGTGGTGGCTGATCTGGTGCCGTACCTGCCGGGACATGTCTCTGGTGGATTGCCCGCCCATGGCGTGGGTGCCATATCCGCAGCGCCGCTGGGCAATGCCGCGGTTCTGCCGATCAGCTGGATGTATTGCCGCATGATGGGGCCGGACGGTTTGACAGCTGCCACCGAGATTGCGATCCTGTGCGCCAACTACATCAGCGCACGGCTCAAGGACCACTACCCCACGCTCTATGCGAGCGCCAATGGCAACGTGGCACATGAGTGCATCCTGGACCTGCGCCCACTCAAGGAGACCAGCGGCGGTGTCAACGGTGTCAGCGCCGAGGACGTCGCCAAGCGCCTCATGGACTACGGCTTTCATGCGCCCACGTTGAGTTTCCCGGTCCCGGGCACGCTGATGGTCGAGCCGACCGAGAGCGAGAACTTGCAGGAGTTGGACCGTTTCATCGCCGCAATGATCGCGATCCGGGAAGAGATCCGCAAGATCGAGCGCGGCGAGTGGCCGCAGGACAATAATCCGCTCAAGCACGCGCCGCATACTGCAGCATCGGTGATCGGCGATGCGTGGGACCGGCCGTATTCACGCGAGACGGGAGCGTTTCCCCTCGCAAGCCTGAAACACGCGAAATACTGGACGCCGGTTGGACGCATCGACAACGTGTATGGCGACCGCAACCTGTTCTGCAGTTGTGTGCCAGTGGCGGATTACGCCTGAATGGCTGCAATGGCTGCATGCGCCCATGTTCCCGGGCAGCTGCGGCGCTCAATGGCTCCTGTATCCAGGGCGCAACCGGCGCCGGCCTGCATTGCGGGGATGCGCCGCAGGCCGGACTGCTGCATTCCGATCAGCCCTGATGGGCGCTCGCGCCGCTAGCCCAGGCGCAGTGCCCCGCCGCCCACCAGGCCGACGACACCGATGACAATCAGGTAGATTGCGACAATGTAGTTGAGCAGCCTGGGCATGACCAGGATCAGGATCCCCGCCACCAGGGAAATCACCGGTGTGAGGCTATTTTGGATGTTCATGGTGGCTCCAGGTTGATGGAAAAAAATCGACACGGCTAACCGTCTGCCGGTGCCCGCTGTGCTTGCCCCCGCTTGAGCGCGAGGTATTCATCGAGTTCGAGTTCGTGCAGTTGCACCGGATAGCGCTCGACGCCGGCAAACCAGGCCGCCAGGCGACGTTCGAACCGCTGCGCGGGAGGCAACGCCAGCGCGCCGAGGTAGGCCTCGATCGCAATGTAGTAGCGCATCGTATTGCGCTCCACCACACCGCGCGTGCTGCCGATGTACAACGGTGTGCCATCGGCCTCGCGGCCGACAACGCTGAAGCCGACCTTGTCACGGCCAATCGTTGCCAGATAGCCGCGCATTGCGATGGCCGCGCCAATGCCGTAGCGGTAGGTGTACGAGAGGTGGACGAAGCTGCGGCCGTCGCCGATGGGGACCACCTCGAGCATGATGCGGTAGTCGCTGGTGCCCAGAGGGCCCTGGTCGGCACTGAGCGACACCTGGAGGTAATCGGTCCGGCTGGCTACCGTGCGTATTGCCAACACGAGTTGGTAGGTGTCGGCCAGCGGTTGGTCGCTCTTGCTGCCTACGGCAAGCCTCAGTGTGGGCCCGGCCGCGGTCGCATTGGCACGACACAGCTTGACATTGAGGTGCAGGATCAAGACCTCACACCAATTTGCGCCGCCTTGCAATGCGGGTCCGACAACGTCGAACGGCTGCTCGATGCGGGCATAGATGTCGCCCTGCAGCCTACCCGCAGTTTCGCTCGACTCCAGTACCAGCGGACGCCCGAAAGCATTGCCCGAGAGCGCCTGCGCCATGCTGGCGTGGCGCGCACGCAGTGCCGCGCCGTCTTGGCCCCAGGCCGGCGGCACCGCAACGACGGTGCAACTCAGCACTAGCCACAACAGCGCGAGGCAGCGCGCCAAACCTGTTTTGGTCAATTCCGGCGGCATCGCATTGCGGGGCAGGCGACGTCCCTGGGCGCGCCCCCGCAGGGCCGGGACGTGAGGTCGGAAGCGAATTGCCGGTTCATGGTGGCACTCCTGCCGTTGCAGCCGAATATGGCGAATAAGCCATGATGCGCCGCGTTCTGCCACGCGCGCAGGCCGGCACCAGCCGACCGCCTGTAGGACGCCGACCCGGTCAGCGCACATTGCCTGCCGTCCTACACCAAACTCAGGCATGGCTGACAGACCCGGCGCGCCACCCGGTACACACTAAGGTCGCTCACCGCCAACCGCGACGCCCGACATGATCTCGCACCGACCGTCGCCTGCAGGACGCAGGCAGACCTTGTTGTGGAGATTTCTGCCACCGTCAAAGTTGCGCGGCGCAGGCCTTGTCCGCGCACTCTTGGGGACCAGGCCTTGACCCTGGCAACTTCCTGCATTTTTCTGGAGAACGCGATGAGTCTAGGTACTATCTTGTTGATCGTCCTGCTGCTGTTGCTTGTCGGAGCGATCCCGACCTGGGGCCACAGCCGTAGTTGGGGCTATGGGCCCAGTGGTGGTATCGGCCTGGTCCTCTTGGTCGTCGTCGTGCTGCTGCTAACCGGACGACTGTGATGCAGCGGGTGCGCCCGCCAGCAGGCGGGCGCACCTGACGGTGTACGGCGCCGGCCGTGCTGTCATTCGGCCTGGCGGCTGGCTGCAGCAGCCTGCCCTGGCTAACAAGCGTGCCGGGAATGTACGCCAGCTAATTTTGCAGTAGCGAACTGACTGGCCCGATCCGGAACCAGCACAGCATCCCGTGACGCGCAACTACAAGCCCTGTCATACTGCCGGTTTCCCAGCCAAGCTGCAGATCAGACCGCCCCATGCTCTACGCCCTCCTCAAGACATTGCACCTGTTGTCCATCATCCTGTGGATCGGCGGCATGGCCTTCGTGTTGTTTTTCCTGCGCCCGGCGCTGGGCAGCCTGCAGCCGCCGGCCCGCGTCACGTTGATGCACGACGTGTTGCGCCGTTTCTTCGGCGCGGTGTCGGCCGCCATCATCATCGTGCTCGTATCCGGTCTGTGGATGATGGGCGTGTTCGCCAGCGGAGCATCGGACAGCGGCGTGGACATGCCGATGAGCTGGATGGTGATGGCCACGCTGGGAATTTTGATGATGGCCATCTTCGGCCACATCCGGTTCGTGCTCTACAAGCGGCTGCAGCGCGCCGTTGCCGGCAGCGATTGGCCGGCTGGCGGCGCGGCGCTGGGATCGATCCGGGTCTGGGTACTGGCCAATCTGTTCATCGGCCTGGTGATCATTTTGGTGCTGTTGCTGCTTTAGCTTGCCAGCGCGTACGGTCCACCCCGATCAAGCGCGCGCCGGTACGCCGGACGCGCCTGGAAACGCTTGACCCAGGCGTCGATATGCGGGTATTGGGCACGCATGCCGCGCGCTGCCTCCCCGACAAAACTCATCTGGATGTCGGCCCCGGTCAGGTGGTCGCCCACCAGCCACTCGCGCCCCTCCAGCGATGCATTGACAAACCCCAGGTGGTTGGCGATCTCGCTGTCGATGCGCGGCGCCAGCGGCGCACCCGCCTCGCCCAGGCGCGATACATACAGCTTGAGCATCAGCGGCAACATGGCCGATCCTTCCGAGTAGTGCAACCACTGCTGGTACGTCTCGTATTCCGGCCAGCCAACGGATGGCTGCAAGCGGCCATTGCCATGGTGCCGGATCACGTAGTCGACGATCGCCCCGGACTCGATGATGGTCTGGCCATCATCGGTGAGCACGGGTGATTTGCCCAGCGGATGCACGGCCTTGAGTTCGGGCGGTGCCAGCCGGGTCGTCGCGTCGCGCTGGTAGCGCTTGACCTGGTACGGCAACTCGAGCTCTTCGAGCAGCCACAGGATCCGTTGGGATCGGGAATCGTTAAGGTGGTGGACAACAATCATCGTGCGCTCCTGACATAGGTGCCGGCTACCCGAACCCGGCCTGACCACACGTACTTGGCGCGCGATTTCGTGGGACAGTATAGATCGACGCCGAGTGCGAGAGCGTCAGTATTTACTCGTTCGCCGTGTCAGTAAATTACCAGGCGTCCCCAGGCAAACGCCTGCTGCCCCGGGCCCGGATCGGGCCGGGGCGCCAGCAACACCGCACCGTTGAACGGCGCGGTGACAGGGATTTCTCCATCGTAGGCGGCGATCGCTCCGGCGCGGAACTGCACGAATCCAGCATATGAGCAAGTCAGCCGCAACCGGTCAGTCCGGGCGATGACCGGCCGGACAATCTCGAACCGGCTGATGGCCGGTGATGCGAGCGCCACCGCGCCCAGCGCCTGCGCGTCGTTGTCATCGATGCAAGCGCTGGCCACAAGGAACCGTAACGCCACCTGCCATGCAGTGTGCGCACTGGCAGCGGAAAAATGCTGTCCGCATTCAGCGATCAAGCCCACCGCATCGCCATCAGGATCGGCAAAGGCAGCGTAGTCGATCAGATGGTAGCCCTCATGCCGCAATGCCGGCAACAGCAACTGGCGCGGCGGCAGTGCCAGTTGGTCGGCCCAGCGGCGCGCCCGCGGCAAACCCGACAACACGAAAAATGGCAGCACCGCGTGCCAGGTCGAATGCAGGTCCAGCAGGAGGTCCACACTGCGTATCAACGGCAACAGGGTATGGGCGCGCCGGCCCTCGACCGACGTGGTGTCCGCTGCCAGCAACGCGTCATGCCATAGACGATTGAAGTCGCGGTCCACATAGCGCGACTGCAGGGCATCCGGTCCGAACCGGTCATAGGCCGTCACGTTGGCAAACGACAGCGTCAGCCGGCCCGAGCGTGGCCGTACACCCGCATCGAGCAACCGGCGCACCGCATGCATGCCGCACAGCTCGTTGCCATGGGTCAGGGCATTGACCATCACATGCGGGCCAGGCCGGCCCGAGTCAAAGCTGTGGACATGGTCCACGCCGGTATTGCCGCGCCGATACGCGGCCAGATCGACCCATTCGAGTTCGAGCGGGTAGACCGGCGGCTCGACAATGGCCGCGGGCGGCGTCACGCCTTGAGTGCCAGCGTGGCCACGACCTGCATTCGCGCGCCGTTGGGCACATCGACCGCCAGCCGCAACCAGCCACCGAACTCGCGCACCCGTGTGTATGCCAATGCCTGGGCCTGCGCTGCGATGCGCATCACCGCGCCCTCGTCAACCCAGTGCAGGCCATCGGGCGATATCTGCACCCGGGCCACTGCGCCAGCCTGTGCCTGGTTCGCGCCATCGCCGGTCTGCATCACCCGGACAAAAAACAAGGCCTCCGACGCCCATGCCGCCTCGTAGGGTTCGGTCTGCAGCTGGCCCTCCCACCAGTCGCCGCGGGCAATCACGGCCGTGTAGGCATTGCGCATGATCGTTCCCATGTCAGAACTCCCCCGACAGCACGACGCTGTCCAGATAAAAAAAGCTGCGCTTGGCCGTATCCGACTCGCAGAAGAAGACCAGGTTGAGCATGCACGACAGGTTGGGCATGGCCGGGATCGTGATCGAGTTGACCTGCGGGCAGGCGAAGGTCTGGTCGTTGCACTGGAACTCCAGCCAGCGCATCGTTGCCAGATCGAAATCCAAGCGCAGGTAGTGCCAGTTGATCTTGGTCGGAATCTCGTTGTAGCAGAGCTTTTGCCCGGCGCCGGGCACATCCTCCCAGTCGGCCGCAGACAGATGATCATGGGTCACGGTCTCGCTGCGGCTGCCGATTGCGCGAAAAGGTGTCGACCGCTGTTTGAACTGCCACCGGTTCATGCGCTGGCCCTCCAGCGCGTTGAGGTAGCGCAGATGCGGCATGACCCGCCGCTGGTTGTCCTGCAGGTCGAACAGCAGGCCCACCGAACGCACATCCAGGTCCGACAACTTGAGCTCGTTGGCCTCGGGTTTGAACGCGAAATAGGTCTCGACCCGGATCCTGGAGGCCTTGCGGAAGGTCACGCGCTTGATCGCGGTGTTGCGTTCGCCTGCCACCGCGCGGGTCGCGATCTTGAGCGCGTACGTGCCGTCGAACGCGCCATGAGTGCCGCTGTCCCAGTGCGTGATCTGACTCAGCATGGGTTGCATGTGGCGCGCATAGGAGCGCGTCATGGTGTCGATCGAGTCTTCATAGTTGCCCACCAGGGTCGTCCAGCCGTTCAGGCCGTGGTCGAAGTCGTCGAAATAGATGATCCGCGCGAGCGGATCGTAGCGCGACAGGCGCGGGTCGACATGGGTAGGGTGCGCCATTGCGGGCATCGTCATGGGTTCATCCTTTTACGGTGCCGGCGGTCAGGCCGGCGATCAGATACTTCTGTACCAGAATGACAAAGACCAGAATCGGCATCAGCTGCAGCGTCGCCGCCGCGAACAGGATGCCCCAATCGACACCGTCGATAGCGCCGACCATCTCGGAGATGACCAGCGGCGCGGTCTTGGCATCGACCGCAGTGAAGATGAATGCGAACAAAAAGTCGTTCCACGCAAATACCATGATGAACACCGAGGTGGCGATCAACCCGGCGTAGGACAGTGGCAGCACGATGAGCCACAAGGTCTGGAACAGGCCGGCGCCGTCGATTGCGGCCGCCTCCTCCAGTTCACGTGGCAACTGGTCTATGAAGGCCTTCATGATCCAGGTACCCAGGCTGAGAAAAAACGCGCAATACAGAATCACCAGCACGGTACGGGTGTCGTTGAGCAGCAGCCAGTTGACGGCGGGAAACAATGGCAGTGTGATGACGATCGGCGGTAGCAGCCGCACCAGTATCATGAAGAACGCCGACGCGGTGAGCAGCCTGCCGTCGCGCCGCGAATACACATACCCTGCCAGAAACGACACCACCAGCGTCAGCGCAGTGGCACACAGGGCAATGACCAGGCTGTTGGCCAGGTTGTGGAAGAAGTCCGGCCAGCGCTCCCACAGGTTGACGTAGTTGCGCGTCGTCAGCGACAGCAAGCTGCCGCCGCCAAAGATGTCCCGTGGTGGGCGCAGTGACGACATCACCACCAGCAGGATCGGGAAACCCGACCACAACATGACCGCTGCCAGCGCCAGCATGCGCAGCGCATGCATCAGCCAGCGGCCAGCGCGGCGCAGGGTCAACGGGCGCCTAGGTCCGGCCATGTGCAAACATCCTGCGGTACATCTGCCAGATGTACCATGAACCCATCAACAGGGACGCTATCAGCATCAGCCAGCCAGTAGCCGCCGCCGCACCGAAGTCGGCATAGCGGAACGCCTGCCGGTACAGGTAGACCGCCAGCACCTCGGTCGTGCGTGCCGGCCCGCCCCCGGTCAGCAACCAGACCTCGGAAAAAATCCGGAACGCGAAGATGTACCGGAACACCAGCGCGACCAGCATCGCCGGCACCAGCAGTGGCACGGTGATATAGCGGAACTTGCGCCAGGCACCGGCGCCGTCGACCTGCGCGGCCTCGTACAACTCGCGCGGAATGCCGAGCAACGCGGTGTACAGCAGGATGAAGGTGAACGGAAGGTGGTGCCAGATCGACAACAGTACCACCATGGCCAATCCATGTGAGGGCTCGACCGCCCAGTCCAGGGTCGGCAAACCCAGCGCCCGCAACGCCAGCGTGACCGGACCGGCATAGGGCTCGGTCATGTATTTGAAGATCACCACCGCGACCACCTCGCTGATCGCATACGGTGCCAGCACGACCGCGATCATGACGCGGCGCCAGGGAATCCAGCCGGCAAAAAGCATCGCCACTGCCAGCGCAAGCAGGAACTCTCCGAACACCACTGCGTTGACGACGATCGCGGTATTGAGTGTCGCGGTCCAGAAATACGGATCCGCCAATACGGTGGCATAGTTCGAAAAGCCTACCCAGACCGGACTCTGGCCGTAGCTGGACCTGGTCAGGCTGAGCCAGAACACATACAGCGAGGGCACGAACAGCAGCACGGTCAGCAGCGCCTGGGCCGGAAACACCAGGCCCCAGTCGCGCGCCGAAGGTTTCACCGGTCCACACGGTAGCGCTCTACCGTATGCATGCTGGTAAGTGCCCCCAGCCCTGCGGCAGATGCCAGGCGCGCCGTCATAGCGCCTGCGCCACCTGAGCCGCATGCGCGAACAGGCCCGGCGCGCCACCCGAATGGAAGAACACCACCGGCGCATCGCCGGCCCACGCGCGCTCGCCCAACTGCGCCAGCAATCCCGCCATGGCCTTGCCGGTGTAGACCGGGTCGAGCACGATGCCTTGCGCGCGACCGGCGAGCAGCAGTGCCTGCATGCCGGTCGGCGACGGCTGGCCGTAACCGCCGCCCAGGTGGCGGTCATCGATATCGAAATCGGACGCACCGACCGTGACCGCCAAGCCAAGCAATCGCGCCGCCGCATTCGCGCGCTCGACAATCAGCGGCCGGATGAAGTCGGCGCTGCGCTGCACCGAAACGCCCACAACGCGGGTTTTCAACCCCAGTGCCTTGAACGCCAGCACGACGCCGGCCACCGTCAACCCGGACCCACAGGCCAGGAACACGGCCTGGGGTTCGATACCGGCTTGGGCGAACTGGCGCGCCATCTCCTGCCCGCCGTCGACCATGGCCGCCGCGCCCAGCGTACCGGTGGGTCCCGGCAGGTGCAACACATGGGTTTGCAAACCGCGCGCCTGCAGGTCAGCCACGAAGCGCTCCAGGGCGGGTGCAATCACCGGGTCGTAGGGATCACGGGTGTCGATGAACCGGACTTCGGCGCCAAACACCCGATCGAGCAGGAAGTTGCCCTGCATCGGCTCCGTTCCATCACCTCGCAGCAGCAGGCCGGCATGAATGCCCAGCATTGCGCAGGCCGCCGCGCAGGCACGGCAAAAGTTCGACTGCACCGCAGCTGTCGTGACCACCGCCTGCGCGCCGGCCGCTATGGCGTCCGCCAGCAGGAACTCGAGTTGGCGTGCCTTGTTGCCCCCCAGGGCCAGGCCGCTGAGATCTTCACGCTTGAGCCAGATCGGCGGACCGCCGACCTGCCCGGACAGGCGCAGCGCAGGCTCCAGCGGTGTTGGCAATTGGGCCAGGCGAACCCGCGGCAAGCGGGCCGTCAGGCTCGCCGCGTCGGTCACGGCAACAATGGCTTGACCCGCCTGGCCACATCGTCCATTGCCAGCGCGACACCCTTGCGGCCAAGCACCGCGGCCTGCAGTTCCTCGACGAAGATGTCGCCGGCCTTGGCCGCGTTGTCGAACGCCGGTATCGGCACACGGGCCACCTTGAGCGTCGCCGCCTCGGCAGCGGAATACGGAATCCGGGATGCGAAGCCGGCATCCTTGTAGGTCGATGCGCGCACCGGCCCGTTGCCATTGAGCGCGGCCTTCAACGTATTTGGCTTGGACGACAGTTCCTTGATCAGGCTCCAGGCAATGGCCTTGTTGCGCGCACTCCTGGGAATGCACATCGACCAGAACTCGGTCTTGGCCGGCGCTGCGTCCGGGAACTTGCTCCTGAGGTCGCGCGAGGCCGGCAGCGCCATCACCTTGATATCGCCCGGGTGCTTGGATTTTTCCTTGTCGTTGTAGAACTGGGTGCGGCCAAAAGACGTGATCGTCATTGCCACGCGCCCGGTCTGCATCCAGGTGTTGACCTCCTCGCCCTTGATCGCGGTCCAGTTGCGCGGAATCACGCCGGCCGCGTAGAAATCGCGCATGGTCTGCACCGCGCGCAGCATCGCGGGCTCGTTGACGCCCAGTTTGAAATCACCGGTGATGAAGTCGCCGTTGTAGGCGCGCGCCATGTCGATCACGTTGGGATAGTTGTCCCCCTCGATCAAGAAGCCGAACACCTGGCTGCCGTCGGCACGGGTGAAGGTAAGCCTTTTCGCCGCGTCGATCACTTCCTCGAAGGTCTTCGGGATCGGAACGCCCTTTTCCTTGAAGATGGCCTCGTTGTAGTGAAAGCCGGTAGTCGCATGGCGGTGCGGCACAGCGTATAGCTTGCCACCAAATTTCATAGCGGCCACCAGCCCGGGGAACATGTCGGCTGGGTCTTCCAGTGGATCGGCCTTCATCAGCGCGTCGAGCGGCTCCAGCAGATTGGACACATTGGGCGTAGCCCGGGTGTTGAGCAAAAACCCGAGGTCGACCGATGTCGAGGCCAGGCTGGCCTCGCGAAACAGACGTTCATGCAACGGCCCGGTATCGAGCGTGACCCAGTCGATCGCAATGCCGGTGCGGCGGGACCATTCGGCGGTGGCGTCACCACCTTTTTCACCGGTGAGCACGGAGCGGTGCACCCGATGCGACAGTATCGTCAGCTTCTCCGGCTTGGCCTGCGCCCACGGTTCGGCTGCAATGGACAAGGACGAGAGCGCAGTACCGGCCTGCAGTAGTTCGCGACGGTTCAACATGGTTGTGCCTTCCTCGTGCTGGGATGCTGCGGGATCCGCGCCGGCATCCGGCACGCTCCTGACGGGGCATCCTAGCAGTTGGAACGCGATCCGAAAAGGGCCGCTTCGTTTCGGCTGCTGAAACCGGCAGGCCGCGGCTGCAGCCGGATCGGGCCGAGACCACCGGCACCCGACGTTCAGTCAGCCGATCACGGGGCCCGGACTGCCGATGGCGCCATTGGCATGGGCGCCAGCGCCTTCATCGTCTTGGCCGCACTGGTGTAGCCACCGTCACCCCCATCGACGAAATGCACATGCAGGCCGTCCGCGGCAGCCGTGACGATACAGGTCATCAACGCGGTCTGCGACACGTTCATGCCGTAGCGCAGCTTGCCGCCAGCCAGCTGCTGGTCCAGGTAGGCCTTGATCGCCGCGATACAGTCTTGCGGGCAATCGATGACGAAGCTGACGGTGTCATCATGCTTGCAAAAGTCGGTGTTGCTGGAGACCTCATCCACATATTGCCGGGGGTCGAATCCACCCACCGGCTTGCCGAACAGGAATATCAGGCGCGCTACGAGTGTGCCTGCCAGAACCCGCAGCACCGCGGTCCATAGCCAGCCGCCATGCCGGCTGGCCTGGGCCTCGAGCAGCAGGCCCTTGGTCGGCCAGCCCATCGACAGCGTTTCGGGTCGCACCGGCTTCGCCGCCCCGCCCTGACGCGCCAGTCGCATCACTTGGGCATGCACAGCGCCGGCGTCAGCAGCGCCCTGGATGATCAGCGTCAGCATGCGGCCTCGGCCAGACTGCAACGGGTTCCAGCGGCAGGACAGTCCGTCCAGATCGACCGGGACACCGTCGTCGAGTTCGGCTGGCACTGCGACACGCGCGATCAATGCCGGCTCTCCGCGTCCGCGTACCGCGCTTTCCAGAAATCCCACGCCACCGCCGAGAAAAACGCCAAAGCTGTTGCCTGGCGTAGGCTCGAACCGGCCTACCCGCAACTCGCTGCCAAACTGGCGCAACACGCCGACCGGACAAATTCCGATCCGCAACTGCATGCCGAACTCGCGCTGTGCAAAGCCGCGCACCCGGGCCAGCGCCTGCCGCGCAACCTGCGCATGTGCGGGCGGCACCATCACCACCGAGCCGTCGCCACCGAACAGGAATGGCAACCGGGTGGGTGCGCACAGGTTCTTCAACGCCGCAATCGCCATTGCGGCGACAAAATTGACGGTTTTGTGTTGTCCAGCGGCCACCGCCTGCGTCGAGCCGACGATGTCGGTAACGACCAGTTCCCAGTCGTCAGGCGCGTCCCGATAGCGGGTGGTATCGAAGGTGTCGCCGGCTTGCACCAGCACGGGCAGATTGGCGAAAAAATCGTCACCGGAAGACGCAGCAGTGGTGTCGGGTCGGTCCATGCGGTTGGTCGTTTGAAGGCGAAGTATCCAGTTCAGGCAGCCCGTGGTCAAGCACGAGCCAAGGCCGGTTTCAGGCCTGGGGTCGATGGCGCAACTGCGCTGCGTGGCCGTATCAGGGTAACAGCCTGGAACGGGATGACTTGGTTTCAGAACGTTGCGCCTTGTCCTCCAGCCGGCGCCGCACCGATCCACGCGTAGGCCGCGTCGGACGACGCACGCGCGGCGGCTGCGCCACACTGAGAACCAGTTCATGCAGCCGTGCAAAGGCGTCCATGCGGTTCTGATCCTGCGTTCGGTGCGACTGGGCCTTGATGATCAGCACGCCATGCTGGGTGATGCGCTTGTCGCGCAATGCCAGCAGCCGCTGCTTGACGTCGTCCGGAAGGCTGGAGGCCGGGATATCAAAGCGCAGATGGATGGCGCTGGAGACCTTGTTGACGTTCTGACCACCGGCGCCCTGAGCCCGTACCGCGGTGGTTTCGACTTCGGACTCGTCGATCTGCAGGGATGGTGCGGTGTCGGCCATGGGCAGGCACTGTACACGGACCATGCACCGCGCGGCACCCGGCGAATCCATCGCCACTGCCGCTGCCGTGCACCTGCCATCTGCCTGGAGTGGCAAGAGCCGGTTTCGCACGGTGCTAAGCTGATACACGCAAGGTACCCCACGCGCCGTTCTGCCACCCTCCACGCTCAATATCCATGTCCCAAAAACTCGACCGCGACGCCAAGGGCGTTTACCTGATCACCGTCACCCCGTTCACCGACAGCGGCGAACTCGATCTGGCCAGCACCGACCGCATGGTCGACTTCTATCTGGAGCGCGGCGCCACCGGACTCACGATCCTGGGCATCATGGGCGAGGCCACCAAGCTCACCGCGCAGGAGTCGCAGACCTTCGTCAAGCAGGTGCTGGCGCGCGTCAACGGCGCGGTGCCGGTGGTGGTCGGCGCCTCGGCGGTCGGGTTTGCGCCGATGCGCGAGCTCACCCGCAGCGTGATGGACATGGGCGCATCGGGCGTGATGGTGGCGCCCGCGTCCACCCTGCGCACCGACGACCAGATTCTGGCCTATTTCGCCATGGTCAGCGAGACGGTTGGAGGCGACGTGCCCTGGGTGCTGCAGGACCATCCGGTATCGACGGGCGTGCAGATGTCGACTCCGGTGGTGCTGAAAATCCTGCAAGCCTCGGCCAACTGCGTGATGCTCAAACACGAGGACTCACCGGGCCTGGCCAAGCTGTCCGCCATCCGTGTGGCCAGCGAACGCGGCGACGTGCCGCGGGTCTCCATCCTGGCCGGCAATGGCGGTGGCCTGTTTCTGCCGGAGGAACTCAGCCGCGGCGCGGACGGCGCGATGACCGGCTTCGCCTACCCGGAAATGATGGTCGGCGTCTGCCAGGCGCATGCGGCCGGTGAGCTGGAACGCGCGCACGACATCTTCGACGCCTACCTGCCGCTGGCCCGCTACGAGCAGCAGAGCGGCATCGGACTGGCAGTGCGCAAGTACCTGATGGTCCAGCGCGGCGCCATCACATCGGCGATGGTGCGCAAACCAGGGCCGAAACTGTCGGCGGCGGATGTCGCCGATATCGAGCGGCTGGTGCGCCGGCAGCATGAACGCCTGGCTCAGCTGGGCGCTGCCTGACGCACCCGTTCGCGGCGCGGTCAGGGGCGCATTTGCCTCAGGTGGCCATGCCGCGGCCGCAAAAGATAAAGCGCCATCATCCCGCATATCCAAACATCATCGGCACCCACAATACCAGCGCCGGAAAAAAGATCAGCAGGACCAGCGCAAACACCAGCGCGATCAGGAACGGCGTGATCTCCCGGATGATCTCGATCAGCGGGATGCCGGTCGTGCCATTGATGACGAACAGCAACACGCCATACGGCGGCGTGATCAGCCCGATCATGCAATTGACCACCACCACGACACCGAAATGCACCAGGTCGATGCCCAAGGCCCTGGCGGTCACGACGAACAGCGGAATGATGACCAGGATGATGGTCGTGGCGTCCAGGATGCAGCCCAGCAGCAGCAACAGCACGTTGACGCCGAGCATGAAGGCCATCGGCGTAATGTCCATGCCCAGCATCTGGTCGGCCAGCAACTTGGGAATGTTCTCCGACGCGACGATGTAGTTCAGGATCAACGCGCCGCCGATCACCAGGCCCACCGAGGCCGAGGACTTGACGCTGTCGAGCATGATGTTGCGCAGCGTCCTGACCGACAACGAACGGTAGAAGAACGCTGCCAGTACCAAGGCATAGGCGGCCGCCACTGCGGCGGCCTCGGTCGGCGTGGTGGCGCCTCCATAAATGCCGTACAGCAGGATGACGGGCATCAGCAGCGCCGGAAAGGCGCGCGCCGTCAGCCCGGGTATCTCGCGCAACGGCACCACCTCGTCAGCAGCGAATCCGCGCTTGTGCGAGATGTAGGTATTCATCATCATCAACACCAGCCCCATCAACAGGCCCGGCACGATGCCACCGAGGAACAGGTAGCCAATCGAGGTGTCGGATACCAGCGCATACAACACCATCGGAATCGACGGCGGGATGATCGGCCCGATGGTGGCCGACGCGGCGGTGATAGCTGCCGCATAGCCCCTGCTGTAACGGTTGTCCTTGACCATCATGCCGATGACAACCTTGCCGATGCCGGCCGCGTCCGCAACGGCGGAGCCTGACATGCCGGAGAAGATCAGGCTCGAAACAATGTTGACATGGCCAAGGCCGCCCTTGAAGCGGCCAACGACCCCAACGCAAAAGCGCAACAGGCGCTCGCTGATGGCCCCGGCATTCATGATGTTCGCCGCGACGATGAACAGCGGCACTGCCAGCAGCACAAAGCTGTCGTACAGGCCGTAGCTGATCTGCTCGGCGGCGATGCCGAGGTCCTGGCCTTTGAGGGCCAGGTAGACGACGGCGCCAATGATGATGGAGTGCGCGATGGGCGTGCCGATGGCGGCCAGCCCGAACAGCACGACCAGGCACAGGGTGAAAGCAAGCGTCATATCGTGGGCGCCGCGTCAAACTGCGGTTCAGCGAGTTCGTTGCGGAGGATCTGGCGCAGGCGCAGCGCATAGATCACGATCGTACCGACCATGAACAGAAGAAAGAAGCTGAACACATAGGCCAGCGGAATACGCAGCGTGGCGCTTTTCTTGATGGTCAGGAAACTGACCCAATCCCAGGTGGCCGGCAGCGACACCAGCATCGCCAAGATGATGGCCAGCGCCGAGACGATGCCGAAAACCTTGCGCAGTCCCGGACTGACGATGTTGTAGAGCATGTCGAACGCGATGTGGTCCCGGTGGCGCAGGCAAAAGGCCGATCCCCAGAACACGGTCCACAGCCAGGTCGTCAGGCTGAGCTCCAGCGTCCACGGCAGCGGGTAATTGACGACATAGCGCGCGGTGATCTGCACGACGAAGGCCAAAAACATGGCGGTGAGCAAGCCCACCGCCACGTCATCGGCCCTCGCCTGCCACCAGTCAGACCTGGTTCGCATGGCTCGGCCTCTCGAAGAGCTGCAGGTTTACAGCGCGTTGATCTTTTCGACCAGACCCTTGGGCCACGACTTGGACAGATCGGACTCCAGATACATCTTTTGCGCACGTTTGCGGAATGCATCGACATTCGGGGTGTAAACCTGCAGACCCTTGTCCTTGAAGAACTGCACCAGTTCGTCTTCCAGCTTGAGCTGCTTTTGGCGACCCGACTCGGCGGCATCGTCCGACGCCTTTTGCAGCCTGGCCTGGTTCGCCGGCGAGAGCTTGTCGAACACCTTCTTGCTGATGGTCACATAGTTCAGGTCAACCAGGTGGCTCGTCAGCACGATCTGCTTGGTCACCTCATAGAACTTGGCGTCCCGGTTGGTCGGCAGCGGATTGTCCTGCCCGTCGATGGCACCGGTCTGCAGGCCGGTGTAGACCTCGGTGAACGCCATCGGCGTCGGGTTGGCGCCCAATGCGCGGCCCATGAACATCCAGGTCTCCGAACCCGGCATGCGCAGCTTGACACCGGCCAGATCTTCGGGTGTATTGATCTTCTTGTCGCTCCGCAGGTTAAGCTGGCGCCGGCCCAGATACATCACCGACAGCAACTTGACGCTCAACTTGTCTTCAACCATCTTCTTGAAAGGCAAGAACAGATCGGATGCGAACACCTTCTTCTGATGGTCCGCATCCCGATGCAGATAGGCCGACGCGAAGATGGAAAACTCGGGGAAGAATTCGGCCAGTTCCTGCGCCGAAGCGATCGACATCTCCAGGTTACCGCGGGAAATAGCCTCCAGCTCCGTACCCTGCTTGAACAACGCGGCGTTGTAGTGCGGTTCATAGGTCGCGAAATCGGCCACTGCCGGACCGAACACCGATGCCAGCGCAACCGTCCTCTGATCGGTGGCTGACGCGGGCGTAGACATGCGCAACTTGACCTTGTCCTGGGCGAATGCGTTGCCCGCCAGAGCGGACAGAGAGGCTGCTGCTGCGCCAGCCATGACGCTGCGGCGGCTAAGGGAGGATTGCATGGTAAATGTCTCCTGGATTTGGACGTTGCGGGCCCGGACAGGCTTGCCGGGATCCAACATGTTAGCACGCAATCATGATTCCAACTGCTTTGTACTAAACAGTTCATTATCGATGTCGGCTATGTAGAATGTCAACATTCTCAGCGCAATTTACCTGTTAAATTGCGTTGAAGCATTATGAACCAGTCAGTACAAAACATGCCTGCATTGGGCCGCAAGGGAAGCCGGGCACGGGTTACCTCGGTGCCGGCCCCGGCGCCTGCGGCGGAACCCCGGACCAACGACCCGGAACGTACCCGGGCCGAGATTCTGCGCGCTGCCATTCTTGAGTTCGGTGAAAAAGGCCTGGCCGGCGCACGTATCGATGCGATCGCCGCAGCGACCAAGACCAGCAAGCGCATGATCTACTACTACTTCGGCAGCAAGGACGGCCTGTACCTTGCCGTGCTGGAGCACAGCTACGCCCTGGTGCGCGATAGCGAACTGCAATTGCATCTCGACGACATGGACCCGCAGACCGCGCTGCGCTGCCTGACCACGGTGATGTTCGACCACCACCTGGGCAACGAGCACTACATCCGGATCGTGATGTCCGAGAACATCAACCGGGGCCGCTACCTGGCACAAAGCAGCAAGATTCAGGTACTCAACCGGCCGGTCATCACACTGTTGCGCGCGATCTACGAGCGCGGCGTTGCCGGCGGCGTGTTTCGCCCTGGGCTCGACGCAACCGACATCCATGCCTCGATCTCGGCGCTGTGCTTCTTCAATGTCTCCAACCGCCACACTTTCGGGCTGATCTTTCAGCAGGACAACCAGTCACCGGCCTACCAGGCGATGCGGCGCGAAAATATCGTGCAGATGATCCTGCGCTACGTCCGCAAGCCATGAAACCGGTGCGCATCGCCATCGCCATCGCTGGCGCCGGCACGAGCGGCCAGGCGCACATGGATGCCGCCCGGCGCAGTGCCGACAGCGTCCTCAGCGCGATCATCGATCCGGCCCCGGGCACGGCGGCGCTCGCGGCCAGGGCCGGCGTTCCGCTATGCACGAATCTGCAGCAGTTTTTGACCGCCGACACTCCCGATGGCGTGATCCTGGCGACCTTCCCCCACCTTGAACCTATTTGAAGGACCCCTATGAACATCCTTGTGCTGCACGGCGTCAACCTCAACATGTTCGGTAAACGCGATCCGGCGCAATATGGCACGGTCACGCTGGCTGAGATCGACCAGCGCCTGCTGGCGCTGGGCCGAGAACTCGGCGTCGCGGTGGAGACCTTTCAGACCAACCATGAAGGCGCCATGTGTGAGCGCATTCATCAGGCATTTTCCGACCAGGTCGACGCGGTGATGATCAACGCCGGCGCCTGGACCCACTACAGCTACGGCATCCGCGATGCGCTGGCGATCCTGGCCTGCCCGGTGGTCGAGGTGCACATGTCCAATGTCCACGCCCGTGAGCCATTTCGCCATGTGTCGGTATTCTCCGAGGTCGTCAAAGGTCAGGTCTGCGGCTTCGGCGCTGACAGCTACCTGCTGGCGCTGCGCGCCGCGGTATCTGCGGCCCGGCTGGCCTGAGGATGGCGCCATGATCCGTGGCAGCACCGCGCTGATTGCGCACATCGGCTTTCCGACCTTCACCTTCAAGTCGCCGATGATCTACAACCCCTATTTCGAGCAGTCGGGCATCGATGCAGTCGTGGTTCCGATGGCCTGTCGGAGCGAACACTTTGCCAATTTCCTGCGCGCCGTTTTCGCGCTCGACAACACCCGCGGCGCACTGATCACGATGCCGCACAAGGTCGCGACCGTTTCCCTGTTGGACGAAGCCTCGCCCAGCGTGCTGATCGCCGGTGCCTGCAACGCCGTCAAGCGCAATGATGCTGGCCAACTGGTCGGCGACATGTTCGACGGTGAAGGCTTCGTGCGCGGCATGCGGCGCAAGGACTGCCGGCCCGAGGGCGCGCGGGCGCTGGTCGTGGGTTGCGGCGGTGTTGGTTCGGCCATTGCCGCATCGCTGGCCGGCGCCGGTGTGGCGGCAATCAGCCTGTTCGATGCCCAGCCGGCGGTGGCCGAGGCGCTGGCCGGTCGGCTCGCGGCCCATTACCCCCAACTGATGCTGCAGACCCATTCGAACGACCCGACGAACCATAGCGTGGTAGTCAACGCGACGCCGCTGGGCATGAACGACGGTGATCCGATGCCGATGGACGTCTCGCGCATTGCCCGCGACGCCTTCGTCGGCGAGGTGGTGCTCAAGGCCGAGATGACCGCATTTCTGCGGGCGGCGCAGGCGCGCGGCTGCCGATTCCAGGTCGGCTCCGACATGCTGTTCGAGCAGATTCCGGCCTACCTGGAATTTTTCGGCTTTCCGACCACGACGCCTGAGAACCTGCGGTCAATTGCGAAGCTGGATTCGTAAAACGTCAGGCTGTCGCCGCGCGACGCAATGCCACCGCAAACCCCCGCGCCACCGCCGGGCGCGCCATCATCGTCTGGTACCAGCGCTGCACATGCGGAAAATCGGCCAGGTCGACTTTGTGGCGTGGATGGCGCCAGGCCCAGCCCAGGATCGCGAAATCGGCGATCGACAGCTCGTCGGCGAAAAACGCACGCTCGGCCAGGCGCCGGTCCATCACCCCGTACAGGCGCCGGGTCTCGGCCATGAAGCGCTCCAGGCCGTAGCGACGATCCGCCTCGTTTTCCAGCGCGATGAAATGGTGCACCTGCCCCGGCATGGGCCCGAAACCGCCCATCTGGAACATCAGCCATTCGAGCGTGGCAATGCGCCGCAGTGGATCGACTGGCATGAACCTGCCACTCTTCTCGGCCAGGTAGATCAGGATCGCACCGGACTCGAATACGCTGACCGGGCCACCCGATGGCCCCTGCGGATCGACGATCGCCGGGATCTTGCCGTTCGGGCTGATCTTCAGGAACGTCGGCTCTTTCTGTTCGCCCTTTCCGATGTCGACCACATGCACCGCATAGGGCAAGGCCATCTCCTCGAGCGCGACACTGATCTTGCGGCCGTTCGGAGTGTCGAAGGCGTACACGGCAATGGTCATGATGGGTCCTTGAAGATAATGTTTCCCGCGTCATGCTCAACTAAGAAAACGCCGGGCCGCCCCCAAGTTTTCTGGCACCCCCTCGGGGGGCCTGGCGAAGCCAGGGTTGGGGGCGCTCCCAAGAAAACGCCGGGACGCTCCCATGTTTTCTGGCACCCCCTCGGGGGGCCTGGCGCAGCCAGGGCTGGGGGCGCTCACAGGCTGCCTTCCACCAGCGCCCGCAGCTGCGCAGTCACCGCCGGCAACGGTCCGAACCAGGCGGCGAAGGCCGGGCGCGCCTGGTGCAGCAACATGCCCAGGCCGCCGACCGTGGGATTCCCGCGCGCGCGGGCGGCGGCCAGCAGCGGCGTTACCAGCGGCACGTAAACCAGGTCAGACACCAGTGCGTTCCTGGGCAACGCGTTGAGCGACAAGTCCAGTTCTGACTGCCCGCTCATGCCCTGGCTGGTGGTGTTGACCAGCAAAGCAGCCTCCTCCAACGCGGCGTGGCGCTGCTCCCACGGCACAGCCCGCACCGGCGCGCCGAACTCCGCCGCCAGTTGCTCCGCCCTGTGCGGCGACCGGTTGCACAACCGGATCTCGCGCGCGCCCTGCTCGGCCAATGCAACCAGCACCGCGCGCGCCGCGCCACCCGCGCCCATGACCGCCACCGGTCCGGCATCGGCCCGCCAGCCCGGCACCTCGTGCAGCAGACTCTGGATGTAGCCAAAGCCATCGTTGTTGAAACCTGCCAGCGATCCGTCCGGCTGGACCACCACGGTGTTGATGGCGCCGATTCGGCGCGCCACCGGATCGACGCTGTCGACCAGCGCCATGGCCGCAACCTTGTGCGGTATCGTCAGGTTGCAGCCCGCGAATCCGAGCACCGGCAAGGCGCGCAGCGCCTGCGCAAGCTTGCCGGGCTCGACCGGCAGCAACACGTACGCACCGCGCAGTCCGTGCTCGGCAATCCAGTGGTTGTGGATGTTCGGGGAACGCGAATGGGCAACCGGCCAGCCCATCAGGCCGGCCAATCCAAAGCTGCGGTGGTCCATGTGCTTCAAACTCGGTAGTGAGACGCGAAGCCGGCATTGTCGGCGTTTGCCGAACCCGTGATCGGCGCGCATTCGTCGCGGGCGTTGGATGCACGACAATGCGGCGCATCCATGTCCCGCTACACCCTGCAATTGGTCGCCTTGTCCGCCTTGTGGGGCTCCTCATTCATGCTGACCCGGTTCGCCGCCCCGATCCTGGGACCGAACCTGCTGGCGGCGATGCGCATGGGCATGGCCACCATCGCGCTAGCCTGCCTGATGCGATGGATGCAGCTGCGCTGGCCGCTGGAACACTGGCGCGAGCTGAGCCTGCTGGCGCTGCTTGGCGTGGCCGCGCCGCATGCGATGTTCGCCTGGTCCGCCTTGCATATGCCAGCCGGATATGCCGCACTGCTGTATGTCACCTCGGTGTTGTTCGGCGCCCTGGCCTCGGCCTGGATGAAGGAAGAAGCGCTGACCGGCCCCAAGCTCGCCGGTTGCGTGCTGGGCATCGTCGGCGCGGCGTTCGTGGTGCAACTGGGGCCGCTGGAGCCGACACCGCGGCTGGTCGTGGCAGTGCTGGTTGCCGTCGTCGGTTCGGCAGTGTCCGGCATGTCGACACCCTTGCTCAAACGTGCCGTGACGCGCATGGACCCGCTGGCCATCACCGCCGGTATGCATGCCATCGCATTCCTGATGCTGCTGCCGGGCGCGGGCGTCGACTGGTCGCGCGCCCGATTCAGCTCTGGCGCACTGGGCGCCGTGTTCGTGATGGGCACGTTCACGTCCGGACTGGCCTGGTGGATGTATGCCCGCATCATGCGCCACGTGCCGCCGCTGGCAGCACTCAGCTCGACCTTCATGATCACCGCGTTCGGTGTGCTGTGGGCGGTGCTGTTGCTCGGCGAGTCGGTCGACAGCGGCATGATCCTGGGAGGCGGTTTGCTGGTACTTTCCTGCATCCTGGTGATGGGATTCGATCCTCGGCCGCGGATCAATGCGATTCTGTCCCGTATGGGCTGGTGACCGAGCAATCAACGATTCATGCAGAACAAGTATTTCGCCCAGCTGGCGGCCTTGTCGATCCTGTGGGGAGCGACGTTTCTTTTTACCCGGGTAGCAACCCCGGCGATAGGGCCGAGCCTGACGGCTGCCGGCCGGATCGGCCTGGGTGCGGCGACACTTGCATTGATCATGGTGTTCACCCGCCAGCGCTGGCCCTGGGAGCACTGGCGCGCACTCACCGTGCTGGCGGCGCTGAGTATTGCCGGACCCCATTTCCTGTTCGCCTGGTCGTCGCTGCATTTGCCAGCCGGCTATAGCGCCGTGCTCAGCGTCACATCGGTGATGTTCGGCACCTTCGCCTCGGCATGGCTGGGCGAAGACACACTCACCCGCTCCAAGGTGTTTGGTTGTATCGCCGGCTTTGCCGGCGTTGCGCTGGTGGTCCAACTCGGACCGATGCGCCCAACACCGGAACTGGTGGTCGCGGCCATGGTTGCGATCACCGGCTCGGCCTTGTCGGGCTCATCGGCCCCGATGCTCAAGCGTGCCACCAAATACATGGAGCCGCTGGCCATCACGGCGGCGCTGCACGTGATCGGATTCGTATTGCTGCTGCCCGGCGCCTTGTGGGCGCTACCCGAGGCGAGGTTCACTGCGGGCGCCATGGTGTCGGTGGCCGTCATGGGCATCTTCACCTCGGGCCTGGCCTACTGGCAATATATGCGCATCGTGCAGAAAGTCAGCCCGGTCGCGGCGCTAAGCTCGACTTTCATGGCCACCATCTCCGGTATCGTCTGGGGCCACCTGGTGCTGGATGAAAAATTCTCTGGCGCCACTTACGCCGGCGGCCTGCTGGTGTTGGCCGCCACCGTGCTGGTAACCGGATTCAACCCGTGGCGGGCGAACGTGGCGGTGCAGCCACCGGATCCCGATCCGGCTGCAGCGCCCGCAACGCGCACGCCGCCGCCACCAGCGCCGTGACCAGGCCGCACACGACCAGCCACACCACTAGCGGCAGCCGCGGCAACCAGCGGCCCTGCCAGTAGAACTAGCCGATCTCGGCCACCACCGACACCGCCCACAACAGGCCGATCACCGTCTTGTCATGCCCGCTGGCGTCCAGGTCCAGCGACAGGTAGGGATTGAAGAATCCGATAGGGGCGAAGTAGCTCGCCGAGACGGCCGCAAACGGCAACAGAGGCCGCGCGACTGGCGCCGCTGCCGACGCGCTCATCGGGCGCCGGAAAGCGCGTCGGCTTGGGCGCCGATCGGCGCCAGATCGACCCGCACGTCCGCGCACTGGCCGCGGTGACGCAAGGCATGGTCCATCACCACCAGCGCCAGCATCGCCTCGGCGATCGGTGTCGCGCGGATGCCGACACACGGGTCATGCCGGCCCTTGGTGCTGACCTGCGTGCTGTTGCCTGCGATGTCGATCGACTCGCGCGGCGCCACGATGGAACTGGTGGGCTTGATCGCGATCGACACTTCCAGGTCCTGCCCGCTGGTAATACCGCCGAGCGTGCCGCCGGCGTTGTTCGATCGAAATCCATCGGGCGACAGGGAGTCGCCATGGGTCGTCCCGCGCTGGGCCACGCTGGCGAAACCGGCGCCGATCTCGACCCCCTTGACCGCGTTGATGCCCATCATGGCGTAGGCGATGTCGGCGTCCATCTTGTCGAACAGCGGCTCACCCAGCCCGACCGGCACGCCGCGGGCGGTAACGCGGATACGCGCGCCGCAGGAGTCGCCCGTCTTGCGCAGGCTCTCCATATAGGTCGCCAAGCCGGACACGTCGGCAACGGGAGCGAAGAACGGGTTGTTCGGCACATGGTCCCAGCTCTCGAACGCAATGGCCTGCTCGCCGATCTGCACCATGCAGCCGAGAAATACGGTGCCGTATTTCTCGAACAGCCATTTCTTGGCCACCGCGCCGGCGGCGACCATCGGCGCCGTCAAGCGGGCCGACGAACGACCGCCACCGCGCGGATCGCGGATACCGTATTTTTGGTAATAACTGTAGTCGGCATGACCGGGACGGAAGGTCTGCAGGATGTTGCCGTAGTCCTTGCTGCGCTGATCGGTATTGCGGATCAGCAGCGCAATCGGCGTACCGGTGGTCTTGCCCGCATACACGCCACTGAGGATTTCCACCGTGTCGGGTTCGTTGCGCTGGGTCACGAATTTCGAGGTGCCCGGTCGGCGCCGGTCCAGGTCACCCTGGATATCGGCCTCGCAGAGCGCCATGCCGGGCGGGCAGCCGTCGATGACGCAACCGATCGCCGGGCCGTGGGACTCACCAAAGTTGGTGACGGCAAAGAGCTTGCCGAAGGTACTGCCGCTCATGGCGTACCGGGAATGCCGTCTTCCTCGGGCCAGTCGCGGATATAGGCCTTGAGCATCTTGTTCTCGAAGTTCTGCGCATCCACGACCGCCTTGGCGACGTCATAGAAACTCACCACGCCCATCAGCATCGCGCCGTCCATCACCGGCATGTAGCGCGCGTGTTGTTCCAGCATCATCCGGCGCACCTCATCGACCTCGGTTTCCATCGTACAGGTCAGCGGCGCATCATCCATCGCAGCCTGTACCGACCCGGCCCCGACCTGGCCGGCATTGCCCACCACCGTCTTGATCACCTCGCGAAAGGTCAACATGCCCACCAATTCGCCCCGATCCATCACGACCAGGGAGCCGATGTCCTTGTCTGCCATCGTGGCCACGGCCAGCGCCAATCGTTCGTCGGGCTTGACGGTGAACAGCGTGCCGCCCTTGACACGCAAAATATCGCTGACTTTCATGCTGGTCTCCTCGCACTGAATATAGCCCACAATAAGCGCTTTGGCCGGGGCAGATCGGCGATGCTGGCACCAAATCATGCAGCCATCTGGCAGGCGCTGCACCGGGCGCGATCTGCGGCCATGCTGGCGGCATGGCCGGTCCAACCGTACTACGACATCAGACCATTATCTGGAGAACCCGCATGGCTGGATATTCCGACCCTGGCTTTGACACGCTGGCGCTGCACGCCGGCGCCGCGCCGGATCCCGCCACCGGCGCACGCGCCGTGCCGATCCACCTGAGCACCTCGTTCGTCTTCGAATCGAGCGAGCACGCGGCCGCCCTGTTCAATCTGGAACGCGCCGGCCACGTCTATTCGCGCATCAGCAACCCGACCAATGCGGTGCTGGAGCAACGGGTGTCGGCATTGGAGGGCGGCATCGGCGCGATCAGCACGGCCAGCGGCCAGGCCGCGCTGCACCTGACGATCGCCACCCTGATGGGTGCCGACTCGCACATCGTCGCCTCGACCGCGCTGTATGGCGGCTCACAGAACCTGTTGCACTACACGCTTCGGCGCTTCGGCATCGAGACCACGTTTGTGAAGCCCGGCGACATCGACGGCTGGCGTGCCGCCGTGCGGCCCAACACCCGGCTGTTGTTCGGCGAGACGGTCGGGAACCCGGGTCTGGACGTGCTCGATATCGCCACGGTCTCGGCCATAGCGCATGAGGCCGGCGTGCCGCTGCTGGTCGATTCGACCCTGACCACTCCCTGGCTGCTCAAACCGCTGGAACATGGCGCCGATCTGGTCTACCACTCTGCCACCAAGTTCCTCAGCGGCCACGGCACGGTGATCGCCGGCATCGTTGTCGATGGCGGCAGCTTCGACTGGGCCGGCTCGCATGCAAACAGCGGCAAATTCGCCGAGCTGGCCGAGCCCTACGAGGGCTTCCACAAAATGGTGTTCACCGACGAGTCCACCGTCGGCGCCTTCCTGCTGCGGGCGCGGCGCGAAGGCCTGCGCGACTTCGGCGCCTGCCTGAGCCCGCATTCGGCATGGCTGGTGCTGCAAGGCATCGAGACACTGGGCCTGCGCATGGCGCGGCACATGGACAACACCGCCAAGGTGGTCGCATTTCTGGCTGGCCACACGTTCGTTGCCCGCGTCGGCCATCCGCTGCTCGAATCACACCCCAGCCACGCACTGGCGCAAAAACTGCTGCCACGCGGCGCCGGCTCGGTGTTCAGTTTCGACCTCAAGGGAAGCCGCGAACAAGGCAAGGCCTTTGTCGACGCGCTGCAGGTGTTCAGCCATCTGGCCAACGTCGGCGACTGCCGCTCGCTGGTGATTCACCCGGCCAGCACCACCCACTTTCGCATGAGCGACGACGCCTTGGCTGCAGGAGGCATCACGCAGGGCTCGATCCGCCTGTCGATCGGACTGGAAGACCCGGCCGACCTGCTCGAAGACCTCAAGCGTGCCCTGCGCGTCGCGGAAAAGGCGGGTGCATGATGGAACTGCTCGTCAACAACAGCAAGACCTTCTGCTATACCGGCGGCAAGACGTTCGATCCCGCCAAGCCGACGGCCATCTTCCTGCATGGGGTGCTCAACGACCACAGCGTCTGGATCCTGCAGACGCGCTACCTGGCGCACCACGGATGGAACGTGCTGGCGCCCGACCTGCCGGGCCATGGCAAGAGCGCCGGCGACGCACCGGCCAGCGTCGAGGCGGCGGCCGATTGGGTGCTGGCGCTGATGGATGCCGCCGACCTGGACAAGGCGGCACTGATAGGCCACAGCTTCGGCGCATTGATGGCGCTGGAGGCTGCGGCCCGCTCGCCGCAACGCGCCAGTCATCTGGTGATGCTCGGCGTGGCATCGCCGATGAAGGTCTCGCCCGTCCTGCTGGAGGCTTCGCAGAACGACCCCGAAAAAGCCATCGCGATGGTCAACGTCTTCTCGCACAGCACGCTGGCCCCTCCCCCGTCGGCGCTCGGCCCCGGCAGCTGGCTGTATGGCGGCTCGCGGGCGCTGATGCGCCGGGTGCTGGCCGGCAACTGCCGCGTCAATGTGTTTCACATCGGCTTTCTGGCCTGCGACCGTTATGCCGGCGCGGATGCGGCGATGCCCAAGGTAAGCGCACCAACGCTGTTCATCCTTGGCGCACAGGACCAGATGGCGCCAGCCAAGGCAGCCCGGTCACTGGTGCAGGCGGCACAACGCGGCACGGTGGCGACGGTACCCGGCGGACACCAGATGATGCTCGAGTGCCCTGAAGAAGTGCTCGCTGCCATGCGCGGCTTTCTGCACCCATGACCGGGAGATATGCCGCCACGCCCGCGATGAGCGCCGAGCGCGCGCGGCACATCGCAAGCACATTCGACCTGCGTGCGCTGCCGGCCGATTTCTACGCCAACCCGTACCCGGTCTATGACCTGCTGCGCGCCGCCGATCCGGTGCGCCTGATGCCGGACGGAAGCTGGTTCCTGACCCGTTACGCCGACCTGACAGCGGTCTACCGTGACGCCAGGACCTTCAGCTCGGACAAGAAGGTCGAGTTCGCGCCCAAGTATCTGCACGCACCCTGGCAGGCGGACGGGCAGCTGCCAGCCGATGTGCAACCCAAGCCGTTCGCCGGGCCGTCCCCGGAACGACGGTACCCTCCCGGAGGGCCAGACCATGCCTGGGCTGGGGGCGCTCTGTTCGCCCACCACACCTCCAGTCTGGTGTTCAACGACCCGCCGCTGCACACCCGGGTGCGCAAGCTGATCATGGGCGCGCTGACCCGGCGCGCGATCCGCGAGATGGAGTCCGGCCTGGTGACACTGGTCGATCAATTGCTCGACGGCATCGCGGCCAAGGGCGGCGGCGATCTGATCGAGGACTTTGCCAGCGCGATTCCGGTCGAGGTCATCGGCAACCTGCTGGACATACCGCATGCCGACCGCGCCCCGCTGCGCGGCTGGTCACTGGCGATCCTGGGTGCGCTGGAGCCGACCCTGACCAATCTGCAGGAGGGGCTGGGCAATCGCAGCGTGGCCGAATTCATGAGCTACCTGACTGACTTGATCGCGGACCGCCGACGCCATCCCGGCGACCCGCAACACGATGTGCTGACCCGACTGATCCAGGGCGAAGCCGCCACCGATGGGCAAGACGGCGGCAACTTGTCGGAGGCCGAACTACTGCACAACTGCATCTTCATCCTGAACGCCGGCCATGAAACCACAACCAACCTGATCGGCAATGCGCTGGTGGCGCTGCAGGAATGGCCGGACGAAAAGGCAGGCCTGCTGATGCGCCTGGCCCGCTACCGTGACGACCCGCCAACACAGGAAATCTACCTGGACTATGCGGTCGACGAATTCCTGCGCTTCGAATCATCCAACCAATTGGGAAACCGCCGCGCCACGGTCACATGCACGGTGGGCGGTGTCGATCTGCCTGCCGGTGCACTGGTGACGCTGTGCATAGCCGCCGCCAACCGCGACCCGGCGCATTTCGACCATGCCGAGCGGCTCGACCTGGTTCGGCGCGACAACCGGCACCTGGCGTTTGGTTTCGGCATCCACCAGTGCGCCGGCATGAGCCTGGCGCGGCTCGAAGGGCGGATCGCGATCGGGCGTTTCCTGGCACGGTTTCCGCGCTACCGACTGAGCGCCGCGGCCGTGCGCGGCGGGCGGGCGCGGTTCCGGGGGTTTCTGCAGGCGCCCTTCTGCACACACTGACGGCAGGTCCCGCGTTGATTGGGGCTGCAGGTCAAGGCCTGCGCGCCCCTGCGTAACACCAGTGACAGGCTCGGCGTCGGGTTCAGGCCATACTGCGCCGCGCAACCATTTCACACTTCGCAACAGGAACCGCCATGAACCGCGTCCTCGCCCACACCGGCGCCAAATTCCCCATCATCCAGGCCCCGATGGGCTGGATCGCCCGGCGCCAGCTTGCCAGCGCGGTCTCGCGCGCCGGCGGCCTGGGCATCATCGAGACATCGTCCGGCGAGACCGATGCCTGCAAGGCCGAAATCAGCTACATGGCCAGCACCGGACTGCCGTTCGGCGTCAACCTGCCGATCCGCTTCCTGAAAGACGATGCGATGCTGCGCTTCGTCTGCGACTCGGGCGTGAAGTTCGTCACCACCTCGGCCGGCAGCCCGGCCAAGTTCATCGCGCCGCTCAAGGCGGCCGGCATCACGGTCTACCACGCCGTTCCAACGCTCGAGCTGGCGCTCAAATGCGTCGATGCCGGCGTCGACGGCCTGGTGGTCGAGGGCTCCGAGGGTGGTGGCTTCAAGAACCCCGAGGAGGTCTCCACCCTGGTGTTGCTGCAGTCGATCCGGGCGAAGGTCGATGTACCCCTGGTCGCCGCCGGCGGCATCTGCGATGGCCGCGGCATGGCGGCGGCCTTTGCGCTGGGCGCCGAGGCGATTCAGATGGGCACCCGCTTTGTCAGTTGCGCCGAGAGCCCGGTGCATGCCAACTACAAGAACGCGATCATCGGCGCAGATGCCACCGGAACCTGGGTGCTGAACAAGCAATCCACGCCCTGCATTCGCGCCCTGAAGTCTGAATTCACGCAGGTGATCCATGCGGCCGGTGTGATGCCGCCGGACACGTTTTCCGGCATTCGCCGTGTGTACTTCGAGGGCGACATGAACGCGGCGCCGGCGTTGGCGGGCCAGAGCGCTGGTCTGATCGATTCGGTCAAAACCGCGCAAGAAATCGTCGACGAAACTGTGACCGGGTTCTTCGCCATCACGCGCCGCCTCGGCCAGCTGGCGCAGGCGCAGGCGTTCGGCTGACGCGCGCCAGCACTACAGCACATCTGCCAGCGTCATGTGGCCGATGCGGGATCGCTCCCACACGGCGTCAGTGCCGCGGCCGCGCCGCAGCAATAACGCATGCAGCAAGGGTTCGAGCGATGTCGCAGCAGGGTCCGCCAGCAATACATAACGCGGACCGTCGTCGCTTGTGCCATCGTCCAGCCGCGCCACCCAGTCCAGCTCCACCAGTGTCTGCAGCGGCGCGTCGATTCCCAGCGCGCTGACGCGCAGCGACTTGGCCAGCTGCGCCTCGGTCTGACCGCGGGCCGGCAAGTCACGCGCCTGGTGCAATAGCCGCACCGTCTCGAGCGCCAGCTGAAACTGCCATCCCGCGCCCAGGTTGCGTTGCACCACACCTGCCATCAGGCTGGGCAGGTAGGCGGCGATGACCGCTCCGAGCAGGATGATGACCCAGGCCAGGTAGATCCACACCAGCAGGATCGGCACCGTGGCGAAGGTGCCGTACACCACGGAATACGTGGGCACTTTCGCCAGGTAGACGACCAGCAGTTTCTTGGCCAGCTCCATGGCAAATGACGCAAAAAGGCCGCCAGCCCAAGCATGCGCCCACCGGACCGGGGTGTACGGCACATAGCGATACATCGCAGCCGCACCCCCGGCCAGGATCAGGAATTGCAAGGCATCGAGCAACAGGGCGATGCCACCGAGCGCTCCGCCGACCAGACCGCGCGACAGACCGACCGCGTACGAGGTCAACGTGATGCTGGCACCCAGGACCAGCGGCCCCAGCGTGATTGCCGCCCAATACACTAGCAGCCGCTGCGCCAGCCGGCGCTTTCGGCGCACGCGCCAGATGCCGTTGAGCGTGCGGTCGATGGTCAGGATCAACGCCAGCGCGGTAACGAGCAGGATCACCAGGCCCACGCCGCCCAACTGGCTCGCCTGCTTGGCAAACTGCGTCAGGTAGCCCAGCACCTGGCGCGCAATCGTGTCTGGCACCAGGTTGTCTACCAGCCAGCGCTGCAGTACCACCTGCAGTTTCCCAAACATCGGGAACGCAGAGAAGATTGCCAGCGCCACCGTGAACAAGGGCACCAGCGCGATGGTGGTGGTGAAGGTCAGGCTGCTGGCGGTCAGACCGAGACGATCGTCGCGAAAGCGCTCGCGCAGCGTCAGGACCGTACTTTTCCATGGAAAACGGGCCAGATCGTCCAGCAGGGTCTGGAGTCGGGTGGACAGTTGCATGGCCGGTATGATGCCACCGACATGCACGCATCCCATTCGACCGTCTCCCTGACCCGTTTCCTGGCCGTGGGAAGCCTGCTCGGAATGATTTTTCTGGGCCTGGCCTGGGAGCTATGGCTGGCGCCGCTGCGTCCGGGGGGCTCCTGGCTGGCGCTCAAGGTACTGCCGCTGTGCATTCCGCTGGCCGGGTTGCTGAAGAACCGCATGTACACCTACCGCTGGGTCAGCCTGATGGTGTGGTTGTATTTCACCGAGGGCGTGGTGCGCGCCTGGGGTGACAAGCCGCCGGGCAACTGGCTGGCCTTGCTGCAGGTGCTGCTGTGCATCACGCTGTTCATCGCCTGCGCGCTGCATGTGCGCTTGCGGCTGCGCAACGGCGTGCGACCCGTAGCCGCAGAATCCTAGGATGAACTGCCCCCACGCTCACTGCGTTCGCTGCCCCCCGAGGGGGCTGTCAGTCCCTTCGGAGCGGCCGGGCGGAACTGACATCGCCTGCTGCACGGACGCATGACCGACAACACCCCTGCGCTTCTTGATGGCTTGCGCCGCATCGCCGGCGCGCAGCATGTATTGACCCACGAAGAACCCGGGGCCGACCTCGGCGCCTGGGAGCAGGATTGGCGCAAGCGCAGCCACGGACAGGCACTGGCGGTTGTGCGCCCTGCCAGCACCGGCGAAGTAGCGGCAATCGTCAGACTGTGCTTCGAGATGCAAGGTTCCACCGGTGTCAGCATCGTGCCGCAGGGAGGCAACACCAGCATGGTGGTGGGTGCCGTGCCCGATGCGTCCGGGCGCCAGATCGTGCTCAGCCTGCAGCGCATGAATCAGGTGCTGGCGCTCGATGCCGGAAACCTGACGCTGACGGCCCAAGCCGGCTGCGTGCTGCAAAACCTGCAGGATGCCGCACACAAGGCCGGGTTCCTGTTCCCGCTCAGCCTTGCCGCCGAGGGCAGTTGCACGATCGGCGGCAACCTGGGCACCAACGCCGGCGGCACCCAGGTCGTGCGTTATGGCAATACGCGCGACCTGTGCCTGGGGCTGGAGGTCGTCACCGCGCAAGGCGCGGTCTGGACCGGCCTTACCGGGCTGCGCAAGGACAACACCGGTTACGACCTGCGCCACCTGTTCATCGGCTCGGAAGGTACGCTGGGCGTGATCACCGCGGCGACGATGAAACTCGCTCCGCTGCCGGCGGCGCAGCTAACCGCCTGGGCGGCTGTGCCGTCGATGGAGCATGCGGTGGCGCTGCTCGGGCTGGCCCACAGGCTATTGGGCGCGGGCCTGACCGGCTTTGAGGTCATGGGGCAGTTCGCGCTGTCGCTGGTCGCGCGGCACATGCCCGGCGCCAAGGTTCCATTGTTCGAATCCAGTCCCTGGTGTGTGCTGCTCGAAGTGTCGGACCATGAGTCCGAGCAGCATGCCCGCGCGCAGTTCGAACGCCTGCTGGAAACCGGCATGGAGCAGGGCTGCATCACCGACGGCGTGGTTGCTGAAAGCCTGGCACAGGCCAAGGCGCTGTGGCAGATTCGCGAGAACCTGCCCATGGCGCAGGCGATGGAGGGCCTGAATATCAAGCATGACATCTCGATACCGATATCGCGTATCCCCGAGTTCGTTCGCTTGACCGACGCCGCATTGGCCAAGACCTTGCCCGGCATCCGCATGGTCGACTTCGGTCACCTGGGCGATGGCAACCTGCACTACAACGTGCAGGCACCCGAAGGCGTCGATGCCGCGGCTTTCCTGCGCGACAACGAGATCACCGTCAACACGCTGGTTTTCGAATCGGTGGCAAAGTTCGGCGGCTCGATCTCGGCCGAGCATGGCATCGGCAGTTTGAAGGTCGACAAGCTCGGAGATTACAAGTCGCCAGTGGCGCTGGAGATGATGCGCGCGATCAAGCGCGCGCTGGACCCGGCCAATCTGATGAACCCGGGGCGGGTGGTGCGACTCTGACTCGCCCCCTGACAGCCTGACAGCGCCGGCGCACCAGCCGCAAGCTGCGCGCGATCAAACCAAAGACCAGCGGCAGGTTGATCGGTTCGACCATTCCATGTGCTGGACAGCAGATCGCCTCTGCCGATCTAATTTTGGCATCGCATATGCAGAAAATCGGCTCTTGCGCGCTCAGGTGCTTGTCTCCAGAATGGACTTGCCCGCCTGTTTCGGGCCCCATAACCACAGTAGGAGATTCCAGATGAACCCGAACCCCTCTCTGACGCGCCGCAGGTTGATTGGCGCAGGTGCCGCTGCAGGTGCCGGCGTGTTCCTGTCGATGCAGTCACGGGCGCAGAACAAGGTCAAGATGAATATGCAGCTGGGCTGGATCGCCGGCGGCAACCAGATCGGCGAGATTGCGGCCAAACGCATGGGGTATTACGAAACCGAAGGCATCGAATTCGCGATCCAACCGGGCGGTCCAAGCATTGACGGCGTGGCCATCATCGCATCCGGGCGTTACGAGGTCGGACAGGTCTCGTCCAGCCCGTCCAACATGCTGGCGGTATCGCAGGACCTCCCGATCCAGGTCTTCGCGACCGGCTTGCAGCAACACCCGTACACCTTCTTCTCGCTGAAGAAGAACCCGATCCGCACGCCGCAAGACATGGTGGGCAAGAAGATCGGCATCCAGTCCACCGGCATGGTGCTGCTGCGCGCGCTACTGGCCAAGAACAAGATCGACGAAAAGTCGATGACCATCATCCCGATCGGCAGTGACATGACGCCGCTGTTGACCGGCCAGGTCGACACCGTCACCGGCTGGCAGACCAACACCACGGCGCTCAAGCCATTGGGTGCGGACCGGGTCGACCTCAAGCTGTGGGACTCCGGCGTCAAGTTGTACGCGCTGCCGTATTACGCGACCACCGACATCATCAAAAACCGGCCCGAGGCGCTGCAGCGCTTTCTGCGCGCCACCGCGCGCGGCTGGGCCTATGCCAACAAGAACCGCGACGCCGCCGTGGAACTGCTGATCAAGGAATACCCCAACCTGAACGGCCCCGACGAGCGACTGGCGGTGGATTCGTTGATGTCCTTTGCCTACAACGACCTGACCAGCAAGAACGGCTGGGGCACGATGGACAAGGGTGTCTGGCAGGAGCAGATCAAGCAGTATGCCGACCTGGGCCAGTTCACCAAGCGCGTGCCCAAGGTGGAAGAAGTGATGACCATGGACATCCTGAACGCCACCCGCGAATACCGCCTGCGCAACTCGTAGTCCGCCCGGCTACTGTCCCACCATGACGATTTCCACTACGGTTGCGCCGCGGGCGCACGGGCTGGGTGTTGCCCGTTCCCAGGCCGCCAACCCGGCTGCGGCGGGCTTTTCAGTCAGCTGCCGCGACGTGTCGGTGCGCTTCTTCACCGACCGGCGCAGCGTGACGGCGCTGCAAAGTATCAGTCTGGACATCCACGAGGGCGAGTTCCTGACGCTGCTCGGTCCATCGGGTTGCGGCAAGTCCACCTTCCTGCGGGTGGTCGCCGACCTGATCGCGCCCACCGGCGGCAGCCTGCAGGTGCTTGGCGTCACGCCCGGGGCGGCGCGGATCCGGCGCGATATCGGCTTCGTGTTCCAGGATGCGGCGCTGCTGCCCTGGCGCACCGCGCTGCAGAACGTGGAGTTGCCGCTCGAGGTGGCCAGGGGCCGGGCCAAATCGGACCGTGCCGCGCGTGCCACGCCACGTGAATTGCTCGAGCTGGTCGGGCTCAAGGGCAGCGAGAACGCCTATCCGCACGAGCTCTCCGGAGGAATGCGCCAGCGGGTGGCCATCGCGCGAGCGCTGGTCAGCGACCCGCGGGTGCTGCTGATGGATGAGCCGTTCGGCGCGCTCGACGAAATCACCCGCGATCGGCTCAACGAGGAGTTGCTGCGCCTCTGGCGCGAGCTGGGTATGACAGTGCTGTTCGTCACCCACAGCATCTACGAGGCCGCATTCCTCGGCCAGCGGGTGTTGATGCTGGCGGCCAATCCGGGACGGGTCAAGGAAATCGTACCGGTCGACCTGCCGGCCGACCGCACGCTCGATATCCGCGAGACACCGCGGTTCGTGCAGCTGGCCGCACATCTGCGCCAGGTGCTGGAAACCTGCTGAAGGAAACGCCATGTCAACCACAACCCTGCAGGCCCCGATGGCATCAGCGCAAGACGACCAGGAACTGCTGGAGCACCAGGCACTGCGACAACGCCAGGTATGGCGCCGGCGTGTGATGCCGGCGATCGGCGTGTTCGTGCTGCTGTTCGGCTGGTGGGCGCTGGTCGTCGGCCTGGACGTGAAACCCTTCATCGCGCCCTCACCTTTTCTGGTGCTGGAAACGCTGGTTGCCAAGCGCGCCGTGCTGCTCGACAACATCCTGCCCACGGCAATGGAGGCTGCCGGCGGCTTCCTGATCGGCAACCTGGTGGCGATCATCATCGCCACCGTCTTCGTGCACAACAAGACGCTGTACGAGATCTTCTTTCCGGTGGCGCTGATGCTCAACGCGATCCCGATTGTCGCCAAGGCGCCGGTGCTGGTGCTGCTGATGGGCAATGGCGTCGAGCCCAAGATCGCGATTGCGGCGTTGGTGTGCTTCTTTCCCTCACTGGTCAACATGGTGCGCGGGCTGGACGCCGCCAATCCGCAGGCGATGGAGCTGATGCGCGTGCTCTCGGCCAGCAAGACCGAGGTGTTCTTCAAGCTACGCCTGTTCAGCTCCCTGCCCTACCTGTTCTCGGCGCTACGCATCTCGGCCTCGCTGGCGGTGATCGGCGCGGTGGTGGGTGAGTGGATCGGCGCCACGCAGGGCATTGGCGCACTGATCATCCAGGCCACCTACAACTTCGACTCGGCACTGCTGTACTCGGCCATCGTCATGAGCGCACTGCTGACCGGCACGTTCTACCTGGTGGTCGCGCTGGCCGAGCGTGCGGTCGTACGCTGGCACCCCGAACAAACATCCAATTAGGCTGCATGCGCAGCGCAATCCGAACCGAAAGGCAAGCGATGAACAAGTCCACCGACACCATCCGGCAACAACCGCGCGACGTCAAAGTCGCATCCAGGGCCGACGTTGTCGTCGTCGGCGGCGGCCCGGCCGGCGTGTCTGCCGCGCTGGCTGCCGCGCGCAATGGTGCCAGTGTCGCGCTGCTCGAGCGCTACAACCACCTCGGCGGCCTGGCCTCGGGCGGCATGGTGCTGGTGCTCGACGACATGTGGGACAACCACCTGAATGAAATATCGGTGCGCGGCAGCTGCATGGCAATGATCGAACGCCTGGCCGCGCGCAAGCATGCGTTCTATCCGCGCGAGAACGAATGGGGTTACGACCCGGCCGCCTATCGCCGCTGGGGACGCTGGGGCGCGTTCGACTTCCATACCCATGAGAAGCCGCATCCGGTCTGCTTTGCCGCGGCGTTCGACCCCGATGGCTGGAAACGCCTGTCACTGGAGATGGTGGTCGAGGCCGGCATCGAGCTGCGCCTGCATTCCTGGTTCTCGCACACCCTGGTCGAAGGTGGTGTGGCCAAGGGCGTGGTGTGCGAAAGCAAGGCCGGCCCGCAGGCGATCCTGGGACAGGTCGTGATCGATACCACCGGCGACCTGGATGTGGCCGCCAGCGCTGGCGCGCCGCACACCGGCGGCAACTACATCATGACCACGGTGTTCCGCCTGGGCGGCGTGGACACCGAAGAGGCCGAGCGTTTCGAACGCGAGGAACCCGAGACGTTTTCCGCGCTCGACCGGCAGATCAAGAAGATCCTGGGCGGCTCCTGGGGCTACTGGTGGCTCAAGACGCCACTGCCCGGCATCGTCTGGTGCAATTGCCCGCACATGGCCGGGCTGGATGGGCAAAAGGTCGAGGACCTGACCAGCGCCGAGGTGCGGGGCCGCGGCCACCTGCATGCACTGGTCGATTTCGTGCGTGGCAGGCTGCCGGGCTTCCAGAACTGCTTCGTCGTCGACGTCGCGCCGCAAACCGGTGTGCGCCAGACGCGCTTGCTGGAGGGCGAATACATCATGACCAAGGAAGACCTGCAACAACGCACCCGGTTCGACGACAGCATTGCGCGCGGTCGCGACTACTACATGCCCTACCGCGTACTGCTGCCGCAAAAGATCGATAACCTGCTGGTCGCCGGACGCCACTATTCGGTCACCTCGCAGGCGCAGAAGATTTCACGCGAGATTCCACCGTGCATGGCAATGGGCGAAGCAGCCGGTGTCGCCGCGGCGCTGGCCGTCCAAGCCAATGTCATGGTGCGCAACGTCGACGTTGCAACGGTGCAGAAAACCTTGCGCGCCCAGGGCTGCGACCCGGGCGACCAGACCGGTCGCAATGCAGACGTTCCCGAACTCGCGCGTGCGCTGGCCACCAGCGACGCCGTGCTGGAGACCGTATGACGAGCGCAACAGCAGCATCGTCCGCCGAACTGCCGCTGGCGGGCATCCGCGTGGTCGACTTCACCCAGGTCATGATGGGTCCGGTCTGCACCCAGATGCTCGGCGACTACGGCGCCGACATCCTGAAAATCGAACGTAAGGGCACCGGTGACCTGAGCCGCTCGACTTTCGAGCCGGTGCATGGCGCCGACAACCCGATCTTCTGCAGCCTGAACCGCAACAAACGCAGCGCTGCGCTCGATCTGCGCGACCCGGCACATCTGGCGGCCGTCAAGGCCTTGATCGCCAACGCCGATGTGGTGGTGAATAATTTCCGCGCTGGCGTGATGGAGCGCATGGGGCTGGGTTATGAAGACTGCCAGGCCATCAACCCGCGCATCATCTACGCGGTGGGTACCGGCTATGGTGACAGCGGTCCGTATTCCCACAAGGGTGGCCAGGACGTGCTGGCCCAGGCCATGAGCGGCGTGATGGCGCGGCGCGCCGACGACAACGCCCCGGTAAGTGTCTATCCCACCGCGCTGTGCGACTACACCGCCGGCATGCACATGGTGCAGGGCATCCTGCTTGCGCTGCTGCAACGCGGCAAGACCGGCGTCGGGCAAAAGGTGAGTGTGTCGTTGTACAACTCGATGCTGGCGATGCAGGTGCAGGAGGCGGCGATGATCATGATGGCCGACTCCGAGGTCAACTGGGCCGCGATGCCGCTGTCGGGTGTGTTCGATGCGCAGGATGGCGCTCTGGTGCTGGTCGGTGCGTTCAAGGCCAACCCGCTGCAGGACATCTGCAAGGCGCTGGACCTGCCCGACCTGTCGCTGGACCCGAAGTTCTGCAACCTGAACCAGCAGTTCAAGCACAAACCCGAGTTGCAGGCGATGTTCCGCCAGCAGTTCGCCGGCAACACCCGCGAGCACTGGCTGGCCCGGCTGGAGGAACAGGATCTGCTGTGCGCGCCGGTGCGCGACCTGCGCGAGGCGCTGGTCGATCCGCAAACCCTGCACAACAAGATCCTGCTCGAAGGCCCCGGCGAAGGCCAGACCTGCAAGTTCATCGGCAGCCCGATCCAGATGTCGGGCGCGCAGGTCGCACTGCGCAGGGCGCCACCACGACTGGGGCAACATACCCAGGAAATCCTGCAGCTGGTGCAGCTCGAGGCGCAGGCATCGTGATCCGGATGGCCGCACGCCAAGGCACGAATACGGCGGCAAACACCCAGCAATCGCTATGGGTGTGACGCTGGTCATCAAGGGCCATGTCGCGACGGTCACGCTGGACCGGCCGCAAGCGATGAACGCCGTCGACCTGGCGACCGAAGCCGAACTGCAACGCATCTGGAGCGCGATCGAGGGCGACGCCGACGTGCGCGTGGTCGTATTGACCGGCGCCGGAGAGCGTGCGTTCTGCGTCGGCGCCGATCTGAAGAGCCCGTCGGTCACCGGCCTCGAATACTGGGCCGCGCCGCGCGTCGGCGGCTTCGGCGGCATTGCGCTGCGCGAGACCCTCAACGTACCGGTGATCGCCCGTGTCAACGGCTTCGCGCTTGGTGGCGGCCTGGAAATGGTGCTGGGTTGCGACATCGTGGTAGCCTGTGACGAAGCCAGTTTCGGCCTGCCCGAGGCGCTGGTCGGCCGTATGCCGCTGGACGGCGGCATGACGCTGCTGCAGCGCCAGGTGCCGTTTCGCAAGGCCATGGCGATGATGCTGACCGGCAAGCGCATCACGGCCGCACAGGCGCTGGACATGGGCCTGATCAATGAATCCGTGCCCCGCGCGGAGCTGGACGCCGCCGTGCGACGCTGGGTCAGCGACCTGCTCGCATGCGCACCGTTGTCGTTGCAGGCGATCAAACAGGCGGTGCGCCTGACCAGTACGATGTCGCCGGCACAGGCGCAGGCGACGCGATTGCCGGCGGTGGTCGCCGCGCTGCAGTCGCAGGACGCCAACGAGGGCGTGCTGGCGTTCCAGCAAAAGCGCAAGCCGCAGTGGAGCGGTCGCTAGGACCGTATTCGACGGCCAAGCGGATACCAACAACCTGCCCTGCCACCGTCGCAGCCGCCATGGCCTACGTCATCATCGATACCTGCATCGACTGCAAGGACGCCAGCTGCGTCAGCTGCTGCCCGGTCGACTGCATCTACGAAGGTCCGCGCACCTACTACATCCATCCGGACGAATGCATCAACTGCGGCATCTGCGTCTCGGTATGCCCGCCCGAGGCGATCTATGAAGACGCCGAGGTACCAGCGGCGCAAAAACATTTCATCGCGATCAATCGGGAATTTTTTGAGCCCCAAGTGACCGGGCTGGGGAACCCGGGCGGGGCGAGCAGCGTAGGGACGGCGGCGTGCGACCATCCGTTGGTGGCCAGATGACCCGGCACCACGCGCGGCATTTGCGCCTCAACCCTTACACGGTGGGCACTAGTACATCAACACGTAAATAACGAAACATCATTAAACTCTCCATGTCGCCAACCGGCATCCACGGGAGTTGTCATGCGCCAGACGGAACTGCACCTGAGCGAGGAAGATCGCTCAGTCGTCGAGGGCATTCGCGCCAAGGGACTGCACCAGTCACGGGAGGTCAATCGTGCACATGTGCTGTCATGCCTGGACCGAGGTATTCCGGAATCCCAGATCACCACCGTGCTGGGGATCGGCCGCACGGCGGTGTGGCGCACGCGTGCTGCGTATCTGCAGGGGGGTGTGGATCTGGCGCTTTTCGACGTGGAACGCTCGGGGCGCCCTCGCCAGTACGACACGGACGCAGAGGCGCGCGTCACCGCGTTGGCATGCTCCACGCCGCCGACCGGACGGCAGCGCTGGACGATGGTCGAGTTGGAGCGAGTCGCCCGCCAAGAACCAGGTCTGGCTGGGGTGAGCAGAGAGACGGTGCGGCGCATGTTAAAAAAAACGACCTCAAACCCTGGCGACGGTTGATGTGGTGTATCGGGGTCTTGAGCGCTGAGTACCGCCAGCGCATGGATGCGCTGCTTGAGTTGTACGCGCGACCCATGTCTCGCGCCGAGCCGGTGATCTGCATCGATGAGAAGAGCCTGCAACTTATCGGGCATAGCCGCAAGCCATTGCCCATAGGATCGCACAGCCCAGTCAAGCAGAACTATGAGTACGTGCGCAATGGCACCACCAACCTGTTAAATGTTTCGATGATGTGCTGGGCCGATGCGGGGCCAACAAACTCCTGCGCCGCGTGGAGTTTCACTCCCAAACACGCGAGTTGGCTCAACATGGCAGAGATCGAGATTGGTATCCTCAGCCGCCAGTGCTTGGATCGCCGCATCGCCAATCACCATGCCCTGCAAACTGAAGTCGATGCCTGGCAACAAGCGCGCAACGCAGAGCGACGCACCATCGAGTGGAGTTTCACTCGACAAGATGCAGACCGTAAGCTTGGGCGTCATTATGTTTCACAACTTACGTGTTGATGTACTAGCGACCAACAGGCCCTGCTGGCAGAGTTGGTGGGCGATGGCGGCACGATCGTACTTCCAACACTTCACAGGGCGATGGTGAGGCGCGTCACCAAGGACGGGATGGTGATCCGGGGGACGGAGATCCTGTCGCGTGGGGGATCAAAAGGTCGGGTGGAGAAGTTCCGGCAGAGTGCCTGGTGCTGACGGAGGCTGTGGTGCAGGACGTGTTTGACTTGAATCCGGTTGGGCGGGAGTAGGTCCAATTCCCGCCCATGCCAGCGCGCCGTTCTGCTGCTGGTCGCACTGGAGGACCTGTCGTACGCCGAAGTCGCGCGGATCCTGAAGGTGCCTGCGGGGACCGTGATGTCCCGTT
>JAYUQC010000270.1:0-18641 GCA_043759735.1 Rhodoferax sp.
GCGGACGGCATGTCGTAAGTGAGCTTGGATGAGGGCATGGGTTCACAACCGACGTTATCGAATGGCAGGGGACCATTTTGACTGCGGATTCACCACAACTGTGATCGCTTAGCCGAAAACGCCATCCGCCGAATGCAAGCTGCGGCCCGTTGCGGGCATCTCGACAAAGACCGACTCGCCCGCTACGCACCGATTTACGCCGCGACCATGCGGCTACCCGGGTCTCGCAATGCCCGCCGTCAAGACCTAGGCTTGATGCTCTCCGGGTCGTACAAGGACCGGTAGCCCACCGCCTCGACCTTGACCGGATAGACATCCGCGAAGTACTGGATCAGCAGTTCGCGCCCGACTTCGGCATAGGCATGCGGCAGGTAGGCCAGGGCAATGTTCTTGCCGAGGGTCGGACCGAAGGCAATGCTGGTGGTGTAGGAGCGGCGGCCCAGCGCGTCGATCAGGGTGGCGCCGGTGGCGGGGTCCATCACCGGGCAGGTTCCCACCGGGTAGCGCGCCACGCCGGTGCTGTCGATGTTGCTGGTCATGGTCAGCGTGCACAGGGTCGCTGGTTGGTGTTGGCGCTCGCGGAACTTCAGGTGTGCCTCTTTGCCGTGGAAATCGGTGGCCTTCACCTTGGGGCGGGCCAGGTCGCATTCGAACAGGTTGTATTCGGTCAGTAGATCGGCGTTTTGCAGGCGCAGGCTCTTTTCCATGCGGCGGCTGTTGGCGTAGGTTTCCACGCCCACGGGGGTCACGCCCATGGCATGCAGCGCCTCCCACAGTGCCAGGCCGTCCTGGTACTTGAAGTGCAGCTCCCAGCCCTGCTCGCCGACATACGAGATGCGAAAGGCCAGTATCGGCACGCCCTTGATCTTCAGGTTGCGCAGGGCCGCAAACGGGAAGTTCTCATGCGTCCAGGCCTCGGGTTCGTCGGCAATCTTCTGGATCGTGGTGCGGGCATTGGGCCCCCACACGCCCAGGCAGCCGTACTGCGTGGTGGTGTCCGTCACGGTGACATTGGCACCCCGGTCCTGCGCCATGCGTCGCACCCACACCAGGTCGCGGTGGCCGGCGTCCGCACCGTCGATCACGCGGTATTGGTCCTGGCCCAGACGCAGCACCGTCAGGTCGGCGCGCACTCCGCCCCGGGCGTCCAGGAAATGGGTGTAGATGCCCTTGCCCACTGGCGTGTCACCGCCCACCTTGGCCACGCAGATGTATTCCAGCAGGTCTGCGGCGTCCAGGCCTTGCACATCGAACTCGGCAAAGTGCGAGATGTTGATCATGCCCACGTCCTCCGACATCTTCAGATGCTCGGCATTGGACACGCGCCAGAAGTGGCGGTTGTCCCACTCGTTGGCACGCACCGGCACCTTGTCGCCGTAGACCGCCAGCAGATGCTCGTTGCTGGCATAACCATGCGCGCGCTCCCAGCCGGAGAGTTCCATGAAGTAGGCACCGAGTGCCCTCTCGCGCTCGTGAAACGGGCTCTTGTAGATGCCGCGCGCGGCGCTGTAGGGCTCGCGGTTGTGCACCGGCGGGTTGTAGATCTTGAAGGCGCCCTCAAAGCAGCGGTCGTGGATGTATTTCTCGTCTTGCTGGAACGGATAGGTGCGGGCCACGTCGATGCGGGCATGGTCCAGATGGGTAACACCATCGGTCATCCAGTCGGCTACCAGCTTGCCCACGCCGGGCGCGTCCTTCACCCACACGGCTTGCGCGTACCACAGGCCGCGCACCTTGGACGACTCGCCGATCGAGGGGTTGCCATCGGTAGTGACCTGCAACAAGCCGTTGAAGGAACGCTTCTCGTCGTAACCCAGTTCGGCCAGGATGGGCGTCAGTTCGATAGCCCGCTCCAGCGGCGCCATGATCTGCTCCAGCTCCAGGTCACGTTGCGACGGCGACAACCTGGCCTGTTCCTTTTCGAGCAAATCGCGCGGGTGGCACATGCGCGGGCTCTTTTCTTCGTAGTAGCCCCATTCGATCTGGCCGCCTTCGGGCGTCTTGGGGTCCCCGGTGTCGCGCAAGTAGGCCGAATTGCCCTGGTCGCGCAGCAGCGGGTACCCGATGTCCTTGCCAGTGCCGGCAAATTTCAGATAGGGTTTGAAGAACGTGAGCGGGTGGTCTACCGGCATGATGGGCAGGTCTTCACCGGCCATCCCCGCAATCAGACGCCCCCACAATCCGGCGCACACCACCACATGGTCGGCGGCGATAGTGCCCTTGGTGGTTTCCACGCCCTGGATACGGCCGTTCTCGATGCGCAGCCCGGTACACGCCGTGTTGGCAAATGAAAGCAGCTTGCCCGAGGCCACGGCGGCGTCCACAAGTTCGCCCGCCACCATTTGCGAACGCGGCTTGACCAGGCCCGCATCCGGATCCCACAGGGCTCCCTGGATCATGCTTTCCTCCAGCAGCGGGAATCTGGCCTTGGCCTGGGCCGGGGTGATCAACTCCACCCGGTTGCCGAAGGCCTTGCCCGAGGCGACGCGGCGTTTGAGCTCTTGCATGCGCTCGTCATCACCGACGCGCGCCACCTCCAGGCCCCCGATACGCTCGTAGCGACCCATCTTTTCGTAGAAGTCGATGCTGTACCTGGTGGTGAAGATCGTCATCTGATCGTGCATCGTGTTGAAGCAAAAGTCAGACGCGTGGGCGGTGGAGCCCACATCCGTGGGGATGGCGGACTTGTCGATGCCGACGATGTTGTCCCAGCCGCGTTCGATCAGGTGGTGCACCACCGAGGCACCCACGATGCCACCTTGGCCAATGATGACAATCCTGGCTCGTTCAGGGAATGAGGCCATTTGCGACGAGCCGTGCATGCGATTTCATGGTTTACCGATTCCTGAAGTAGATTTCTCTGCCGGTTGCGTGACAACCGCAGAGAAGTGTATGCAGGAGTTATCGGGGCGCGGCTCCAATTGCGACTGTGGCTGGCGCAGTCGCGCCACAATGGCTCCGGCGCGGGCTACCAGAACGGGACTACGGATGCGGCCCGGTCATCGGCAGACGACTCGGACCCTGCCATGCGATCGAAACATTTTGAGGTCCAGGAACGTCGCGTAACCGCGCAGCCGGGCATCCCGGCTTGTCAACGCCAGTGCGATGATCTCCTTGGCGTACGCAGCGTCGTACAAAAAATGCGTGACGTCCATCGAGCGACCGAATTCGCGCCGCATCGGCGTCACCATGCGCACCGCAAAATCCATCAGGTGATCCGGCTGGAACGTCGACGGCGACCAGTCGTTGCCGGTCTGCGATGCAACACTGTCGCTGAAACCGCTCCCATTGAGCCCAAACGGGTCTGCCGGCGCAGCCTCCTGCGCACGTTCCTGCAGCTGGGCTGCAGGAGGGGCAGAATCTGCGTCGGACGGTGCCGCGAAGTCGGGAAGACGAATCATGGTTGCGAAGGTCCAGAGTGTGTTGCCGCTGATGTTTGCAAATCGGAGCGGCAAACGCAAGCACACCGCGCAAGCGTTGCGGCTTGTTTACATTCGCGCCAAAGGATTCCACCCGAAGACCACCGTGCGACCCCACGGCGCGAACTGCCGCGGCGATGCTCGGCAACCCGACCGGCGCAGGCCAGGATGGGTCTACTTCTCCGTTTAAGGCCGGCGCGCTGTGACCGCCGGCTGGCGGCCAGGTAGAGATCCAGGCAGGCGCCCGGAGTCAAATGCGATCAGTTCTTTGCAACTGTAGCCCGCTCGGCCAGGTAGATCTCCACCCGGCGGTTCTGGGCGCGGCCCTCCGCGCTTGCATTGGTCGCAATCGGTTCACGTTCACCGCGACCGTCGATCATCACCCGGCTCGGGCTCACACCGCGCGCGGTCAGGTAGTCGCGGGTCGACTGGGCGCGTTGCATTGACAACGGGTTGTTGACCGAATCGGAGCCGACATTGTCGGTATGGCCGATGACACGCACTTCGGTATTGGGCTGATTCGACAGGCCACTGGCGAATTGGTCCAGGATAGGCCTCAAATTGGCATTGATGTCGGAGCGACCGGTGTCGAACGACACGTCGCTGGGAATCTGCAGCTTGAGTTGGTTGTCCTGGGTCTGCGTCACCGCCACGCCGCTGCCCCGGGTGGCACGCTCCATCGCAGCCTTCTTGTCGGCCATATGCCTGGACCAGACATAACCACCGGCCGCACCCACGGCGCCGCCGATAACCGCACCCTTGGCACCACCGCCAATGACAGCTCCTGCTACAGCGCCGACACCGGCACCAATGGCCGTATCACGCTGCGCCTTGCTCATGTTCATATCTGCGCAGCCGCCCAGCAGTAGCGCGGCAGCACTCAGGGACAGTACCAGCGTGCGGGTTGAATTGCGTGTCTGAATCATGGGGAACTCCTTGGAATCAAAAAAAATGACTTGTCACAGTCGATTCTGCTCGACCTTTGCGGTCCAGCTTATCGGAGGAACTCCCTGTCGAATGTAAGAAATCAGGCCGCGATTGAATCCGTGAGAAAGTTCTGCGCCGAAATGTGAAAGCACGCGCAGCCGATCGCGCATCGAGGCAATGCCAGGGCGCGGCGCTGCCGCCCGCCTGGCCTGGCCTGGCCCGCTCACGCAGTGCGTCGCACCCGTATTGAGTAGTCGCCCTGCCCGTTGGCACGGTTGTAGTGCCGCACCTGGGCGTAGTACAGACCTGGCACCAGGCTGGCGGCGATGCGGGCATTGGTGCCGATGCCGCTGTCGTCATCCTCGGCGACGACGTCGGTGGGGCTATCCGGCCCGAACAGCCGCATCACCACGTCGGTCGGCCCTTTGGTATCGATGATGTGGTTGCCGCCGGTCGCCACGCGAAAACGGAACAGATCCTCCTCGCCCGGCTTGCCGATGGACGCAGCGGTACGCCGCTGCGCGTTGACCTTGATCTCGCTGGCGTCCGCGATGGTCGGCGCAGTCTTGGGGTAGGCCTGTGCGCTGGCGATGTAGGCCTTGTCCACGGCCGACAGCACCTCGTTCGCGGAGGTGCCGACGCCGCTCGTGACCCAGCTTGCAGGAAAAAAATACAGCATGATCGAGGCCCGATCGAAGGAGGTTCCCTGGATCTGGTCGACCCGGTATTTGTTGAGAACGTTGTGCCGAATCTGGGCTTCGTTCCAGAAGTTGGGGGCTCCGGAAAGGCTCTGGATGACGGTCGCTTCGTTCCATTCGATGCCCCCGTCGGGGTTCTGGTGTTCATGCGCCAGGCCAATCGCGTGGCCGAACTCATGGGCCACGGTGCCGCCGTCCATGAAACCCAGGTTCATCGTCGGCTGGTTCAGCGGAATATTGCGGTTGTCGGTCCCCACATACGACCAGGCACCATCGGAGGAGTCGAATGCGATCCGGATCTCCGCGTCCGGTGCATCGTTGAATTCGAACCGGAGATTGGCAAACGCGGTCCACCACGCCGCCTGTTCCCGGACCTTTGCGTGTTGCGCGGCCGTACCGCCCATGAAGCGCACCCGCAGGGTGCTGCCGTTCATCCAGCGTTTGCCCACTGGCATGATGGCACGCGTTGGTCCGCCGTCGCGGCGAACGGTGGACATGAAACGCATCTGATCGCTGGGAAGCAGACGGTCGGTACAGAATTTAACGGACTCGGTCATGGTTTTCTCCCTGGTTTACGCACAGAACGCCCACTTCCTCGCCGACCCCATGCCTACACCAGCATGTGAACCGTCGACGTCCATGCAAAGATCCGAAAAATGGCCGACGAGTGCCGCCAATATGGGCAGCCACGCTCCCCGCGTCAACCCTTCGCCAGGGACTGAAGCGGCAATTGCGCCCGTATTTCACGATCGGGCCGATTGACACCGGGCTGCGCTGCCAACGATCTCACCGGACTGGCCTGCAGACAAGGCTGGCCGCCCGGTGGCCGTTCCAGTCCGGCAGCGCGATTTCAGCCGTGCCTGCGCCCGACGACGTAGGTCACACCGGCTTCTCCATACCACTCGGTATGTTCGCAACCCGGCGCCATCGTGAACACATCACCCGCTTTGTAATCGGTGCGCTGCCCGGCCACGCCGAGCGTGATCGTGCCGTCGATCACCAGTGCCTTGACGGCAAACGGATGGGTGTGGGCTGGAACCTCGGGGCCGGCAGGCATCGTCTTGGTCAACACCTCGTCATACCCTTCCACGGCCAGCTGGCTGGCAAATTCCTGTTGTTGCATGTTTGGCTCCGTTTGGTCTGCTCGAGATCGGCAATGTACACGGGCTGGTGCTTGATTGCACCTTGCGGCCGTTGCATCCGAGCCAGGCGCATGGTGTTTTTCGTTCGACCTGCAATGGCTCAATGCCGTCGCGCAAATGCCCGCATGTGAAACGCCGCATGCTCCGGCGCATACCGATAGACTGCGCCGACCGGACAGGCGCTGCGCGCCAGGCAACCCAGCGACAGGCATTCCTGGCCCTGACCGCTGTGCAGGTGCTGTGCGCACACATCCACGGCATAGGTCTGCGCAGCAAACGCTGTCACCGGGCATGCCTGCAGGCAAGGCTGCCCGTCACACTGGCTGCACAGGTCGGCCGCAGGCAGCGCCACACTGCGCGCAATCCATTGCCGGTCCTCGTCACTGCACTGCGGCATCAGCAACGCAAACCGGTACGCATGCCACAAGCCCCATTGCGGATGGAGCTGCAACAACAATGGACTGGTCTGCAGCGGCTCGGCGCGTCTTGCCCATTGCTGGAACGCAGCGTAGGGCGGCCCATCCGACGGATAGACGGCAATACCGCTACCGTGCAGCGCCAGCGCGTTGCCGATCGACTTGCTCCAGCGATCCATCGGATCGGGCCGGCCATCGGCTGGGTAGGGGGAGCGCGAGAACGCGGCCCAGCACTCGGAGCCGACCTGACCCACCATCCAGACCACTGCCGCTGGACGAGCATTGGGCAATGGCGCCAGCACATCATGCACGGTCGGAATCCAGCCGCCGCGCAAACGCAGACCGTACTCGGCCAGCGCCGACTCAAGCCAGGTGCGCGAGACGCTCATCGGCTTGCACTCGACGAAGCAACTCCCTGCGCGTCACCGGCGGGCCAGATGCGGTGGCCGTCACACGCGCTTCGAAGAACATGCTGCCATCGATGTCGTTGTTGACCTGGTTGTCACGCTGGCTGAGCACCACGCTGGCATGGGCGGCACCCGCGTCGAGCGCCTGCGCCATCGCATCGACGCTGGCCAGTTGCTGGGCATGGTCGATGGCCGGCGCCAGCGTGTCGAAATCGCGTGGCCCGGTTGGGGTGAATACCCGGAACACACCGCGTACTGGCTGCGTCACGGTCACATGGACCCGCTGCGACACCTGGCCCAGTACCGCGCCCACCGCGTTGGCCACTTCGGCGAATGGCGGCAGCTTGAGCGCCATGCCCAGGCCGCGGGCAACTTGCGGGTAATAACTGGCGGCGGGCGCACCTACCGCCACCAGCGGCAGCAGGGGCGCGAAACGCAGACTGAATACCGATGCCGGAGCCGCCGCGTCGGCCGTGCCGGGCTGCGTTGCCATCGTCGCCAGCAGACTGGCCACTTTGCCGGCGTTGGCCTCGTTCATCTGGCCGGCATCGTTCAGCCCCGCCTCGATCAATTTCTGGTTGATGGTGGCGATCACCATGTCTACCACCTGGCGCGAGGGCGCGACGGCGTCTCCCAGCGTCCAGGTGCCCAGACCGTAGAGGTAGCGCATCTGGCGCGCCCAGATGCGCGCACCCAGGATCGCCGCTTCACTGTTCCAGTGGTTCGACAGGCCCAGCACATGGGCCGCGTCGCTGGGCGTAAATCCGCTGTAAATGGCCAACCCTTTGCGCTCGAGCCGGGCGATGGCCTTGGCCAGCGGGCGATCGTCCTTGTTGGCGCGCTCCAGATCGACCGGACCCTCGGCCAGACGTTGCCAGGCCATCGTCTCGTCGGGCAACAGGCGCGACAACAGTGCGGCGTCGGCCTGCAGCCGTTGCGCAAACCGGATCTGACTGGCATGGGCTGCCTGGGACTGCTGGCGCTCGAGCACCGGCAATACCCAGGGATGCTGGTGCGCCAGCAGGCACAGCGGCAATACCCGGCGCGGCCCGATCACCAGGCCCTCACCGCCACCAAAGCGCACCTCGCTGTCACCACCCAGACCGATCGCATAGACCTTGACCGCTTCCACCATGGGACGCCACTGGCCGACCATCGCGCCGTCGAAGCTGAGCTCGGGCTGGCCACCCCGCACCACAGCGATGTCGGTGGTGGTACCGCCCATGTCGGCCACGATGGCGTCGGCGTGGCCGCTGAGCGCGCAGGCACCGAGCACGCTGGCCGCCGGCCCGGACAACACGGTGCCGACCGGGCGCCGCAGCGCACGCGATACGTTGACCAGCGTGCCATCACCCTGGACCATCATCAGCGGCGCGTCGATACGATGCAGCGCCAGCGTAAGGCGGACCGATTCGATCAGCGCCTTCACATGCGAGACCATGCGAGCGTTGAGCGCCACCGTCAACGCTCGGCGGGGCGCACCCAGGCTGGAGGCCAGTTCATGACCGCAGGTGACCGGCTTGTCGCATAGCTGCTCGACCAGGGCGCGCATCTGCAGTTCATGCTCCGGATTACGCACACCGAAACTGGCCGATATGGCAAAGGCCGACACCCGCGGTGCCTGGCGCAGGATCGCCGCACGCGTCTGGGACTCGTCGATCGACACCAGTGCAAATCCGCCGGCGTCATGACCACCGGGCAAGGACACGATGGCATCCGCGCCCAGCAATTCCACCAGGCCACTGGATTTGATCTGCGTCGCGTCGTATCCGGCCAGCAGGACGCAAACCGGCGCACCCTTGCCTTCCACCACCGAGTTGGTGGTCAGGGTGGTGGACAAGGACACCAGGTCGACGGCTGCGAGCAACGCCTGCGGCAACTGGTCGAGTGCGCCGCCAATACCGATGGACAGGTCGAACGGCGTGGTCAGGCTCTTGCACGACGCCACGACCTGGCGCGCGGCGTCCAGCAGCACCGCATCCGTGAAGGTGCCGCCGGTGTCAATGCCCAGGCTGAAGGTCCGTTCCATCACAAGCCCCCGGGCAGATTCAAGGTGTTCCGGCTTCACACAACCAGCGCACCAGGTAGTCGGCAAAACTGCGCCGCACCGTGATCTCGTATTGGATGCCGGCATACAGGCACAAAACCGTCGCGCCGGCCTTGGCGATATGGGTCTGCGCCAGGGCGCCGGTCGGAAAAGCGCGCGGATGCAGGTCCAGCGGACAACCCCGCGCCAACAGGTCGATGCTACCCGGGCCCTGCAACAACAAGGTGGTGTTGCCATGGCCGACATCGACCACAGCGCTGTGAATGCCGCTCAGTGCGCCCAGCAGGGCAGCCGCGAGCGCGTCGCCCTGGCGGTCGCGCAACTTGAGCAGCCATTCGTCAGGGCCCAGCCACAGCAACTGGCGCTGCGGATCGATGCTGGCGTTGTTGGCCCGCACCGGCAGATGCATGCCGGTGGTGTCGAGCACCGCCTTGGCAAAGCGCGGATCGCCGGCGTCGCCCCGCAGGTTCAGCATGTCGACGAACGGTATCTCGGCCAGGCTGCAGGGCTGCCCATCCACCTGCAGGTCGCGCGTCTGGCGACCCAGGAATCCGGCCAGCGGGCTATTCAGAACGGCGTCATGCATGAAGCAGCTTTCCTTCCGGATCGTGGAACACCGGGCTGCAGACAGTGGCCGCCACATAGCGCCCATCCGCCAGCGCCGCATGGATCTTTTGCCCCATGCGCTGCTGGCCGGAGCGCACCACCGCCAGCGCGATCGAGCGGCCCAGTGTGGGACTGTGGTAACTCGAGGTCACGTGGCCGATCATCGGGACTGGCGGCGGCGACGCCTGGGTCTGTTCGGTCAGCTGCGTACCCTCGGGCAACACCCGTTGCGCCTCATCCGTCATCAACCCCACCAGCTGCTTGCGATCGCTTTGCGCGGTGTCACTGCGGCTCAAGGACCGGCGACCCAGGAAGTCCTTGGTCTTGGACACCATGCCACCCATTCCCAGGTCATAAGGCGAGATCGAACCGTCGGTGTCCTGGCCAACGATGATGTAGCCCTTCTCGGCGCGCAGCACATGCATCGCCTCGGTGCCGTAGGGCGTAATGTCGAATTCCTTGCCCGCCTCCATCAGCGCATTCCAGACATGCTTGCCGGCGTTGGAGGGCACATTGACCTCGAACGACATCTCGCCCGAAAAGCTGATGCGCATGATGCGCGCCGGCACGCCCGCCGCCTTTGCCGTGCGCCAGCTCATGAATGGAAACGCCTCGTTGGACAGGTCGACATCGGTCAGCACCTTCTGCACCACGGCGCGGCTCTGCGGCCCGACCACCGCGAAGGTCGACCAGTGGTCGGTCACGGAGCTCATGTAGACCTGCATGTCGGGCCACTCCGTCTGGACCCAGCGCTCCAGCCAGCCGAGCACCCGGGCCGCGCCGCCCGTTGTAGTGGTCATCAGATATTGGTTCTCGCCCAACCGGGCGGTGACACCGTCGTCGAACACCATGCCGTTCTCGTCCAGCATCAGGCCGTAACGGCACTTGCCGATTTCAAGCTTGAGCCACGGGTTGGTGTAGACCCAGTTCAACAGTTTGGCCGCGTCCGGGCCCTGGATATCGATCTTGCCCAGCGTGGACGCGTCGAGCATGCCGACGCCCTTGCGCACCGCCAGCACCTCGCGATTGACCGCCTGGTGCAGATCCTCACCAACCTTGGGAAAATACCAGGGCCGCTTCCACTGCCCGACGTCCTCGAACAGGCAGCCGGCGGCCACATGCGCGTCATGCGGACTGGTCTTGCGCGCCGGATCGAACAACGCGCCGCGCTCCAGCCCTGCAAACGTGCCGAACGAAATCGGCAGGTAATTGGGCCGGAAAGTGGTGGTGCCGACCTTGTCGATCGGCTTGCCCATTGCACGTGCAGCCAGTGCCATGCCGTTGACGTTGCCCAGCTTGCCCTGGTCGGTACCAAAGCCCATCGCGGTATAGCGCTTGATGTGTTCGATCGACTCGAATCCTTCGCGAATCGCCAGTTCGATGTCGCTCGCCGACACATCGTTCTGGTAGTCGACAAACGCCTTGGGGCGGCGCGACAGTGGCACACCGGTTTCGGCGATCCAGAACGTGCCGGTGGGCTCGATGGCGTGTTCGTCCACCGCATAGGCCTCGGCTCTGGCGTCGAAGCCGGCCGCGGTCGCGGCCGCAGCACCGGCCAGGCTGCCTTCGTCCAGGCTCGAACCCAGGCTCCAGGTTGCGTTGCAGGCGCCGACGCAGGCTTGCTGTGGCAACATCGAGCCCGGCTTGAAGCAAACCTGTTCGTCGTCCCAACGCGCCTTGCCACCGGAATGCGAATATAAGTGGATGGCTGGATTCCAGCCGCCGGCCATGCCGATCGTGTCGCACGGCAGTTCGCGCGTTTCGCCGCTGGCCGCTCTACCCACCATCTGGCGCACCACCAGGCCGGTGACGGCCGCAGTTCCCCTGGCCTGCACCGGCACAAAGCCGCGCAATACGGTGATGCCGGCGGCCTGCGCCTTGTGCGACCGGCTGCCGCCGTGGGGCTCGCCGGCGCGGGTGTCGACCACCGTCACCCTGGCGCCGGCGGCAAGCAGCAGGCGCGCATCGGAATACGCGCTGTCGCAACTGCCGGCAATGACAATCTGCGAGCCGACCCGCACGCCATACAACTCGGCATAGTCGGCCAGCGCGGAGGACAGCATCACGCCTGGCAGATCGTTGTTGCCGAACACCATCGGACGCTCATGCGCTCCGGTGGCCAGCACCACCTGTTGCGCACGCACGCGCCACAGCCGCTCGCGGAATCCCGTGCGTTCGGCCAGCGACAAATGGTCGGTCAGCGCCTCACGGATGGTCAGGAAATTGTGGTCGTGGTAACCGAACACGACGCCGCGGCGGATGATGCGCACCTGCGGCAACTGCGCCAGTTCACGCTCGGCGTCCAACACCCAGGCCCGTGCGAGCTTGCCATTGATGGTGCCCTGCACCCGGTGCGCGCTGCCACCCAGGTGCGGGCCCAGTTCGGCCAGGATAACCCGCGCGCCACTGCGCCCGGCGGCCAGCGCCGCAGCCAGTCCGGCGATGCCGCCGCCAGCGACCAGCACATCGCAATGGATATTCTGCTGCACATATCGATCCTGGTCTTCTTGCGTCGGCGCTGCACCCAGGCCTCCGGCCTTGCGGATAAAGCGCTCGTACCACATCCAGGCCTTGGCCGGCCACATGAAAGTCTTGTAATAGAAGCCGGCCGGAAACAGCGGCGCGAACCAGCGGTTGACGCTCAGTAGATGCTTGCCGGGACTGGGCCATGGCAATGCGCTGGTCGCCTGCAGACCTTCATACAGTTCCACCTCGGGCATCTTGGCGTTGGGAATGGTCGATGCGCCCGATTCCATTTGGACCAGTGCCGCCGGTTCTTCCACGCCGCAGGTCAGCACGCCGCGCGGACGGTGGTATTTCCACGACCGCGACAGCACGGTGCCGCCGGCGGCCAGCACCGCCGAGGCCAGCGTATCGCCGGTAAATCCCTGATAGTCGCGTCCGTTGAAACGAAATTGGATCGGTCGCTGGCGATCAAGCCGCAGGCCGGCCTTGTCGATGCGGGAACCGCTCATATGTCGCCCCCACGGTCGTCCATTGCATGTGACTCCCTGCCCCCCGAGGGGGCCTTCGCGCCTTGGGACGGCCCGGCGGTGCTCATGGGATCCTCTTCGGCGATCGAAGTTTGCACGCCAACAGGTTGCTCACCCGGCTTGTAGAACTGCTTGAACCGGTAGGTCACCGTGTCGCGTTCCGCGTTGAACCAACGCCGGCAGCCCTGGCTGTGGTGCCATTGCTCGAAGTACTGGCCCTTGGGGTTCTTGCGCATGAACAGGTAGTCGCCCCACTGCTTGTCGTCCAGCGCATCGGGGTCGGTCGGACGCGCGATATGCGCCTCGCCGCCGCAACTGAATTCGCTTTCGGCACGGGGTCCGCACCAGGGGCAGGTGATATGAAGCATCTTCTGGTTATCCGTGACTGGCGCCGCAGGCCTCAGTGCGCCACACCGGCCGCACCGTGTTCGTCGATCAGGTGGCCGGTATAGAAGCGCTCCAGCGCGAACGCCGCGTTGAGTTCGTGCGGCCGGTCCTGCGCCATGGTGTGGGCCATGACCCAGCCCGAGCCCGGCGTCGCCTTGAAGCCACCGGTGCCCCAGCCGCAGTTGAAATACAGGCCCTTGATGTCGGTCTTGGAGATGATCGGGCAGGCGTCGGGCGCCACGTCGACGATGCCGGCCCACTGCCGGTTCATGCGCACGCGCCGGAAGATGGGAAACAACTCGCAGATGGCCTGCAGCGTGTGCTCGACGACCGGGAAGCTGCCGCGCTGGCCGTAACCCAGGTAGCTGTCGATGCCGGCGCCGATCACCAGATCGCCCTTGTCGGACTGACTCACATAGGCGTGGATGGCGTTGGACATCACCACCGTGTGCAGGATCGGCTTGAGCGGCTCGGACACCAGCGCCTGCAGTGGATGGCTTTCCAGAGGCAGCCGGATGCCGGCCATGTCGGCCAGCACCGTGCTGTGGCCGGCCGAGACGATGCCGACCTTCTTCGACGCGATCATGCCGCGGGTCGTGTCAATGCCCGTCACCTGCCCGCCATCGCGCCGGATGCCCACGACTTCGCAGTTCTGCAGGATATCGACCCCCAGCGCATCGGCCGCACGGGCAAAGCCCCAGGCGATCGCGTCATGGCGCGCCACCCCCCCGCGCGGCTGGAACGATGCACCCATGACCGGATAACGCAGCGAAGACGAGGTGTTCATGATCGGCACCATGGCCTTGATCTCGGCCGGGCCAAGCACTACGCCGTCGACGCCATTGAGCCGATTCGCATTGACGCGCCGATGGATGTCGCGCATGTCCTGCAGCGAATGGCCGACGTTCATCACGCCGCGCTGGCTGAACATGGTGTTGTAGTTCAGCTCCTGCGACAAGCCCTCCCACAATTTCAGCGCCTTCTCATACAGGTGTGTCGCGTCGTCCCACAGGTAGTTGGAACGCACGATGGTGGTGTTGCGCGCGGTATTGCCGCCGCCGAGCCAGCCGCGCTCGACCACGGCGATGTTGCGCATGCCGTGTTCCTTGGCCAGGTAATACGCAGTAGCAAGGCCATGGCCGCCGCCACCGACGATGACGGCGTCGTATGCGCGCTTGGGCTCGGGGCTGCGCCACTGCTTCTGCCAGTTCTCGTGGTAGGACATGGCATTGCGCGCCAGCGCAAAGATGGAAAAACGGTTCACGTCAGTGCCGCCCGGCCGTTCCGAAGATAAAGACGGCCCCCAGTGGGGGCTGCGAACGCAGTGAGCGTGGGTCTAGTTTCATGGGACGCCCATCAACATTCGATCACGTTGACGGCCAGCCCACCGCGGCTGGTTTCCTTGTATTTGGTCATCATGTCGCGCCCGGTATCGCGCATGGTCTTGATGACCTTGTCCAGCGACACATAATGGGTGCCGTCGCCGCGCAGCGCCATGCGCGCCGCGTTGAGCGCCTTGACCGAACCCATTGCGTTGCGCTCGATGCAGGGAATCTGCACCCGCCCGCCGACCGGGTCGCAGGTCAGGCCCAGGTTGTGCTCCATGCCGATCTCGGCTGCGTTCTCGACCTGCTCGGGCGTGCCACCCATTACGGCCGCCAGCGCACCGGCGGCCATCGAGCAGGCCACACCGACTTCGCCCTGGCAACCGACCTCGGCGCCGCTGATGGACGCGTTTTCCTTGTACAGCAGGCCGATCGCGCCGGCGGTCAGCAGGAAATCGCGCATGCCCTTGTCGGACGAGCCGGGGCAGAAATGCAGGTAGTAATGCATCACTGCCGGCACGATGCCGGCAGCGCCATTCGTCGGCGCAGTGACAACCCGCCCCCCGGCGGCGTTCTCCTCATTGACCGCCATCGCATACAGATTGACGAAATCGAGGATCGACAGCTGGTCGCGCAACGCCTGCTCCGGATGCGAACTGAGCATGCGGTGCAGTTCGGCAGCGCGGCGTTTCACGCGCATGCCGCCCGGCAGGTGCCCCTCGGTGCGGCAGCCCCGCTCGACACAGGCTTTCATCGCGCCCCAGATCATGTCCAGCCCCGCATCCAGTTGGGCATCGGTGCGCCAGGCATGCTCGTTCTCGCGCATCACCTGCGCGATCGACAGGCCGGTTTCGCGCGTGATCGCCAGCAGGGCATCGCCGCTACTGAATGGATGGGCCAATACAGTCGCATCGACGACCAGGCGCGGATGCTCCGCATCGGCATCGGCTTCCTCCTGCGACACGACGAAACCACCGCCAACCGAAAAATAGCGACGCTCCTCCAGCACCGTTCCGTCGGTTGCAAAGGCGCAAAAGCGCACGCCGTTGGAATGAAACGGCAGCGTCTCGCGGCGCAGGAACAACATGTCCTTGCGTTCGTTGAAAGCGATGGCGTGCAGGCCATCGAGCATGATCTGGCCCTGCGCACGGATGGCCTTGATCCGCTCATCGATGCTGTCCGGATCCACCGTGTCCGGCATGGCACCTTCGAGGCCCAACATCACTGCGGTATCGGTGCCGTGGCCCTTGCCGGTCGCACCCAGCGATCCATACAGCCTGGCCTCGACGCGGGTGACCTGGGTCAGCAAACCCGCCTTCTCCAGGCGCCGGGCAAACATGGCCGCTGCCTTCATCGGGCCGACCGTATGGGACGACGACGGGCCGATACCGATCTTGAACAGATCAAAAACACTCAATGCCATGGTGCGCTTTCAGGCGATCGGAATCGGGGCGACGAACGGAATCAGGCCGGCACCGGGAACCGGCGGCACAGGGCAACGACCTTCTCGGCCACCGCCTTTTCGACCGCGGGATCGCCCAGCTTGTCCAGCACGTCGCACATCAGCATCGCGACCGCGCGACACTCCGCCTCGCCGAAGCCGCGCGTCGTGATGGCCGGCGTGCCGACCCGGATGCCGCTGGTCACGAACGGCGATTGCGGGTCGTTGGGAACCGAATTCTTGTTCACCGTGATGTGGGCGCGCCCCAGCGCCGCATCAGCGTCCTTGCCGGTCAGTCCTTTCGGGATCAGGCTGACCAGCATCAGGTGGTTGTCGGTTCCGCCTGACACGATGTCGAAGCCGCGCGCCACAAAAACCTCGGCCATGGCCTTGGCGTTGACGATCACCTGCTGCTGGTAGACCTTGAATTCGGGTTGCAGCGCCTCCAGGAAGGCCACCGCCTTGGCGGCGATCACATGCATCAGCGGGCCGCCCTGGGTTCCGGGAAACACCATGGAGTTGAGCTTCTTTTCGATCTCCGGATTGGCACGGCACAGGATCAGGCCGCCGCGCGGTCCGCGCAGCGTCTTGTGGGTGGTGGTGGTTACCACGTCGGCAAACGGGATCGGGTTCGGGTACAGGCCGGCCGCCACCAGACCGGCCACATGGGCCATGTCAACGAACAGCAAGGCGCCGACCTTGTCGCAGATGGCGCGGAAACGCGCAAAGTCCAGGTGCCGGCTATAGGCCGAGAAACCGGCAATGATCATCTTGGGCTTGACCGCGACGGCCTGCGCCTCCAGCGCGTCATAGTCGATCAGGCCGGTCGTGGTGTCGATACCGTACTGCTCGGCGTGGTAGAACTTGCCCGAGAAGCTGACCTTGGCGCCGTGGGTCAGATGGCCACCATGGGCCAGGCTCATGCCCAGAATGGTGTCGCCCGGTTGCAGCAGCGCCATGTAGACCGCTGCATTGGCACTGGAGCCTGAATGCGGCTGCACATTCGCCCAGGCGGCGCCGAACAGCTGCTTGGCGCGTTCGATGGCCAGGGTTTCGGCTACGTCGACGAACTCGCAGCCGCCGTAATAGCGCTTGCCCGGATAACCTTCGGCATATTTGTTGGTCAGCACGCTGCCCTGAGCTTCCATCACGCGTGGGCTGGTGTAGTTTTCGGACGCAATCAGTTCCAGATGGTCCTGTTGACGCTGGGTCTCAGCCGCCATGGCGGCACCCAGCTCGGGGTCGAATTCCTGGATCGAAGACATCAAAGCCATTGCGTTGTACCTAAAGTGATGAAGTGCGCTGAACCAGCGCAGTGGGAGTGGGCGGCGGACCTGCCAGCCGCATGCCCGTCATTATCCGGCCCCCGAATTGTCGGGATGACGCCAGGGCGCGATGTCCGCATTACGACATTGCTCGACCCGGGCGCGACAGAAGCGCAGTCCAGCCGCAAGCAAGCGCGCACTGCATCCCGCTGGGCGAAGGAGGAGCCCGCTGGGCGGGGGACAGCCGCGGAGCCGAAAGCGCCGCTGGCCTGATCCCGCGCTGTGCCACCCGTATCCGGTTTGTCATTATTTTGGGAAAGATCAATAATTCCAGCGGAAAGCAAACGGTCATTCGCGGTTTGTCGGTTGAAGCACGGTGCATCGACAAAACGCCGACCTGTCTGCCGCACCCATACTGGCAGCGCGGCCGGCGGCTTGACGTGGGCACGCCAGCGGGCGTCGCAATGGGATCACCGGCCCGGTCGCGCATGACCATACTTTGGGCTACTTTCGGGCTTCTCGACCCGAAATCCTACTTTTCGGAGCACCAGCATGGACGAGGTTTTGGTACAGGGCACGGATTCCGCTCCGCGGGGGCGGCGCGCCGGTGGCGGACGCGAGGCCAAACGGGCGGCGCGCAGCGCACGCGCCAGCCAGACGGTGCCGTACATCACGCGCCGTATTCCGTATTACGAGGTGCTGGACGAAGAAGGCCTGCAGATCATCGAGCGCAATGCCGAACTGATCCTGGAGGAGACTGGCATTGATTTCCGCGACGACGCGGAGGCGCTGGAACTGTTCCGTGCCGCTGGCGCCGACGTCAAGGGTGAGCGGGTACGGTTCCCGTCCGGTCTGGCGCGAAAACTGGTGCAGGCCACAGCGCCGCGCGAATTTACCCAATTTGCGCGCAATCCGGCGCGAAATGTCGTCATTGGCGGCAAAAACACGGTATTTGCGCCGGCTTACGGGTCGCCGTTCGTGCGCGACCTGGACCGGGGCAGGCGCTACGCGACGATCGAGGACTTCCGCAACTTCGTCAAGCTGACCTATATGGCCCATTCGCTGCATCACTCCGGTGGCACGATCTGCGAGCCGGTCGACCTGCCCGTGAACAAGCGCCATTTCGACATGGTCTACAGCCATATGAAGTACAGCGACAAGCCGTTCATGGGCTCGGTCACCCACCCGCAGCGGGCCCAGGATACGGTCGAGATGGCGAAGATCCTGTTCGGCGACAACTACATCGACCCGCTCACCGGCAAGCCCCGCACCGTAGTCATCAATCTGATCAATGCGAACTCGCCGATGACTTTCGACGAGACCATGCTCGGGGCGGCCAAGGTCTATGCGCGCAACAACCAGGCCACCATCATCACGCCTTTCATCCTGTCCGGCGCGATGTCGCCTGTGACGGTGGCGGGCACCTGCGCGCAGACTCTGGCCGAGGCGCTGGCCGGCATGGCCTTCGTGCAGCTGTGCAACCCCGGCGCGCCTGTGGTGCTGGGCAGTTTCGCCTCGTCGATTTCCATGCAGTCGGGCGCGCCGACCTTCGGTACGCCCGAGCCGGC
>JAYUQC010000271.1:0-6383 GCA_043759735.1 Rhodoferax sp.
GACAAGTTGGCGGCCACCCATAAGTTAAAAGGTGTGAAGCTCTACACTGCGGAATGGAAGGGCGATAGCCGCGGCTACAAGTTGTCCGATCCGTGGGCCGAGAAATACCTGGAGCGTGCCGAGAAGCTGGGCATCAAGAATATCCACGTACATAAGGGCCCCACCATCTTGCCTCTGGACCGCGACGCTTTTGACGTAGCCGACATTGACATCGCCGCGACCAACTTTCAGGGGCTTAACTTCATCGTCGAGCACTGCGGCCTACCCCGGCTGGACGACTTCTGTTGGATCGCCACGCAGGAAACCAATGTGTATGGCGGCCTGGCTGTCGCTCTGCCCTTTATCCAAAAGCAGCCGAAGTATTTCGCGCATGTGCTTTCGCAGTTGCTGATGTGGCTGGGGCCAGACAAGCTGCTGTATGGCAGTGACTACGGCATCTGGACACCGGATTGGCTGGTCAAAGCATTTATGGAGTTCGAGTTGCCGCAAGACATTGCCAAAGAGACCGGCACTGTGTTTGACCTCGAAGCCAAGACCAAAATTTTGGGTCTGAACGCAGCGCGCTTGTACGGTATCGACATCGAGGCACAGAAGAAGCTGCTGGCGCCCGAGCGGGCCGCTGCGGCCAAGCTAAGGAAAAGCACGCCTGAAGGCGGGATTACGCTCCAGCAAGTCGCTGAGGCGGCCTGACCCAATGGCTGCCGTGTGCGTCAAGCCTGACCACGCCATGCAGGTACATGCCTGCCTGGCAACGGTGATGGATCCTGAACTCGACGAGTCCGTCACCGAGCTCGGCTTCATCACCGAGGTCGCACTTGCGGGCGAAGGCGCGGTGAAAATCGACTTTCGTCTGCCAACGTATTGGTGTGCAGCCAACTTCGCCTTCTTGATGGCCGACGACATGCGACGTGCCGTTCAGACACTGCCGTGGGTGAGGAGCGTCGAGGTTCAGTTGCACGACCACATGTACGCTGAGGCCATCAATCAGGGCGTCACCAACGGAGCGGGCTTTCAGGCGGCCTTTGGCGTTGCAGCCGAAGGTGGGCTTGATGCGCTGCGCCACACCTTTGAGCTGAAAGCCTTTCAACGCCGCCAAGACGCGCTGCTGGTGCATTTGTTAGACCTCAAGCACTTGCCTGAGACGTTGGTCGCGCTGGATGTCCAGTCACTGTGTGCGCTGCCTCTTGATGCCGTCGGCGGGAAATTACTCGCAAGGTATCTGGAGCGCCGTTCATTAGTGGGCAACCCGGGACTGGCCTTCGTTGACGTGGACGGTCACGCAATCCCAGCGACAAGCATGTCTGCTTACTTGCGAGATCTGCGCCGCGTCGGTGTCAATGCTGAGTTCAACGGAACGCTGTGCCGGGGATTGCTGGCCGTTCGCGATAAAGAGTTGGGAGTGCAACCAATTCACTTTGTGCGGCACCGTCAGGCGGTAGCGGCACATTAAACAAAAAATCCAGAAAGGAGTCTTACACCTGCCCAATAACATGCTGCCCGTCGCTGATTCGCGACGACATGGTCACCCGAACCGCCTGTGTGGGTTCTGCCGAGTCGAGTAATAGTGTTAACGCCCCCAATAAACAAGGAGACAAGAAATGACTGTTCTGATTGCCCTCGCCCTTTCAATTGGCGTACTTGCTGTTGTCGCAACCTGGTTAGTATTCGGCCCGTTGGCCGCATTTAACGTACAAATATGGCAAGTCTTCATTGCCTGGGCATGCTTTTATCACTCTGGCGGCAAAACCGACGGACTTCAGAAAACTGTGATCTGCATGATTTTCGGTGCGTTGGACGGGATGTTGACGGTGATGCTGATCGGGCAACTGGGCGCGCTTGGTTCCCTGGCGGCGCCTGTTGCGGTGGGCATTGGTGCCGCCGTCATCGTGCTGGCGGCGCACATTAGTCTGTTAGCGACGATTCCGGCTTCGGTCTACGGTTTCGCGTCGGTCGCCGGGCTTATTCTGTTGAAACCTCTGTCACCTGCCGAGGCAATCGTGCCGACAATTGCGTCGATCATCATTGGTGCCTTGTTCGCTTGGGTGTCTGAAATGGTCGCCGGGAAGCTAACCAAGAAGTGAGGGCAAAGGTCTTCATCGAAACCGCAGATCGGGCGATTGCCGCAGAAACGCTATGCAACACCTCGTTGTATAGTAGGTTGCGGTTCGCGCGCTGCGGTGAAGCCACGCTTCAGCCGACCTAATTTATGTTATGCATTGCCGACTCGCGGCAGATGTACGCCAAGTTTTAAAAAAAGGAAATTGTTAGTATGCCCAATATCATGTTGCACGATGACGAGGCCCGTCAGGCCCTCGGGCGGGGTGTTGCCAAGATGGCGCGCGCTGTGCGCGGCACACTTGGCCCGCGTGGAATGAACGCCATCATCGACCGCCCGATCGGCACGCCAATCATCTCCCGGGACGGCGCAAGTATTGCTGCCGAAATCGAATTGGAAGACCCATTTGAGAATATGGGTGCGCAGGTGCTGCGCGAGGTCTCCAAGCAAACCAATGAAGTGGCTGGCGACGGCACTACTACCGCCACCGTGCTGGCCGACGCGCTGGTTCAGGACGGTCTGGCCTGTCTGGCCAGTGGTGCCAATCCCGTTGAACTGGTTGAGGGGCTGGAGCTGGCGGTAACTGAAGTAATTGCGGCGCTTAAGCGAAATGCGCGGCCATTGACTGGCGGCGACGAGTTGCGCGCAGTCGCGATGGTGGCGGCTAACGACGATCCGACCGGCCTGCTGGTGGCCGAGGCCTTGGAGCGAGTCGGAGCGGACGGCATTGTTGATGTGGACTACGGAAGTACCGTCGAGACGCTGCTAGACATCGTCGATGGCATGGCGTTCGACCGGGGTTACCTGTCGCACCACATGATCACCGACGTCGAAAAAATGCAGGTGGTGCTTGAAAATCCTTACATCCTGATGACCGATCAGCGCTTGCTTACCCAGGAGGAACTGGGTGCAGTGATCGCGCTGGTGGCTGATTCAAAGCGCCCACTGCTGGTCATTGCAGAAGAGGTGGCACCGGCCTGCGTCATCGGGCTGCTGTCCTGGCGCGATAAAGGAGGCGCGACTGTCGCGGCGATTCACCCGCCGGAGTACGGACACTGGCGCAAGGCGGCGCTGGAAGACCTCGCCATTCTGACGGGCGGTCGCGTAATCGCGCGTGATCTGGGTGGCACCATCGCTGGGGTGCAGTTACGCGATCTGGGTAGCGCTCGGCAGGTGCGTATTTCATCGAATCAAACAGTGGTGACGGCCGGCGGCGGCGATACTGCCATGATCGAGGCGCGTCGCCAGCAGGTCTCGCGCCAGTACGAGATCGCGCCAGAAAACATTGAGCGCGACAAGATCAAGGAGCGCTTGTCCAAGCTCTCTGGTGGCACGGCTGTGCTGCTGGCTGGTGGGGCCACGCCGGTCGAGCAAAAGCGCAGGGTTCATCTCATTGAAGATGCCATTAACGCGGCGCGTGCGGCAATCGCCGAGGGCGTAGTGCCTGGCGGTGGGCTGGCGTTGCTGCGTGTAGCGAGTGAGCTTGACAATCTGGTCTCACGCACCGAAGGCCACGTTCAACAAGGTGTCAAGTTACTGCAGCGGGCGATGCATCAGCCGTTGCATCACATCGCTGCCAACTGCGGGCTTGACCCCAAGGTTGCACTGCGTAAGACGCTTGAGGGCAAGGGCAGTTTCGGCCTCGATGCGCGCAGCGGGCGCTTCGTGGATCTGGTTGATGCCGGCATCATTGATCCGGTCAAAGTAAGCTACAGCGCTGTGCGCAACGCCGCCTCAGTGGCCGGACTGATTCTGACCACACAAACGCTGATTGCCAAAAAGCCTGATCTGCTGGATCCAACGGCGGGTCCGGCAACCGGCGGCGGTGCTGAACGATTAGGGCGGGCATGAGGAACTCCTCACCGCACTTGCAGCGTTGGGCAGGTTTTCTCCTATCCGGCGCGGGGTTATTCGTTTCGATCAGCGACGCACTGCGGCAGGTGCTGCGCTAAAGCGTGACCCGGGGGCAGGAGGCCAAGTGACAAACCTCGAGCAAAGCGTTAACATGCTCGTGCCAGCAAGCTGGCGCGCGCTCTTCTTTTTGGATCGACGGCAAGGGTCAGCGTCGGCTACCTGTATTCGCGCAACTGAGCCTGCCCAGAATGCGGCATCGCGAAGGCTTACTTTGAATTGGTCGAGATCTATAAGACCCGAAGTTCGGCCAATTGATACCAGCATTTCGAAATACCGTTATTCTGATTTATTTTTTTTCTGGAGACTGTGATGGTCAAATTTGTCCGCGACAACTCGACGACCTTGAAAAAAACCACCAGTTATTACGTGGTTCACGTCACGGTGGCGGCGCTGGTTGCCTATGCGGTGACAGGCGACTTTTTGTTGTCCATCACGCTGAGCCTTCTGGAGCCCACCGTTCAGGCTTTTGCCTTCTTTTTCCATGAAAAAGCCTGGCAACGATGGGGTGGCCAGGACGTGAGGCCGCAGGCTAAGGCAAGAGCCGCTTAGGGAGGAGGAAATAGTGGGGCGGATCAATTTTTCTTCGCTCCGGTTAACCCCCTTGCACACCGCGTCACCCGAAAGGCTGAAATTGTGCTACGAAGAGATGCCGATGACAGCGCGCGGGTTACGACAGTCGGAACACGGTCTCTGCTTTGACTGAGGTAACCGTGCTAATTGCGAATCACGACACTGAGGGAGACAGTTATCAATCCTGAAGACTCACCAGGTCAGTCCATAGCCTCCAGTTCTGGCATTAACAGAACCGTGCCGATGTTGGAGCCATTGGCTGAACGCCAAACCATGGTGGCGTGGGAACGCTTTGTTGCGGGAGAATCACTTGCGGTGATGCCGCCTGTGTCAAAACTGGTTCTGTCGTCATGGCAACGCAGCGCACGCGCGGGTGTCGAACCCGGTGCCCGCCTGGCCCCATTGGCAGTGCGTGGCGGCGACGGTCTGGAGCAACTTCGAAACCGCAGTTACGACCTGATGTGGGCCGCGAAAGGCCTGTTCGTCAATTCAGCCCATCTGTTGGAGCGCTCTGGCTCCATCATGATGCTGACCGACCAAAATGGTGTGGTGTTGGAGGTTGCGGGAGACATGAGTACGCGCGAGTCAGCGCAGTCTATCCACCTCGTAGAAGGGGGCAACTGGCACGAAAGCGTCGTCGGAACCAACGGAATTGGAACAGCGCTGGCGATGCGAAGGCCGGTTCAAGTACACGCGGCTGAGCATTTTTGCGAAGGTATCAAACGCTGGACCTGCGCCGCTGCTCCAGTGTTTTTTCCGGGTACGGAGCGAGTTCTCGGTGTCGTGGACATCTCTGGGCCACCATCCACTTACCAAGCCAACAACCTGGTGCTGGCTGTGGCGGCAGCGCGCCAGATTGAAGCGGTGCTGGCCGAGCGCGCCAGCCGTGAGCATATTTTTCTTCTTGAGGCATGTCTAAAGTACGGTGCGCGGGGCGATATGGTCGCAATGATCGTGCTTGACCGCAACGCAAAGATCATCCACCTCAGCGGAGGCTTGCCGGGCTTCGATTTGCGCCTGGGCGGCTCCCTTCCCGGATTGGAACCCGGACGTGCCGTAGAAGAATGGGGACGCCGTTTGCCGGATGGATTGCGCCCCGACTGGTTACACCCTGTAAGCGTTGATGGCCGGGGCATAGGCGCACTGCTGGTCGTACCTAAGATCCTGCGCGGATCAGCAGCGGCCAGTCACTACCTTCCCGGACTGTCGGCGCGGCCCGAAAGCAATTCGGAAATTGACCCTTTTCGCAACGGCTTTGGCAACCTCGCGGGCGACAGCCCGGCGTTGCGCACGGCCATCAACCGGGCGCAGCAGCTCAGCGGCCGACGTGTGTCCGTACTCATTCACGGTGAAACGGGGGTTGGCAAGGAGTTGTTTGCGCGAGCCATTCATGGTGATGAGGCACGCAGTGGCCCCTTTATTACGTTTAACTGTGGCGCGACTACCAAAGAGTTGATCGGCAGTGAACTCTTTGGTCATGTGCGGGGGGCTTACACCGGCGCCACCAACGAAGGGCGAGCCGGTCGTTTTGAGCTGGCCCACGGCGGCACACTGTGCCTCGACGAAATCGGCGATCTTCCCCTGGAACTGCAGCCAGTGCTTCTGCGCGCGCTTGAAGAGGGGGTCGTCTGCCGACTGGGGGAAGCCAAGCCCCGACGCGTCGACGTGCGCCTGCTTGCGATGACCAACCGCGACCTGCTCAAAGAGGTGGAGGCCGGGCACTTCCGGCGCGACCTCTACCATCGCATCAGCGTCACAAGCATCCGCGTGCCGCCCTTGCGCGAACGCGCAGGAGATGTCGAACTATTGGCCGACCATTTCAACCGTCACCTTGCCCAGCGCC
>JAYUQC010000272.1:0-18523 GCA_043759735.1 Rhodoferax sp.
TTCGACCTTGATCGTGGCACTCTTGATGCCGGCCACGTCGCCTTCGCTCATCTCCATCACCTCGGTCTTGAAGCCTTTGCGCTCGCAGTACTTCAGGTATTGGCGCAACAGCATCGCAGCCCAGTCGCAGGCCTCGGTGCCGCCGGCGCCGGCCTGGATGTCCAGGAAGCAGTTCAGCGGGTCGGCCGGATTGTTGAACATGCGCAGGAACTCGAGCTTCTCGATCTCGGCGGCCAGCTTGGCGGTATCACGCTCGATCTGTAGCAGGCTGTCTTCGTCGCCCTCGTCCTTGCTCATCTCGTAGAGCTCGGAGTTGTCGGCCAGCTCGGTGGCCAGCCGCGTCAGCGAGACGACCACGTTGTCGAGCGACTTCTTCTCGCGCCCGAGTTCCTGGGCCTTTTTGGGGTCGTTCCAGACCGTCGGGTCTTCCAGCGAGGCGTTGACTGTCCTCAGGCGTTCGGCTTTGGCATCGTAGTCAAAGATACCCCCGTAACTCGTGCGCCCTGGCCGTCAGGTCCACAAGTTGGCTGCCGATCTGGTTGCTATGTACTGCGTCCATGGTGTTCTTCCTGGTTGGAGTGATGTCAATCAATCGGTCATTTTCTCATGCTGCGCGCACCGCTTGATGGCGCCCGACCTGGCCGCCGCGCGGCAGGCCTTCGAGGGGGCGCGAGCAGGCAGTGGGCGGTCCCCGGGTTTTCCCAATCGCCCCCAGCCCAGCCGCTGCGCGTCAGCCCCACCGAGAGGGCGCGGGAAAACCTGGGGGTGGCTCTATGTTTTCGCGTGCGCCGACAGGAAGGGCTCCATCAGCCGGGCCAGCTGTTCGGGCTGGTCATGGTGCAGCATGTGGCCGGCGTCCTGGACCACCGCGATGCGGCAGTTGGGTACCGCGCGCAGCCGCTCATGGTAGAGCTCGCGGGTGAAGCTGCCTTTCCACAACTGCCACATCGAGTCGTCCACTGCCTCCACGGCCAGCAGCGGCATCGATATGCGCCTGTAAATCTCCAGCATTTCGTCGACCCGCAGCAGCTGCGCATTGATGATCTTGTGCGCCGGATCGCCCAGGATCTCCCACTGCCCCTGCGCATTCTGGTGCGACCATTGGCCGGCCAGCCAGTCGGCCTTGGCGCGCCCCAGCGCATCGCGCGCCAACCGCGGGTTGGTCTTGGCCAGGCGCCGGGCGACGCCGTCGACCGTGTCATAGGGGCGCAGCGCCAGTTCGCCACGCTGGTGCTTCTTCAGATGATCGAGCCACTTGGCATAGCGGCCGGGTGCCTGCGCGGGCACCGTCGCGGGCCCGCCGAATCCCTCCAGGTTGACCAGCCGGCGCACCCGCTCGGGCCGGATGCCGGCATAGAACATCACCACATTGCCGCCCATGCTATGGCCGACCAGGTCGATCGGGCCATCGGGCGAAAAATGGTCGACCAGAAAATCCAGGTCGGCGATGTAATCGGGGAACCAGTAGTTGTCCACATTGCCGCCGTCGGTGCCGCCATAGCCGCGCCAGTCGGGCGCGATGATGAAGCGGCCCTGCATGAAGGCGTCGGAAAAGGCGTCGGCGACGAACTGGTAGGACGCGGCTACGTCCATCCAGCCGTGCACCATCACCAGGGGCGGCACACCGGGGCTTGGTTCGCCCCAGCAACGGACGTGGTAGTTCAGGCCACGGATGGGCAGCTGGACGCTGCGCGAAGGTCTTTTGACTTGGTACATTAAGGCGATCATAAGGAGACAGGGCGTGGCACGCAGTCAAGTCAATGACAGGACCCCCGCGGCTTTGGAGCAGGACCACTACGCGGCCATGCACCATCGGTTTGGCTGGCAGGTACCGGATCGCTTCAATATCGCGCAGGCCTGTTGCGGCCGCTGGGCCGGGCGGCCGGACGCCGCAAGCCGGGTGGCAGTGCTGGCCGACGGTACCGGCCAGACGCCGGCCTCCTGGTCCTATGCACAACTGCAGCAGGCCAGCAACCGCCTGTCCAATGCGCTGGCCGTTCTCGGCGTGCAGCGCGGCGACCGGGTGGCCATCGTGTTGCCGCAGCGCTTCGAGACCGCGGTGGCCACCATGGCGGTACTGCAGCTGGGCGCGGTGGCGATGCCGCTGTCGATGCTGTTTGGCCCCGAGGCGCTGGAATTTCGCCTGCATGACAGCGAGGCGGTGGTAGCGATCTGCGATGGGCTGGCTATCGACATTTTGGAATCGGTGCGCGAGAAATGCCCGCTGCTGCGCACGGTGATCCGGGTCGGCGCGCGTGCTGGCGACCGCAACCCGGACTATGACGCGGTGCTGGCCCAGGAATCGGACCAGTTCGTCCCCTGCGATACCCAGGCCGACGAGGCGGCGGTGCTGATTTACACCAGTGGCACCACTGGCCAGCCAAAGGGCGCCTTGATCGCTCACCGGGGCCTGATCGGCAACCTGAGCGGATTCGTCTGCAGCCAGAACTGGTTTGGTTTCGACCCGGCGCGCGCCGGCTCGGAGTCCGACGCGGTTTTCTGGTCACCGGCCGACTGGGCCTGGACCGGTGGTCTGATGGACGCCTTGCTGCCAACGCTGTACTTCGGGCGGCCCATCGTGGCCTGGAATGGACGCTTCAGCCCCCAGATGGCCTTCGAGCTGATGGAGCGCTACGCGGTGACCCACAGCTTCATCTTTCCAACCGCGCTCAAGGCAATGATGAAGGCCTATCCCGATCCGGGGCGCCATTTCCGGTTGGTGTTGCAGGCCATCATGAGCGCGGGTGAAGCGGTGGGCGACGCGGTGTTCGAGTATTGCCAGAACCGACTCGGCGTGACGGTCAACGAAATGTTCGGCCAGACCGAGATCAATTACATCGTGGGCAATTGCGCCATGAATGTGGCCCCCACGCTTGTCGCTGCGCGTACTGCGCTGCCCCCCGAGGGGGCTGAATCCGCCTTGGGGCGGCCCGGCGCCGGATTGGTGGCCCCCACGCTTGTCGCTGCGCGTACTGCGCTGCCCCCCGAGGGGGCTGAATCCGCCTTGGGGCGGCCCGGCGCCGGATCGCAGCTGTCACGCAATGGCGGCGTCGGCTGGCCGGCGAAACCGGGCAGCATGGGCAAGGGCTACCCGGGCCACCGGGTGATGGTGATCGACGATGCCGGGCAGGAATGCCCGGTGGGCGTGGCCGGTGATGTCGCGGTGAACCGCTTGGACGTGCATGGGGATCCCGACCCGGTATTTTTCCTGGGCTACTGGAAGAACCCGGCCGCCACCGCCGCCCGTTTCAGCGGCGATTGGTGCCGCACCGGCGATCTGGCCACCCGCGACGCCGACGGCTACCTGTGGTACCAGGGCCGCGCCGACGATGTGTTCAAGGCCGCGGGTTACCGCATCGGGCCGGGCGAGATCGAAAATTGTCTGGTCAAGCATCTGGCAGTGCTCAATGCCGCGGTCGTTCCCAAACCCGACCCGGATCGGGGCGCGCTGGTCAAGGCCTATATCGTGTTGTCTCCGGAGTTTGCTTCCCGCCGCGCGGCGCTGGCAGGCGATCAAGGGGCGTTCGATGCCGAACTCACGGCGCGCCTGCAGGCCCATGTACGCGGCAAGCTGGCGCCCTACGAATACCCCAAGGACATCGAATTCGTCGCCGAGCTGCCGATGACCACCACCGGCAAGGTGCAGCGGCGCGTGCTGCGGCTGCAAGAGGAGGCGCGGGCGGCGCAGGCCGCACAGGCATAGGCCCATTCGTATGACTCTATTCGCAGCCCCATGAAGAAGATCCAGCACGGTCACAGCGATCTGAATGTCACGCCCCTGTGCCTGAGAACGTCACCCGCAGCAGACCATGCAGCTTCGCAATACGGCTGAACTCCCTCGCTACGGTCGGCCCGAGACGATCCTGGCCACGCGGCGCTATGTGGAGATCGCCCATTCCTGCGGCTTGACGCCGACCCAGCTGGCCATCGCGTTTTGCCCGCACAAGCCTTGCATCGCCATCGCCAGCACCATCGTCGGCGCCACCTCGGTGGCGCAGCTGCAGCAATGCCTGGACAGCGCCGAGGTCGCTCATGAGAAAACGCCGGGCCGCTCCCAAGTTTTCTGGCACCCCCTCGGGGGGCCTGGCGAAGCCAGGGCTGGGGGCGGTCTTGAGAAAACGCCGGGCCGCTCCCAAGTTTTCTGGCACCCCCTCGGGGGGCCTGGCGAAGCCAGGGCTGGGGGCGCTCTCAAGCCGCGGGTGCTGCAGGCGATCGATGCGGTGCGCTGGGCGATGCGCGACGCGGCGCAGTAGGTCAACACACCGGACGCAACTGGCCATGGCACGACGCGACCATGTCTCCGAGACACCGGCGACCCGCCTGCTGCGGGCGCACCAGGTCGCATTCACCGAGCATGCCTATGCGTATGTCGAGCATGGCGGCGCAGCGCACAGCGCCCAGGTGCTGGGCGTCGACCCGTATGCGGTGGTCAAGACGCTGGTGATGCAGGACGAACGCGCCCGGCCGCTGCTGGTGCTGATGCACGGTAACCGCACGGTCAGCACGCGCAGCCTGGCCCGGCAGATCGGCTGCAAGTCGGTCGAACCGTGCACGGTGGAGGTCGCCCATCGGCACAGCGGCTATCTGGTCGGGGGGACTTCACCGTTTGCCACCCGCAAGCCGATGCCGGTGTATGTCGAACAGAGCCTGTTGGCGTTGCCACGCATCCTGATCAACGGCGGGCGGCGGGGCTACCTGGTCGGGTTGTCGACCGAACGCTGCATGCAGCTGCTGGACGCAAGGCCGGTGTCCTGCGCACTGGCAGAATAGGGCCATGACAGCGCTTCTACCATTGCTGCCTTTGCTGGCTGCGCTGGCCGCCTACCTGATGGGTTCGCTGTCGTTCGCGGTCATCGTGAGCCGGGTCATGGGGCTGCACGACCCGCGCACCTATGGCAGCAAGAATCCGGGCGCGACCAATGTGCTGCGTTCGGGCAGCAGGTCAGCCGCGGTGGCGACACTGCTGCTCGATGGCGCCAAGGGATGGTTGCCGGTGGCGCTGGTGGCCTGGTACGGCAAGCCGTATGGCCTGTTGGAGGGCACGATGGCGATGGCTGGTCTGGCGGCGTTCCTGGGACATCTTTTTCCGGTTTTTTTCCGATTCCAGGGTGGCAAGGGCGTTGCCACGGCGCTGGGCGTGCTGTTGGGCTTTAGCTGGATCCTGGGGCTTGCGGTGGCGGCGAGCTGGCTGATCATTGCCTTCTTTTTTCGTTATTCGTCATTGGCCTCGATGGTGGCGGCAGTGTTTGCCCCGCTCTACTATATTTTTGGCGATGGCGCGGCCTGGTACCTGGACAAGAGCCTGCTGCTGGCGATGGTGGCGATGGCGATGTTGTTGGCCTGGCGCCATGCGGCCAATATCAACCGACTGCTCAAGGGCACCGAGTCGCGCCTGGGAGCCAAGAAGGCCTGAAAGCCGACCCGGCGCCGGGAACCCGCCTCAGGCCTGTTGCGCCGCGTAGGCGCCCAGGCGCAGTATCAGGTGGTGGTTGAGCCGCACCCGCACCAGGGCGGCGGCCAGTGCCGAGCGGATCTGCGGACTGCCGTGCGCGGTGCGATGCAGGCGCGGCTGACCCACCACCAGGCCGTCCTCGTTGAGCACGATCGCGACATGCGGATGGTTGGGTTTGCCGGAGCGGCGCATCACGACCGCCACCTCGTCGTTGTCGAGCCGAACAAAAGTTCCGGGTGGGCACAATCCGACCGCACGCACCAGCGCATGGCCGATTTCGTCCGAGTGTTCGCCTGCGTCGTGGATGATGGAGCGCACCGAATCGGTGGCGCTGCGCCCGGCGCGCGATTTACGCGGGCTGATCATGGCGCCGTAGCGGTCTGCCGTGCGCACAATGCGTGCCAGCCGGTCGGCCGCTGACAACGAGGCCAGTGGCCTGCTGTCGGTGATCTCGTCATGGTGGTGGGCGACGATGTCGAGCCACAGCGGATCGGCAATGCCCAGATTGACCAGCATCGCGCGTCCGTCAGCGGCATGCGCCTGGATCGCCGTCTGCTGCATGTCCGTCGGTTTGTCGAGCTGGTTGGCCAGCGTATCCTGCAATGCCGTCATGCCGATGTTCATGGTCAACGCAGCATGGACCATGCTGTCGCGCTCGTCCTGTGGCAACTGCAGCTCGGCGCCAATGAGGTGTGTCAGTACCCCGCATACCAGCGCATGCGAGGCGCTGTAACCGACCGGGGAATTGGTCGCCAGCTGGAACAGCAGGTACAGCCCGACGTCCGTGTCGCGTCCCAGCAGGGCCTGCATCCATCGGTCGTATTGCCACACGCGCGGCGCGAACTCCTGCACGCTGGCCGGACTGCCCAGCAGGATTCCCAGGCCCGCCTCCAGGTCTGCCCACAGGCCGAGCAGATCCTCGTACTCGGTTTCGCTCTGGACGTTGACGTCGACACTCATCATCGGATGCGGGCAAGCGTGGTGCAGAGCGTGGGCATCAGTATCGCTTGACCAGCACCATCTGTTCGTTGTTGCGTGTCATCTGGAACCGGGCCAGAAAGCTGTTGCCCAGCAGCACGAACGGCATCGTGTTGGGGGTTACGACGGCGTCGATTTCGCGTACCTCGACATCGCTCAGCCGGACCGATGACAGGCGCACTCTCCAGCCCCGCACCGTGCCGTTGGCAGTGGTGACCTGCACGGCCTGCCCCTGCTTGTACAACAGGCCGATGCGGTCGGCATCCGAGACGCTCAGACCAATCGCAGTGGCGCCGGTATCGATCAGGAATTGCACCGGCTTGGCGTTGAGCAGTCCCTGGGCCACGAAGTGACCCTCGGAGTCCGCCGACAGCACAATCCGATTGCCGGAATCAAAGGCCATTGCCTGCCCGACACTCACGGGCGCATCGCCGATGCGAAGCGTCTGGCGCTTGCCGGCAATATCCAGCACGGCCGACTGGTCCTGCGTGGAGACCACCCGTACGCCACGGAACGTCTCACCTGGCGCCACCGCCCGCGGCGCGTTGCCATCGATGACCAATAGCGCCTTGGCGCCCAGCATGCCGGACAGATTGACCGACTGGGCATGGGTCGGCGACCCAAACCCGGTCGCGGCCATTAGCAGGGTCGCCAGGAACGCGCGCGCGGCCGTGAAGCGGGGCATGTGGGTCAGTCGCGAAAGTTGTTGAAACTCAGCGGAAGGTCGGGAATGTCTTTGCGGATCAGTGCCATCGCAGCCTGCAGCTCATCGCGCTTGGCGCCGCTGACCCGCACCGCATCGCCCTGGATGGACGCCTGCAGTTTAAGCTTGCTGTCCTTGATCATGCGCTGGATCTTCTTGGACACTTCGGTCTCGATGCCACTGCGCACTTTGATGACCTGTTTGACCTTGTCGCCACCCATTTTCTGCACGTCGCCGCGGTCAAGGAATCGTACGTCGACGCTGCGCTTGGTGAGTTTGCTGCGCAACACATCCTCAATCTGGCCCAACTGGAACTCGGCGTCGCCGATCAACGTGATTTCCTTGTCCTTGAGTTCGATCGAGGCCGATGTGCCCTTGAAGTCGAACCGGGTGTTGATTTCCTTCACGGTGTTGTCCACCGCGTTGCGGATTTCCACGAGGTCGGCCTCGCAAACCGTGTCGAAAGAGGGCATGGTGTTACCAGTTCAATAGCCGGTCGCAGCACAAGCCGATGCGACAATCCCTTCATGTTAGTCGAGAAAAACGTCCCGCTCCAACCCTACAACACCTTTCACATCGTGGCCAAGGCGTATTCGCTGGTTCGGGTGACCAATATCGCGGACTTGCTGGCGGTCATCGCCGACCCGATATTGGCGCCACTACCCAAATTCATCCTCGGCGGCGGCAGCAACATCGTGCTCACGGGCGACGTCAAGGCGCTGGTACTCAAGATCGACGTGATGGGCAAGCGCCTGCTGCAGGAAACGTCCAAGGGCATCACGATCGAGGTCGGCGCCGGTGAAAACTGGCACGAACTCGTCGCCTGGACGCTGGACCAGGGCTATCGGGGCCTGGAAAACCTGGCCATGATCCCGGGCACGGTCGGCGCGTCGCCGGTGCAGAACATCGGCGCCTATGGGCTGGAACTGCAGGACCGGTTCGATTCGCTGGACGCGGTGGACTTGCGGACCGGCGCGCGCATGTCATTGAACGCGGCGCAATGCGGGTTCGGCTACCGGGACTCGGTATTCAAGCACGCGGCGCCGGAGGGCTTGGCGGCGATGACTGGACCGGACGGCGCGCCGGTCGCCGGTTTTGGCCTGCGCGACCGCGCGGTGATCACCCATGTGCGGCTGTTCCTGCCCAAGCCGTGGACGCCGGTGTTGGGCTATGCAGACCTGGCGCGCAAGATGGCGGATGCGGGCATCGCGTCCCCCGACGCCCGCCAGATATTTGATTGGGTCTGCGCCATCCGCAGCGCCAAGCTGCCCGATCCGGCGGTGCTGGGAAACGCCGGCAGCTTTTTCAAGAACCCGTCGGTGACCCGCGAGCAGTGCGACGACATCATCTTGCGCGAGCCGCGGGTCGTGCACTACCCGATGCCCAATGGCGCGGTCAAGCTGGCCGCCGGCTGGCTGATCGATGCCTGCGGCTGGCGCGGCAAGTCGGTCGGAAATGCGGCGGTCTATGAGCGCCAGGCGCTGGTGCTGGTGAACCGGGGTGACGCCACGGGCGGCGAGGTCATGACACTGGCCCGGGCGATCCAGACCAGTGTCTATGAGCGGTTCGGGATTCGGCTGGAGCCCGAGCCGGTGGTGGTGTAGCGATCGTCGACTGGTCAATGCGCGGAAAGCGCAGCGTCCGCCGCATCAAGCTCTACTCGCCAATTGCGTGATTCGGGCTCAGACGCCAAGTCCGGGACCAGGCTTAACAGGCGTTTCAGGACAAATTCGGGTTCAAATGCCTCGGTCCCCGGTGCGGATGGCAGTACCGCCACGAAGGTCCGGATGCTCCACAAATCGGGGGCCCATGTCACGACATCGCCGGCCATGCTCAGCGGCAAGTGCAGCAAGAGTGGACGCGGGCAGGTTCGTTCCAAAGCGCCGCGTCGCTGGTTCAAGGCACCAAGGACTTGCTGCCGCGCGAATCGCCAAGATGATCCATCGGGTTCGGTCATCAGGTCCAACCAAAGGGGGGCCTTGGCATCTGCAAATCTTTGGTCGGCAGCTGTCGGAAACACGGCCTGCAGCACCTCTGCGACAGCCTGCTCCGCAGATGCAGGTTTGACGCTCTGAAAAAGGCGGGTTCGCGTCAGGGCAAAGTCGTGAAGGCGTTGCTGCAGCCGCGAAGAGACCCGCTGGTCGTCGCCCAGCACCAGGAAAAAGCCAAAACCCTGCTGCCATTCCAGTAGCAGTTTGACCTCGGCCCAGATGGCCTCGAATTGCTGCCCGGCCTGTGCTTCATTCGACATACTGGCGCACCAGTGGTGGCACCTGGTGCCACAGCTCACCATTGCGGTAATCCAAAACCAGTGAATGGTCGAACAGGCGAATGATGGAAGGCAAATCCTTGCGGAGGTCGCTGATGTTTGCCGCCGCCATTTGGCTGTCGTTCATATAGTGTTTCAGCCATCGCCGGTCTTCTGCATTGAGCCACTGCAAGGGCTGCGCTGCCTCGCTGATGGCATGGGCCACCGGACTACCTTCAGACAAATCATTCAATGGAAGTGCAGACCGCACGAGGGCCGCCTTGCGTGCGACCGTTCGAACCAAGCTGAAAAAACGTCTGACGTTTCCGCCTGCCATCCAAGCCAAGTGCTCCAGCACGGGCTGTGCAATGACCAGTCGCCACTCAGGCACCCGGCGATCAATGATTTTCACCATCAATGCAAGGCCATCCGGGTTGCGCTCGGGCACCTTGCCAGCCGCTGGTCGCATCATCACTTTGAAGTTGGGCAGGGACACAGACTGAGAGAAACTTCCACCGACGCTAGGCAGCACGGCATGCAGGTAGGGCGGCGCGGAATACACCACTGAAAAACCCGGGAAGCGGAGTTTCTGCGGATCGTTGAAAAACACCTGTTTCAGGCTGTCGAACAAGTCCGCTTCATCACCTGTTGGCGCGGATAGTCGTTCCAGAGAATCCACGACCAGAACAATCTTTTCGCTTTTTGTCTTCTTCCTTATCAATCCGGCCACCTCATCTGCGAACTTGACGGCCTCCACATAAAAGGCGGCTGAATCTTTCGCAAAGTCGATCAGTTGTTTGCGGAAATCCGGGTTCTCCTGCAATGTCGCTTCCACTTCGATCTCGGCCCCATCGACCCCCAACGTCAATGCGGGCTTGATCTCCACATTGGAATTGAGCAGGCGTTTGGTGCGCTGCCAGATCGAGTCGGCCAGGAAATCGCTGCCCAATTCCTTGCGGACGGAATCTGCAAGTCCCGCCAAAGTCGCCATCAGCAGCTCGGCCAGACTCAATTTGGGATCGTTGAGATTGAGATAAGTGCTTGCGTCGCAGTAGTAGGCTGCAACGCCGACTTTGCGCAGTTCTGCCACCAGGCGATTGAGTTCGGTCGTCTTGCCGGCACCCCGAAGGCCGCTGAACAGATAGGTCTCGTTCGACTATGGCGCCCATTCGACAAACTGCATCAGATTCGCGACCGAATCCATTTCCTTGCCGGCCGCTCGATTGACATAACTTGCCGAATCATTTACCCCGCCTTGCGCGTTGTCCGGCAAGGCATTGAACAAGTCCTTGAGCCGGTCGGAATCTGCGCTGTTGATCGCCATGGTTAGTTTTCCCAGATTAGTCGAATTGCGGCAGCACAGCTCGACATGCGTACAGAGTGCACTTGACTTCGTCCGATGCGGCATTATCGGTTGGCACGCGCACTGCGTGTCAATCCGTCCCCGCCAACACGGGCTATTTGTCGGTGTCGTGGCCCAGGCTGGGCAATCCGCCGCCGCCCATGCTGAGCAGGCCGGTCTTGGCGTAAATCCCGATCTTGGCGCGGGTATCGACAATGTCCAGGTTGCGCATCGTGAGTTGTCCGATCCGATCCTGCGGCGAGAACGCCGACTCGCCTTTTTCCATTGTCAGCCGATCCGGATGGTAGGTCAGGTTGGGTGACTCGGTGTTGAGCAGCGAATAGTCGTTGCCGCGGCGCAGTTCGATCGTGACTTCGCCAGTAATGGCGCGCGCCACCCAGCGCTGCGCCGTCTCGCGCAGCATGATGGCCTGCGGATCGAACCAGCGGCCCTGGTAGAGCAGTCGGCCGAGCTTGCGGCCATGGTCGCGGTATTGCTCGATCGTGTCCTCGTTGTGGATGCCGGTGACCAGCCGCTCATAGGCGATGAACAGCAGGGCCAGACCGGGCGCCTCGTAGATGCCGCGGCTCTTGGCCTCGATGATGCGGTTCTCGATCTGGTCGCTCATGCCCAGGCCATGGCGACCGCCGATGCGGTTGGCCTCCAGGATCAGCGCGACCAGATCGGTGTACTCCACGCCGTTGAGCGCAACCGGCTGGCCTGCCTCGAAGCGCACCGTGACCTGTTCGCGCCGGACCTCGACCTCGTCGCGCCAGAACGCAACGCCCATGATGGGTTGCACGATCTTGACGCCGCTGCTCAGCTGCTCCAGGTCCTTGGCCTCATGCGTCGCGCCCAGCATGTTGGAGTCGGTGGAGTAGGCCTTTTCGGCCGACATCTTGTAGCCAAAACCGGCCTGGGTCATGAAGGCCGACATCTCGGCGCGGCCACCCAGTTCGTCGATGAAGACCTGGTCCAGCCAGGGTTTGTAGATCTTCAGGCTCGGATTGGTCAGCAGGCCGTAGCGGTAGAAGCGCTCGATGTCGTTGCCCTTGTAGGTGCTGCCATCGCCCCAGATGTGCACGTCGTCATCCTTCATCGCCGATACCAGCATGGTGCCGGTGACGGCACGCCCCAGCGGCGTTGTGTTGAAGTAGGTGACGCCGGCCGTGGTGACGTGGAAGGCGCCGGCCTGCAACGCCGCAAGACCCTCCGCGGCCAACTGGCTGCGGCAGTCGATCAGGCGCGCCTGTTCGGCGCCGTATTGCATCGCCTTGCGCGGTATCTCGTCATAGTCCGGCTCATCGGGCTGGCCCAGGTTGGCGGTGTAGGCATACGGAATCGCGCCCTTGCTGCGCATCCAGTGCAATGCGGCACTGGTGTCGAGTCCGCCGGAGAAGGCAATGCCGACCTTCTGGTTCAAGGGGAGGTTCTGAAGAATGGTGGCCATGGTTCGGGTTCCGGGTTCAGGCGTAGTGGCAGATGGGATTGGGTCAGGGCTGGCACCCCGCGGGCATGGTGTGCAGCGTCGGCGCAGCTGCGCCGTACGCCGGTCAGCCGTCGATTTTAGGTCACCACGAGGGCGCCTTCGCCAGGTTCAACGAGCATGGGCAAGGCGAGCCTGCCAGGCCTCGGGCTGGAATCCGACACTGATGTCCGGTGCGCCGGCCCCGCCCCACACGACCACAGGACGTTTGATCACGCTGGGGTGCGCCAGCATGATGCTGCGGGCGCCCGCGCCGCCAGCCGCGCCAGCCTGGGTGGCCACGTCGAGTGTGCGCCAGGTCGTGCCCTTGCGGTTGAGCAGAGCTTCCCAACCTGCCCGCTGCAGCCACAAATCCAACTGCGCTGGTGGCACGCCATCGGTTTTGAAGTCGTGGAACTGGTGGACCAGACCTTGGTCGTCCAGCCACTGGCGCGCCTTTTTGACGCTAGCGCAATTGCGGATGCCGAATACGGTGATGGAAAAATCCTGCATGCCGTCATCATGCCGCAAAGCGTTACGCGACAATGCGGCTGGCATGCAATCACAGGTAACCAGGAGGCCTGCTTGACCCTCAACCCAGCCACATACCGGACCCTCGCGGATTGGCTCGACCATTGCGAGCGACTGCACCCCACGAGCGTGGACATGGGCCTGGACCGGGTGCGACTGGTTGCCGAGCGCATGGGCATCCGTTTCTCCTGCCCGGTGATCACAGTAGCCGGCACCAATGGCAAAGGTTCGACCTGCGCGATGCTTGAGGCGATCCTGGGCCAGAGCGGGTACCGCACCGGTGTCTACACGTCGCCGCATCTGGTGCATTTCGTGGAACGGCTACGCCTGCTGGGTGAGGCGGTCACGGTCGATCCACTGGTGGAGGCGTTTGCGCGGGTAGAGCGGGCGCGTTGCCTGGCGCCGCCCGATGTGTCGCTGACGTATTTCGAGTTTTCCACGCTCGCCATCCTGGACCTGATGGCGCGGGCCGGGCTGGATGTGGCCATTCTGGAGGTCGGGTTGGGCGGGCGGCTGGACGCGGTCAATATCATCGATCCCGACTGCGCGGTCATCACCAGTGTGGACCTCGACCACATGGAGTTCCTCGGGCCGGACCGCGAAAGCATCGGGCGCGAGAAGGCCGGTGTGATGCGCACCGGGCGACCGGTCATCGTGAGTGATCCGGTGCCGCCGCAAAGCGTGCTCGACCATGCGCTGGAAATCGGCGCCGATCTGTGGCGCCTGGGCGTGGATTTCAACTTCTCCGGGGACCCACAGCAATGGGCCTGGAGCGGCCGCGGCCGGCGTCATGCGGGCATGGCGTACCCGGCATTGCGCGGCGCCAACCAGTTGCTCAACGCCAGCGGCGTGCTGGCCGCGCTGACCGCGCTGCGCGAGCGGTTGCCGGTCACGGCCCAGGCGGTGCGCAATGGACTGGCGATGGTGGCGTTGCCCGGGCGGTTCCAGATCGTTCCCGGGCAGCCCATGCTGGTGCTCGACGTGGCGCACAACCCGCACGCGGCAGCCGCGTTGGCGGTGAACCTGGACGCAATGGGATTTTTCCCGACCACGCACGCGGTTTTTGGCGCCATGGCCGACAAGGACCTCGCGCCGATGTTCGCACGCCTCAATCCGATCATTGATCGCTGGTACTTCACCGACCTGCCGATCGGACGGGCCGAAACCAGCGCCCGGCTGCTCGCGCGCTGGCAGGACTCGAACCGGCGCGCCGACACGGGTGCAGCCTGCTTTTCCGACCCACTACAAGCCCTGCGCGCCGCGGTGGAGGCATCGGACCCGGCTGATAGAATCGTTGTCTTTGGATCGTTCTACACCGTGGGTGGCGTGTTGAAGGACGGCGTACCGCGTCTCGCCGCCAAACACCTGAACCCGTAACCCCCTTTTTCATGGCTTTGTTCAAGTTTCGCAAGGGTCGCGATGAGCCGCCAGCGCCGGTCGCCCCGGCGCCCACCGTCGAAGCGGTGCGTCGGCGTGCCATGCACAGGCTGGTCGGTGCGGCGGTGCTGGTTCTGGCCGGTGTGATCGGTTTTCCGCTGATATTCGATAACCAGCCCCGGCCCATACCCGTCGATCTGCCGATCGAAATCGTCGACAAGAACAAGGTCAAGCCATTGGCACTTCCGCCGGCTGCGACCGCAACGGCCAGTGCCGAGGCGGCACTGAAGCTGCCGGCCAGGTCCGCAAACCCGGTGCCGGCGGCGCCCGTCGCCGCCGCGCAACCTGCTGCGCCAGTGCCTCCCGCCGCTGCTACCGCTGCTACCGCTGCGGCCGCTGCGCCGATAGTCTCGAAGGTGTCGGCACCGCTCGCCGAGGTGCCGGACGCCAACGCGCTGGAGGCTAAAAAAGCCAGGGCGCTGCTGGAGTCCCGGCCACTGCCAGGCGAAAAGACAGCTGCGCCGACAGCAACCGCAGCAGCCCCGACAAACGCGTCGGCAACGACCGCCAATGCCGCGCCCGCCAAGGCGCCCGCGTCGGATGATCGGTTCGTGGTGCAGGTCGGCGCATTCGCCGATGCGGCCAAGGTTCGCGAGGTGCGACACAAGGTCGAGGCGGCGGGTTTGAAGACCTACACCCAGGTCGTGGGCACGTCCGAGGGCGATCGAATCCGGGTGCGCGTCGGCCCTTTTTCGACTCGGGCCGAAGCCGATAAGGTGGCTGAAAAAATCCGCAAACTCAATCTGTCCGCCGCGATCCTGACGCTGTAGCCCGCCACCCATGCCGATGGCTACCCTGGACTGGATTTTCCTTGTCGTTTTGGCGCTGTCGCTGCTGGTGGGTGCCTGGCGTGGCCTGGCATACGAGGTGTTGTCGCTGGGCACCTGGGTTGCTGCATTTTTCGTGGCGCAATGGTTTGCGCCGGTTGCGGCGAAGTGGCTGCCGATGGCCGGTGCCACCGAGACCATTCAGTACGCAGCGGGTTTTGTGGTGGTCTTCATCATCGCGATGTTTCTCGGCTCGCTGGTCACCTGGCTTATCAGCCGGCTGTTCCGGGTTGCGGGTCTGCGTCCGGCCGACCGGGTGCTGGGCGCCGTGTTTGGTGCATTGCGCGGTGTGATGTTGATGTTGGTCGCGGCAGTGCTGGTAAGCATGACGCCAATGCAGCATGATGCATGGTGGACCGAATCGGTGGGCGCGCATTGGGCCACCGCAACGGTCAAGGGCCTCAAGCCTGTCATGCCGCAGGAATTTGGCAAATATTTGCCCTGAAATGGGTCAGACCCTCGCTGGCGGGATTGCCAGCGCGCCGGTTGAAAGCGGGATGGTTTATGTGCGGAATTGTTGGTGTTGTCAGTAACGCCCCGGTCAACCAGCTGATCTACGATGCGCTGCTGCTGTTGCAGCATCGCGGCCAGGACGCGGCCGGCATCGTCACGCAGCAGGAGCGCAAATTTTTCATCCACAAGGCCAGGGGTCTGGTACGCGACGTGTTCCGCACCCGCAATATGCGGGGCCTGCCGGGTAACTGCGGACTGGGGCAGGTGCGCTACCCGACTGCGGGCAATGCCTACAGCGAGGAAGAAGCCCAGCCGTTTTACGTCAACGCGCCGTTCGGCATCGTGCTGGTGCACAACGGCAACCTGACCAACGCGCAGGCGCTGAAGTCCGAGTTGTTCCTGACCGACCACCGGCATATCAATACCGAGAGCGATTCCGAGGTGTTGCTCAATGTCTTGGCCCATGAAATCGAGACCGTCACCCGTGGCCTGCCGTTGCAGCCGGCGGATCTGTTTGCAGCCGTGCGCAATGTGCATCGGCGGGTGCGCGGTTCGTACGCCGTCATCGCCGTGATCGCCGGACATGGCGTGCTGGCGTTTCGCGACCCGTTTGGTATCCGTCCCCTATGCCTGGGCCGGGGCGAGGGAACGACGCTGGTAGCCAGCGAGTCGGTCGTGATGGAGGGCACGGCGCACCAATTCGTACGCAATGTCGAACCTGGTGAGGCAGTGTTCATCGATTTGCAAGGCAAACTGCATGCGCGGCAATGCGCCGAGACGACCCGGCTGAACCCGTGCATCTTCGAGTTCGTGTACCTGGCCCGGCCCGACTCGACGTTGGACGGTATTTCGGTCTACCAGGCCCGCTTGAACCTGGGTGCGGCGCTGGCCAGGCGGGTGGTCTCGACCGTGCCGCCGAGCGAGATCGACGTAGTGATCCCGATTCCCGAGTCGAGCCGCCCGAGTGCGGCGCAGCTGGCCCAGTTGCTCGGGCTGCCGTACCGCGAAGGTTTTGTGAAGAACCGATATGTGGGCAGAACCTTCATCATGCCGGGGCAGGCGGTGCGCAAGAAGTCGGTGCGCCAGAAACTCAATGCGATCTCCAGCGAATTCAAGGGCCGCAACGTGCTGCTGGTAGACGACTCCATCGTGCGCGGCACCACCAGCCGTGAGATCGTGCAGATGGCGCGCGATGCGGGGGCGCGCAAGGTCTATCTGGCCAGTGCGGCGCCACCGGTGCGTTACCCCAACGTCTATGGCATCGACATGCCGACGAGCGAGGAACTGGTCGCGCACAACCGCAGTGTGGCCGAGATCCAGCAGATCATCGGCTGCGACGCCCTGATATACCAGGATGTCGATGCAATGAAGAAGGCCATTGGCAGCCTGAACCCGGCGATCACCGAATTCGATGCGTCGTGCTTCGATGGCGTGTATGTGACCGGTGACATCACCGCCTCCGATATCGCCCGACTGAGCGCGAGCCGGGTCGAAAACGCCGATGATGACGAGGGCGACGATTCGCCTGCCGCACGGCTGAACGAGGCACACGCCCGATGACTGATGTAACGAGCAAAGATCTGCGGCACCGCGACACGCTCGCGGTGCACACGGCGGTGCCCCGCAGCCAGTATGGCGAAAACGCCGAGGCGTTGTACCTGACCAGCGGCTACGTGCAACCCGATGCCGAGACCGCCGGGCGCCGGTTCGCCGGTGAGGAGGATGGCTACACCTACAGCCGGCTGGGCAATCCGACCGTGACCAGCATGGAGTTGCGCCTGGCCGCGCTCGAGGGCACCGAAGCCGCGATCGCCACGGCCACCGGCATGTCGGCGATATTGCTGATGTGCATGGGTCTGCTCAAGTCCGGCGACCACGTGGTGCTTTCGCATTCGATGTTCGGCTCCACCATCAAGCTGATCGGCAGCGAGTTTGGCAAGTTCGGCGTGCAGAGCTCGTTCGTTTCGCAGACCGATGTGGCGCAGTGGAAGGCCGCCATCCGGCCCAGTACCCGGTTGCTGTTTGCCGAGACGCCGACCAATCCGTTGACCGACGTGTGCGACATCCGTGCGCTGGCCGACATTGCGCACAATGCCGGCGCGCTGCTGGCCGTCGACAACTGCTTTTGCACGCCGGCGCTGCAGCGCCCGGTCGAGCTGGGCGCCGATTTGATCGTGCATTCCGGCACCAAGTATCTGGACGGGCAGGGCCGCGTGATGGCGGGAGCCTTGTGCGGCACGCAAAAAACCGTGACAGAAGTATTGCTGCCGGTGCTGCGCAGCGCCGGCATGACCCTGTCACCGTTCAATGCCTGGGTGGTGCTCAAGGGTCTCGAAACGCTCGACCTGCGTGCGATGCGCCAGTCGGAGAATGCCATGAAGGTCGGCAAGTTCCTTGAGGGCCGGGTGCCGGTCATGCTTCACCCCGGCTTACCGAGCCACCCGCAGCATAATCTGGCGGCAGCGCAGATGAAGGCGTGTGGACCGATTTTCTCGTTTGTCCTCGACGGCGGGCGGCGACAGTCAATGGATTTGCTCAACGCACTCGAACTTGTCGACATTTCAAACAATATCGGCGATTCGCGCAGCCTGGCGACGCACCCCGCTTCGACAACGCATCACAGTGTCGGGCCAGAGGCGCGCGAGGCCATGGGTGTGGGGGAGGGGATGATCCGCATCAACATCGGTCTCGAAGACCCGCTTGATGTGATTGACGATCTTGACCGCGCGCTGACGAAGGTGGGCCTGTGACCCTTTCGGGCATGAAGGGGTTGTTCCCCTATTTTGAGACCACCCGCGGCGTGACTGTGCGCGTTTCGGTCAGCTTCCTGCCCGAACAGTCCGAGCCAGAGAAATCGCGTTGGTTCTGGGCCTATCATATCCGCATCGAAAATGATGGGCCGATGGCCGTGCAGTTGATGACGCGCAGCTGGACCATTGCCGACGGGCGCGGCGCGCACCACCGGGTCGAGGGCGAAGGGGTTGTCGGTGAACAGCCGGTGATCGCGCCGGGCGCGTCCTATGATTATGTTTCGGGTTGCCCGCTGACCACACCGACCGGCTGGATGCAGGGACATTACGACATGGT
>JAYUQC010000273.1:0-50139 GCA_043759735.1 Rhodoferax sp.
GAACGCAGAGAGCGCAGCGAACGCAGTGAGTTGCGCGATGCGCCTTGCCCGCGAGCACCGCAGGGCCGTCGGCGCGTCCAGCGCCCGACCGCCCCACCATGAGCCCGCGCCGGCTCCCGCCTGCCGCGACGCGCGCCAACGCCAACGCCAACGCCAACGCACAATAGCAGGCGGAGCACGATCGTCCGCGCAAGGCCAACATCGGTCGATGCAATCGCCTGATGACGGCAATCACGCATTGTGGACGCAAGTTTCATCCAGTGCCGCCCGGCCGTTCCGAAGGAACTGACAGCCCCCTTGGGGGGCAGCGAACGCAGTGAGCGTGGGGGCAGCTTCATCCTGGTGCTAGTCAGTGGCGGCCAAGGCTTTGGGTAGGATGCCGTTCATGAGCATCATCACTGTCGCCCAAACTGCGCTGGAAGTGGAACATCTGCCCGCCACCGACCCGACGAACCGCCGGGCCCCGATCGTCTTTCTGCATGAAGGCCTGGGTTCAGTCGCCATGTGGCGCGACTGGCCGCGGACGGTGTGCGATCGCGCGGCGCGACCTGGTTGGGTCTATTCGCGGCGGGGTTACGGCTTGTCCGAACCGGTGCTGGACGTCCACGGTCCCGCGGTTGAAACCGGCGGGGTGCGCAATGGCAGGCTGCAGCCCGACTACATGCACCATGAGGCTTGGTCGGTGTTGCCGGCATTGCTGCGCAAACTGGGCATCGTGCGCCCGGTATTGCTGGGACACTCCGACGGCGCGACGATCGCCCTGCTCTACGCCAGCCGACATTCCGTTACCGCCTGTGTTGTGCTGGCACCGCATGTCATTGTCGAAGACCTGTCCATTGGCAGCATCACCCAGGCACGGCAAGCCTACGAGAGCGGCGACCTGCGCAAGCGCCTGCTCAAATACCACCAGGACGTGGACTGCGCGTTCTGGCAATGGAACGACGCCTGGCTCGATCCGGCTTTCAGGGCCTTCGACATCCGGCGCGAATGCCGGAACATTACGGCTCCCGTGCTGGCGATACAGGGTGAAGACGACCCCTACGGCACGATGGCCCAGATCGATGGCATTGACCTGCCCGACCGACAGATCAGCCGCAGGCTGCTGCCACTCTGCGGGCATTCACCGCACCGCGATCGCCCCGAAGAGACCACCCGGCTGATCGTGGAATTTCTGTCGCGGCAAACCTAGGGCCGTTGCGCCGTGCCGCCCGTCCTGCCCCGGTCGATGGCTACGCCGCAATCTGCGCGAGTTCCTTCGCGCCCAGCCAGCGCCACTGCCCCGGCGCCAGATCGGCGGGCAAGGCCAGTTGGCCGATCCGGGACCGGTGCAAGGCCTCTACCCGGTTGCCAACTGCAGCCAGCATGCGCTTGACCTGGTGGTATTTGCCTTCGGTCAAGGTCAGGCTGAGCTGGTGCGGGCCATTGGCCACGCACGCGGCCGCACGTACGGCCTTTGGGTCATCGTCGAGCACCACGCCGTCAAGCAAGCGACGGACCTGGCGCTCGTCCAACGCATGCTTGACCGTGACCTCATAGACCTTGGGCACATGGTGGCGCGGCGACGCCATGCGGTGGATGAACTTCCCGTCATCGGTCAGCAATAACAAACCTGTCGTGTCCTGGTCCAGCCGGCCGACCGACTGAACGCCCTGCACTGCCGATTTCTGTGGTCGCAGGCGCAGCGGCGCGGGCAACAGCGTATAGATGCTCGGATAGGTCGACGGTTTTTGCGAGCACTCGGTACCCGCTGGCTTGTGCAGCATCAAGTAGGCCTTGTCGTGGTAGGTCCACGCGACGCCCTGCACCTGGAAGCGCAAGCCAACCGGATCGAATTGCTCGGTTGCATCCGCGCAGGCCGGCGCTGCCGCGTTGTGCCCGGGCTCGAACACCCGAACCATCCCTTGTTGTATCAGTCCGGCGCACACCCGGCGTGTGCCAAAACCCTGGGAGTAGAGAATGTCCTGCAATTGCATACCGCGAGTATCGCTGGGGCGTCAACGCGTGCATTTCGAAGCGCCGCCGGTCGACCGACTGGGGTCCGAGACCGACCGCTTTCTGGCCTGAGCCAACGGCGCATCAAGGGAGCCGCCGCTGATCAAAGCCGGGCTCGCGCACCTGTGGCTCATCACCCTGCACCCGTTCGATGACGGTAACGGCCGCATCGCACGCGCCGTCGGCGACCTGTTCCTGGCGTGTCAGGATAGTTGACATCGACCAAAATTCAAGGTCAACCGCTTTAGCCGAGCGTTGCGACCATCTCAATCTTGGGGGCGATCGAACGCACGACCTTTTGAAATCCGTGCCCGGGGTTGGGCTGCCGACTTGAGACGATGAGCCCCATCTTCTCCAACATTCCGACATCCTTGGTGACAGCAGATCGATTGCGATGCAGTCGGCTCGTCAACTCCTTGATCGTCTGCGGCTCGCGCATGACCTCGCTCATCAGACGCCGACGGGTCTCCGACAAGACCGTAAACATGCGTTGCGGGTCTTCAAATGACAGCGTCACCTTGCCATCAAAAGTATGGGCTTGATCAGCTCTGCGGGCCGCGTCTTTCGTGCGCGCGAAAAAACCGTCCACGGTATCTGTGCGAATGACGACTTTGCTCATGATCTCTTCCCTCGTTTTCCCTTGACGATCTCCAGCCATTCTTGCTGAAACTTCTCCAAGGTTGCTTCGTAGCTGGTGAACTCAAAGGCCGCAACCACGCCCATGTAATGCCAGTGGTGGTAGTCATGCGCATTGTCAAAACCAAGCACTCGGCCATTGTCCACCTGGCAAATTGAGTGGTTGATGTAGGCCAGGTTGCACTGCCCGACACCGTTTCGCTGTACGACCTTGCGATCGCCACGCCTTTGTCGTGGGGGGAGCAACGATCCCTGCTGGCTCAGCGATAAACGCGTTCAGTGCAAGTTGGCGGCCGCGCCACAACACTTCTTGAACTTCTTTCCACTGCCACATGGGCAGGGCTCATTGCGGCCCACTTTGGGCTGCATCGTATTGGCCACCTCACGCTCGTAGACCGCCATGCGGTACGGGAGCCAATACTCATACATCCTCACAACTGCCTCCGGAATTTGCAGCGCCAGTTTTGCGCGCTTGGCTGGTGTTTTCGTCAATTTGTCCTGCTCGGGATCGAAATCGTCCTCACCCAATAGGCCAATAGGTCGGTACCAGGCCTGCCCCTCAGGCGATTGCAGCATCGGCTCCCATGCGTCCCTGCCTAGCTTCACGCCTTCTGAGAAGCCATAGGCCCAACCCTCGGCATCGTCGTACTCCTTGTCGCGGTACTCGTGCGTACACCATACTGGACAGATCTCTCTCGGCTCTTGCTCGATGGCGGTGATGATGCCGTTGAAGTGACGCATGATCAGCCCGAGGACGCGGTTGAGCTTTTCGATGCTATCGACTGGCGGCATCATCTCCTTTCCCTTACCCCAGATACCTGGCATCCATTGCTGCGGCATCAGTGTGGTTGGCCCGATCGCAATGGCGTGCATGTAGCCGTCCAAAATGTCAAAGGTCATTCCATCGGGGATATCGACCTCGTGCATCAGGAAATGGTCAAGCTCCTGATGTTCATCGTCGGTCAGAGGGGCAAACGGGGTCGTCATGGAGTTGGCTTTCGCGCGGAGGCGATATTGCGGGAGCTCGCATTTTCCGTCGGAAATCAGCTAGATCGGCTTTTGGTCGACGCCATTTGCACGGACGCACGGAACGACCGTTGTGCCCAGCCACGAACCGCCTCACCGATGCTCGACAAAATTGCCTGCCGTGTTTTTCCCGTAACCCGTTGACCCGTATAGGGGTGGTCTTCCGGACTTCGGGCCTTGCGCGTCCGCAAGAAACAGAGAAGCGACAGCGAGAATGGGCTGGAATCCGAGGATCACGGCGACTGCGCAAAGGGTGTCAGTTCAATTGACGCTCTCTTCTTCGGCCAATTTTCTCGGTCGCCGTTTTGCCCGTTTTCGGCGTCGAAATCGACGGCAATCCGCGCCAGTAGTGGCTTTGCAAGAGGTGGCCGTTTTCAGGGCAAAGGGGGGTGAATTCAACGCCCACCCTTGCCGGGGTGCAAACCGCAATCCCTGCAAACCTTGGTTTGCGCCCTGACGGTAGCGCCATGCCGCGCTGTCGCCTCCCGTATTGGAATCTCGCCAGGAAGGACCCCTTTCGCCTGGGCGAGCATCAGCGGGTGTCGGGCTCCCGCATCCAGGCCGGAATGTCGCGCTGACCGTGCAGCACGCGCCAGACATCAATGTGCTCTGGACGCTCGCCGTAAAACACCAAGTGGGGATAGTGTGCCAGCGGCCAGAAGCGCAGGCCGGGCAGGTTCAGCTCGTGGGCATAGCGCGGTGATCCGGTTGCCGGGTGGCGACTGATGTGCACGTAGGCCTGCTCCAAGGCATCAATGAAGCCGAGCGCCGCTTGTTCAGCACCTTCGCTGAGGTAGTAGGCAATCGCGTCGTCGATGTCACGGTTGGCCAGCTCACGCGGAACGACAGGCTTGGCCGTCACCCGCGAACGCCAACCTTGGCTGCCTTGCGCACCCGGTCACGCAGCCCTTCAAAGTAGGCCGGATCGACGGGGGCTGCCGGTGCAGACGCCGCGCCCGCGAGCAGGAGGCTGCGCAGGTGCAGGCGATCCTGATCCTTGCGGATCAGCTCACGCACGTATTCGCTGCTGGTGCCGTAGCTGCCTTGATTGACCTGCTCATCCACGAAGGACTTGAGCGTATCGGGTAGGGAGATATTCATTGTGCTCATGGCTCAAGATTAGTCGGTTTGGCAAAATTTGGCAAGATTCATGTTTTGTGTCTGACCGGCCAGACCAGCCAAGTCGAGCGAGATGAGCATTCCCAATGCTCACTCTCTCCTTAGAGAGCCCCCACCGGGAACCGGGAAAGCACCGTAAACACTGGGTTGAATCGTTCCCACCCCCTTCACCTGACCAATGCTCGACAAAATTGCCTGTCGTCATTTTCCCGTAACCCGATGCCCCATATAGGCATGATCTTCCGGACTCCGGCCTTTGCACGTCCGGAAGGAACAGAGAAGAGAGAGCGAGAAAGGGCTGAAATAGGGGAGAAACGGGCCTGGCGGTGATTGGCGAAGTCCGGAAGAAAAAGTGAACAACCCCGCCAGGCTTGGGGCCCGACGGGGTTGTTCAGTTGCAAAGAGAGACTCTTTGCAGAGGGTTAATGGTGGTGGAATGCGGACCGGGGTTCAAACTCGCCCTCACAACAGGTGAGTACTGTTGCGGGTGTTTGTCCCCTGTTTGCGGAGCTTGTCCCATCCGCATTGTGAAACTCTCCGACAGATCAGGCGAACTGCAGTTCGATTTTGCCGGCCCGCCGACGCACCGGACCAACGACGATCTTTACGTCGTGACCCAACTTCGCGACGAGTTCCAGCAACTTCGCCTCACTGACACCGCGAAACTGTCCCCTGGTTATGCGTGACACCTTGGACTGATCAATGCCGAGCAACACGGCGGCACCGTCTTGCGTTAGGCGGCGCGCCTTGATCGCGCGCGCGATCTCTGCGGCCAGCTGGGACTTGCGTTGCATCTCGGCCGCGTCAGCATAACCAAGGTCAGCATAGACATTCGTGCTGCCTTCCTCGACGGTAATTTCCTTGATTGCGTTCATCGCCGGACTCCTTGCTGTACTTGCCAAGCCTCAAAATCCTGCTTTGCGACCTTGAGGCGAGTGTTGATCAGATCCAGATCCTCCTTGGGCGTCTTGATGCCGCTCTTGGACTTCTTCTGGAAGCAATGCAGAACATAGACCCAAGCCGTGAACTTGACCGTGTAGACGGCCCGGTAGGTGTCGCCACGGAAATCCTCTACCACCTCCAACACGCCGGCAGAACCGAACCCGCTTAGCGCCTTGGCGTCCTGATGCTTTCCGCCAGCTTGTGCGAGGTCGATGGCATGGCCAAACACGTCCTTGACGTCTTCCGGCATTGCATCCAGATCCCGCTTGGCAGAGCCAACCCATTTGAGAGGCTTCCGAGGCTGCTTGGACATCAGGTGCATTATGCCAATTTAGGCATGAAGATGTCAATGGGACGCTCAGTCATTCCGTCGCCTTGCCAAATAGACTGGACCCGGCACCAATCCGTGACTCCATCAACAAAGGAGTTATGTCATGGAAAAAGTAGTGATGTCTGAAAATGAACTTGCTCTGCACTGGGGCGTGAGTCCCAAAACATTGCAGCGCTGGCGGAACGAAGGCCGTGGTCCACGGTATCTGAAATTGTCCAAGAGGGTGGTCTACCCGTTGGCGGAAATTCGAACATTCGAGTCCAATGCGCTGTACGCGTCAACGTCGGAACGAGTCGGCGTCGCCACGCCGCCCTCCAGCTCCAACTTGCTGACAGCCAAGGACGCGGCGGCCGCGACGAATCTTCCCGCTTACATGTTCAGCAGCAAACGGATTCGCGAGGCGGTAGAACTGCCTTGTGTTTACGTCAACTCGTCAGTGCGGTTCGACCTTGAAGAGGTCATAGACTGGGCTCGTCGCCGGTCTTCGCATCTGGACGAATAGGAAACCAAGTGGGTGCCGGCCAGCAACGAAGGAATCATCGAAAGTTCGGTCCTGGCCAGGTCACCCACATAAGCACCAATTCTCATGGCGCAATTCAACTGACGAGTGCATCGAGCAAATTCACCGATTGGCCCCTGTCGGCGGCGGCAAAAAGCCTGACCCGCGGCGCAAACGAGCGGTGGCCTGTCCCGCAATCAGGTCGATGAACTTGTCAGGATCGGCCCACTTCTGCGATGTCCTGGCGACGTCAAATCCATTGAATTTGACGATTGCTTTTAGGGTGGCGAGATCAAAAGAGCGGAGCCAAAAACGGAATTCTTCTTCTCCCTTTGCTTCCAGCGCAGTTAATACGTCCGGCACAACTGCAGCGTCGGCATCAGCGCGGGATCGGGATTTCGTCGATTGCTTTGCGCCACCCAAAGTCGGAGTCAGGAGGGCATCAAGCTTTTCCGCAAATTCCGGGTTTACCGCAGCCTCTGCGTCGACAAGTTGGGCGAGCTCCCGGAAAAGAATACTTAGCCTTTGGTGACGCGGCATCGATCAATAATCTCCGATGTGAGGGCCCTTACCTTTTCAGCATTGGGCCCGTACTTGTCCTTAAGCGACCCAACGTTCGCTTCGAAATCAGCGCCACGCGAAGTCGCCGTCGCCTCCTGTAATGTTGTCTGGAACAAAGGTGGCTGATTCAAGTCCGTTTTTTTACCCTGAAATAGTCGACCATCCCGAAGTTCATTCAGTACACGTGAATGAAGTGTGTTCACGCCGTTCACTTTCGTGGCAATGATTCCAATCGGCTTTATCGGCCTGCCAATGCTTTCCGCGAAGCGATCTACGTTGGTAACGATCTGAAAAATTCCCCAAGTCGACACAATGTCCGGGATCGTTGGGATTGCGTAGTGGGTAGAAATGCGAAGTCCGTTCTTCGTCACGATTCCGAGGCTCGGCGGACAATCGATGATCACGTAGTCGTAGCGATCAATCACAGGTTGGAGAGCTTGGCGCAGAATTTCTTGAGGGTTTTGATCGTAGTTGCCCTGCATCGCCACGAATGGCAGTTTTTCTTGGATGTCGATGAACTCAATACTTGAAGGTAAGAGATCAAGCCGGGAAATCCCTCCGTCGATCCTAGATGCCCCGTGCACAATTGCCTCACCAATCGAGAACCGTGGAGGGCGATGCGGTTCGAGTTTGTCGTTGAATAGTTGCGCCAATGTGAGGCCCGCTTCATCCTTCTTCTTCCACTCGTCTTCCCCGATCAGGTTGATGGTGGCATTCGTCTGTGGATCGAGATCAATAAAAAGGACGTGTTTGCGATGCAAGCTGGCCAGCACCTCAGCGACAGCAACCGATGTCGTAGTTTTTGCGACGCCTCCCTTGAGGTTGATAAAGCTGATGACCACGGGTGCCCGACCGGATTTCTGACGTAGCCACGCATCCACCTGATCTGCATTCCAGACCGGTCCACTTTGCAGCGTCTCCACAGGCTTAGGGAAGTCGTCATACCGAATCCGCCAATTGGCGACAGCCTGGCGACTAACTGGCGGCTCGGCCATGCCCGCAATTTCAGAAAGGCCAACAAGCTTGTTTGTGTTCATGGGCGTCAGTATTTTGCAATACGTGAACTTTGTCAACAGAAACTTATATTCGTTCATCAAAGACACGCTTTCCATCTTCTTGGCTAGTTCTCATTCAGACTGAATGCGCGGCTCGATCGGAGAGCCTGTCAGCACTGGCAATTACTTCTCCATGAATTGAAAATTTTGCACTATCCTGTCTATCTTTTACCAATAGCTGCAACGTCTATGGCATCGAGTCCAGGCGGAAGTGGAATCATGACCATCAAGGAAGTCGCGCACTACCTCAAGGTCACCGAGCGGACGATCTATCGGCTTGCTGGCACCAAGCAGATCCCAGCCTTTAAGGTGGGAGGTAGCTGGCGGTTCTCGCGCGAGGGGATTGACACTTGGATCAAGCGACAGTCGATAGCAGGCGATGGCACTGCGGAGCAGGAAAAAGTTGTCGGCTGATCGCTACCCAATGTCCTCCACAATCGCTGGCATTTTTTTGCATGGCGCATCGTGGATCGCGGAAGACTACCCTGTCACGCGCAATCGCGTGCAGACACGCAATACGGTGGAAAGCGACAACATTCTTCAGGTCAGGACCAATAGCCGTCAAGCCAAATTCCAGTGCGAAACGGACCTATGGTGACCATCTCCGGCGGCAAGCTTCTCGGTAACTTCGCGGATCTCGCGCTTGACGCCCACTATCGGACGGGCGAGCGGGATCCTGTTTCCGGCTTTTACAAGCCATGCCTCGACGCTGCTACCACATATGACAGGGCAGTAGGATTTTTCCGGTCCAGCATCTTCGCCATCATCGGTCAGCCCTTTTTGGACTTCGCCCGCCGGGGCGGCAAAGCCCGGTTCATCTGCTCCCCCTCCATCACTGAGGAGGATGCCAAAGCTATCGCCTCGGGATACGTTCAGCGCGACGAGGCCGTGGAGCGAGCCATCTCGCGGGAAGTAGATGTTTTGCTGTCGGATCCGGCAGCTGGACATCGGGCAAAGCTCTTAGCCACGTTCATCAAATTTGGAGCCCTGGACATAAAGGTTGCGATACGCAGCGGGGGCAATGGCATCTACCACGAGAAGATTGGCATCTTCGACGACGGTCGGGGCCATCAAGTGAGCTTCTTGGGATCGGCCAACGAAACTTGGAGCGCCTGGCACGCCGAGGGTAACCATGAGTCCATCGAAGTGTTCAGAAGCTGGCTGCCCGCAGATGAACTGCGGGTCAAATCCCATCAGAAGATTTTCGATCAGTTGTGGAAGGGCGAAACGCCAGGGGTGGACACGATCGACTTTCCCGAGGCTCAGCGTCGCAAGCTTCTAACTGCCGCCGCCCCAGGATTGGACGACCCCGAAATCGCCCCGCCTCAGGCGATTGGCTCAGGGCGGCGCATGCTCTTGCCGCATCAGGCCAACGCCATCGACCTCTGGGAGAAGGCGGGCCGCCGCGGAGTCTTCGAGCATGCCACCGGTAGCGGCAAGACCTTCACCGCCATCGAGGCAATCAAGAAGCATCTGGCCACAGGAGAATCCGCGATCGTGCTGGTACCCAGCCAACTGCTGCTTGAGCAGTGGAAGAGGGAAATCCTGGAGGAGATACCAGACGCTGCCGTGCTGATGGCAGGCGGGGGCCATGTCAAATGGAAGGAGCACGGCCGGCTGAGATCCCACACGAGCCCTGGGCTTGGCATGAACCGGGTAGTGGTCGCCACCATGCAAACGGCGTCGACCGACGCATTCATCAACGGGCTCGCCCAAGGAGATCATCTCCTGATCGTGGCCGATGAGATACACCAGATCGGCAGCCCCAAGAACTCCCTCGCCCTGGCTATCCGTTCGGGAGCGAGCCTGGGCCTGTCGGCCACGCCCGTCCGATATGGCGACTCCGATGGCACCCAGCGAATCTTCGACCGGTTCGGTCCGGTAATCCCTCCGGCGATAACGCTGCAAGATGCGATCGCGGCAGGACGCCTAGTCAACTACGAGTATTTTCCCCACGCGGTCCATCTGAGCGACAACGAGTCCGATCTCTGGAAGAAACTCACCAAGCAGATTAGCTTCGAGTTGGCCAAAGCCAAGAAGAAGGACGGCAGCGGGGGGCTGACCGACAAGGCCAAGATGCTTCTGATCCAGCGATCACGCATCGCCAAGAAGGCCAGGGTAAAGACGGGGTTGGCCACAGGCGTGATTAAGCAGGAGTTCCAGGAAGGCCAAAGCTGGCTGGTGTATTGCGAGGACTCGGGGCAGCTCGGCGAGATGTTATCCAAACTTCGCGACGAAGGCCTCCGGCCCCTCGAATACCACTCGAACATGACTGGCGACAAGGTCGAAGCCCTCAATTGGTTCAAGAAGTTCGGCGGCGTGCTGGTGTCAATCAAGTGCCTGGACGAAGGGGTGGACATCCCCGCAGTGAGCCACGCGTTCATCTTGGCCTCGAGTCAGAACCCTAGACAGTTCATCCAACGCCGTGGGCGGGTGCTGCGCAAGGCAGCCGGCAAGGAGTTGGCGGTGATCCACGACGCGATCGTTGTGCCGGTGGACCCGAAGAGCGAAAGCGAGCAGATCTCGCTCCTGAAGGCGGAGTTGATACGGGCACTTGAATTTGCCGACTCTGCCTTGAACAAAGGCGCCGGCGCGGATTTGCGCCGGATCGCCCTTGAAATGGGAATCGACCCTTCGCGCGAAGGCGAAGCGGCTATTGAAGAAGACCAGGAGGAAGAATGACGGACGAAAACGATATGGCTCTCGCGGCCTTGCTCACAGCGGCGGCGGAGGTGGATCCGTCCCTGTCCGCCGAACTGCTCCGAAAATCCTTCGCCATCCAACGCAGACACCAATTCGACCGCGACGACACTCGTGCGTTGTCCATGCAGGAGTTGAAGTCTCTCCTGGATTCAATGGTGGAAGGCGAGGGCTGAAATGATTCTGCAAACCCTTTCGGCCACGAACTTCATGCCCTACCGGGGAAAGATGTCGCTCTCCTTCCCGACCGACAAGGACCGCAATGTGATGCTTGTCTTCGGCGACAACATGCGCGGCAAGACCAGCCTGCTTAACGCGCTTCGGTGGGTGTTTTATGGCAAGGCTATCGGGCGGCACTCGCGCGAGATCGCCCTCTTCGACCTTGTGAATTCGGAAGCGACTATGGAAGGGGACTGGTCCATGGAAGTGGTAGTCACATTCGAAGATGATGGACACCGCTACGAGATGCGGCGCACCGCCACCAAACGGGCCTTGGTGTCCAAGCCCACGCGCTCGGAGGATCTGCGCATGGAACGCGCCATGCGCAAGGACGACATCCCTCTCGGGGACCATCTGATCGACGCCGAGATCAACCGGTTCGCGCCTGAGCAAACCTCCCGCTTCTTCCTCTTCGATGGCGAATTGCTGGACGAATACGAGCAGCTTTTGATCGACGGCAGCGAGCAAAGCAAGATGATCAAGGAGGCCATCGAGCAGGTCTTGGGCGTACCAACCTTGATCCGAGGCCGCGACGATGCCCAAACCATCTTGAAGGCGGCTCAAAAGCAGCAGACGGCGGATCTCCAAAAGATGGGGGGATTCGAATCCCAGGCCGAAAAGCAGCGGCACTACCAGGCGCAGATCGAGTCCATCGAAAGAGACATCAAGGAACAGAACGACCGCTTGACAAAGGTCAATGCTGACCGCGAAGAACTGGACGATGACCTGGCCAAAGTCGAAGCACTCTATCAAGCCAAGCAAAAGCTCGACGACGCCATCTCTACCCGCGACAAGGCAACCAAGCGCCAAGATGAATTGCAGCTGCAGAGACTGGGGCTTGTCAAGGACGCATGGAAGGAAGTGCTTCGGCCTCTGCTGACGCTTAAGCGCGAGCACATACAGGACGAGCATTCAAAGTTCACCTCCCAAATGCTCGCCCGCGACAAAGTGGAGACCAAGATTGCCCAACTCCAAGAGGCGGTCAAGTCGGCGACTTGTCACGCTTGCGGACAGCAACTGCATGAAAAGGAGCGCGTCGCCGCAGCCAAAGAACTCGGCACGCTTCAAGCCGAACTGCTTGGATTCAAGGTGGACATGGCACTCTTCTCCAAGCTCTCCAGCGACATGCAATCCATGGACAAATTGTTGAAGCCCACCGACGCGCGGCAAATCGCGTTCATTGACAACGAGGTCAACCGCCTGAGCGTCGAATTGACCAAGCTGGACAACCAGATTGAAGCACTCAATGAGTTGATCAAAGGACAGGACACCGCCGAAATCGCCCGCAAGCGATTCATGCGCGATGGCTTTATCAAGGAGGCTGCCCGAATCGCAGGAGAGATCAAAGCGAGCCAAGCGAAGCTCACGGAATTCCAGCGCGAGCTGGCGATGATCTCCAAGATCCTGGAAGGCCTTCCGAAAGCCCGCGCCGCGAAAAGCTCCCGCCTAGTCAAGCTGGCCTCCGCGTTGGAGAAGATCTATGCCCGAAGCATCGATCAGCTCCGTGAGGACCTCAAGGCGACAGTGGAAGTGCTGGCCAGCCAAGCATTCCGCAAACTCACCACACAAAGCCAATATTCAGGCCTGCGCATAAATGGCAACTATGGCCTGACGATCTTGGACGAGCGTGGCCAGGAGGTCCCCATCCGAAGCGCGGGCGCTGAACAGATCGTCGCCCTATCACTCATAGATGGCTTGGCCCACGCTGGACGCTCCGCCGGCCCGGTTGTCATGGATACCCCGTTCGGGCGCTTGGATAAGAAGCACCGGGCGAACATCCTGGCCTACCTGCCCACTACGACCTCCCAACTGGTTCTGTTCGTCCACGAGGGTGAAGTGGACAAAGCCACCGACTTGGCGCAACTGAAATCAAAAGTCGGCTGCGTATATGAAATTAAAGAGGTGAGCCTGAGGCACTCGCGCATCGAAAGGATAAACCAATGAGCGACACAACCACTGCAACTGGATCGGAACGCACGCAAGTGCGCCTGAGCAATAAGAGCCATACGATCCTCACTCAAATGAAAGAAGACGGCTACCTAGCGGAGATGACGGACGGGTATCGACTGGGCATCGCTTTGGCCCTTTCAATGGGTGCCACTCCTGGCGAATTGTCCCCAGAGAACCGGAACTTCATCGCTGTCTCTACACTGGATCCGACCGGCGAGATCGCCGCAGCCATTCGCATGTTGGTGAATCTCGAAGGCCAGAGCGTGTATGGCTATGCCGAACGCTTGGCCGATTGGGGCATCAGGGAGACGCAGGAGCGATTCAAAGGAGGCTTCCTCGATGTCGCATCACTTATGACGACAGCTGCAGAAAAGGTCTATTGAAACAATGCGACCCATTCGCGCATTTCTTTTCGCCCAAGGCGACGCCGGCCAATGGGGTTGTCAAGTGTTCCGTGATTTCGAGGCGCTCCTTGAAGCTGCCGTCGCCGCCAATAGCGAACGGCAGCATCCAGTCGGAGTGCACGTAGGATTCGAACGGCCAGACACGGAAGCCGTGGCGGAATTGCTCCGTCGCCAGGAGGGCCTGGTATTTCTATCGAACGGAGCGCTGGGAACTATGCCCCTCCCGGTGCGAGCAAGCAAAGCCTCGATCGGGTCAGCAGGTGAGAGTTCATTCCATGCGGCCTTCGACGGATTCGGATACCAAATCTTGCATTCCGATGTGGCGTCGTCATCCTCGTTGCAGTTACTCCCCCCAACACCCCTGACTGAGAACACCGGCCCCAGGGGTTGGGTGGCCTCGCTTGCCAAGCTAACTCCTGCTATTGCCGAAAAGCTCAATGCCGCTGGCATATGGGACGAGGACTCCTACCTGGTGCACGAAGCTGACTTGGATTTGGATACCCGCCATGTGACGGGCCTGTGCCGGTATGAATTATTGGAGGGCGAGCAGCCCAAGCCCGCCACCCTCGTCGAACGTCTCAAATCCGCCCCGCCCTGGCTCTTGCGTGCTCCGATTGCGCTGATGAATCTGTCGGTCCGCTCCAACAATGTGTGTGCGGCTCACGGAATAAAAACCATAGGGGATTTTGCCAAGCAGGGCATCAAGAATCTACACAAGCTTCCAAACCTAGGCCAGAAGTCGGTTCTTGAGATTAGCCGGGAAATGGTCCACTTGTTCACAACCGGGCATCCATTAAAGGCGGTCGAGATCAACCTCAAACGGGTCAATCCCGAGCGACTGGGGGACATTCCACTGGATTCCAGCGAGGATTCCGCGGGCTCGGGTGCCGACGACAAAAACCACGCTGAATTTGGCGCATATTCATCAGCAAGCATCTCCGATGGCCTAATAGAAGCAGCCCAAAAGCTCGAGCAAGACGAAATGGGGGTTTGGGCCGGCCGCTTGGGCTTCCGCTGCGAGCCGATGACACTCCAGCAGATCTCAGATCAAATTGGTCTGACCCGCGAGCGGGTCCGCCAGATCGAAGTCAAGATTTACAAAAAGGTAAACGGGCATCCCTTTTGGGATGAACTATCCCGAAGAGTGCTGGACCATCTGCAGGGAAGAACCGCGCCGCTGTTCCTGAACGGCCTTTCAGCGATCGACCCTTGGTTCGAGGGCGCGGACGAACTCGCCCATCTTCTGAGAGGGGTCTCTGCCCACATTCCCCGCCTAGGCTTCCATATCCTGACCTGGAACGACTCGCCCGTGATATCGCGCATGAGCCAGGCGCAATGGCTCGAGGCGATCGACGAGGCCAAAGGCACGCTCATGGCCATCGCGGAGCAGAACCTGAGCGAGCGCGACGCACTCTCGCAGGCTGCAGGCGCCCTCATTGGCAAAGGAGAGGACATGCGCGAGGCCTTACAGGTGGAGGTCTCCAAGTTCTTCAACTGGTCTGAGCTGCCTGATGGGTCGCGTGTCCTAACTGGCTTTGGCAAGTCGGCGACCGCTTTGGTCTCAGGCGTTTTGCAGACATCCGACTCACCCTTGCACATTGACGAGATACAGCGACGTGTCCGCGCGCATTCGACTTACGAAGCCACGAACACGCCAAATATCCGCAGGGCCGCCTCCGAAGTAGGCATGCTCTTCGGACGGGGAACGTATGGGCTCATGAAGCACTGCCCGCTCAACCCCTCGCAGATGCTAGACATCCGCGCGGAGGTCGAAGACATCACCTCTGGTGGATCTCCTTCGAAGCAATGGCACAGCAGCGAGTTCTTCGACGAGCTTCTCAACCGTGGCTTCTCCTTCGAGGGCAAGCTCACCAAGTACATCATCAACATGGCCCTGGCCAAGTCGCCCAACTTCGTCTACCTGCGCCGCATGATTTGGGGCGTGCGCGGCAAATGGAACGAAAATGCCGCCGCTCGCCTTGACGTGAGGCAGGCAATCGTCTCGCTACTGGAAGACGCAGGCAAGCCCATGAATACTGCGCAGATCCGCTCGAAGCTGATCGAAGGCCGAGGGCTCAACATCAATTTCCAAATTTGGCCGTCGAGCCCCTTGGTGCGCATAGGCCCTGGTGTTTGGGGCTTGGAAGGCAGAGATGTGGACATGCAGCAGACCGGCGCGATGGCTTACGGCCTGCTAAAGGAGCTTTCAGCCAGGCAGACCGGCATGCATGTCTCCGAGGTCGCCGGATTCCTGGGCTTGGCCAGCGAGGATATGGCGTCGATGCTCGTATCGGTAGCAAATAAGGATGGGCTGCGCATGGACAAGGGTCAGTATTGCTACTTACAGGCTTGGGGCGAGTCGCGACGCATTTCCGTCTGGGAAGCTGCTACGGCGACACTAAAGGCCCATCCTGAAGGGCTGTCCCGCGCCGAACTGCAAGAGTTTGTCGAGCGCGTGACCAAGCGCAAGGTGGACCGTCAGCAGTTGAGCGGAACCTTGCAGAACATCGATGCGGTTTTTGACGCCGAGTACTCGCTTTGGAAGTTCGCCGGGCACGCCGGCGAAGAGGATGAAGACGCAGAGGGCACGGCCGAGGCGCCGCTGACGGCTTGACCATCGCTGGTCAGAACGCGACAAGTCGAACGAAGGACAATATTTTGGCCACCTTGCAAAACAACATTTTGGGAGCGGAAGCAGCAGCGCGCTCGGCCTGCTCCGCCCCATTGCGCGCCTTTTCATTCGACCGCAGAACCTCAGGCACTCGAGACCTCGCACTCGCCGAACCGATCTCAGCCAAGACGGGCTACTGGGCCAACCCCTCGAACATCAGCAGCAAGCCGCCTCGTTGGATCGTCAGGATCGATGCAACGGGGCCCGAGCTTTCAGTGGATATGGCGCGCGACACTGAAGGTCAGCTTTTGCCGGGAGCCGGGACCGTCGGCTACATCAATAACGGGCAAGGGCGCTGTGCACTTGCAGCCTTCAGGCTCATGCCTTCGATGAAGGTCGCTGATGAGTCCTACACGTTTCCCGAAGGCTGGGAATGGATCATCCAATTCGCGTTTGGAAAGCCTTTGCCGGTGGGCACGTCAGGAGACTCGCTCAGCGACTTCAGCGCCGATCGAAGCGAGATCGGATACAAAGGTCGGGCCGACGCTAAGTCCGGCGTGAAGATCCAGCACATTGGCTTGGTAATGACGTTGGCTCCTCGTAAGTCGCATGAATTGCCTGACGGGAGACTGGTCAGCTATGAAGACGCGACCGACGCACTTCAAACCTGGCTCTCGTTGGGAACGGCAGAAGTCTTCGCCTATGACCCCAGCGATGCGGATGAACTCACCCGTATCGAGGTTGATCTAGGGCGCTGCTTTGGATCGGCTGGCGCAGCCGCCTCCGATGCCCCCAACATCATCCCGTCTCCAGAACTCTTTGGCATCCCCGGCGAGGTCTACGACTTGATCAACGCGTCTCTCCGGGCTGGCAAGCGCCACTTCATCTTCCATGGCCCTCCTGGTACTGGCAAGACCACCCTAGCCCAATACGTCGCAGAAAACTTGGGAGACTCGAACGATGCGGCGGATCCCTACACCCTACTCACGGGCTCCTCCTCGTGGAGTTCCCAGGACCTAGTCGGCGGCTACCAGCCGTTGGGGCCGGGCAAGATGGGATTCATCCCCGGCGTAATGCTTCGCGAATTCCACAAACCCATCATCATCGACGAACTCAATCGCTGTCCCATCGACAAAGTCATCGGGCCCTTGTTCTCGGTCCTCTCGGGGCACGCAACCTCGTTTCAGTACCGTGTGAATGTGGAAGACCCCGGGAGCCCCTTCTACCGGATCCTCCCGAAGGCCAATCCGGCCATGGAGCCGCACGAGTTCGCCCCAGGCCCAAATTGGGCGATGATTTGCACGCTCAACCAAGCGGACAAGAGCCAACTGGAACAAGTGAGCCTAGCGATGACCCGCCGTTTCACATGGATTCGAATTGGAGTTCCGTCGGACCTTCGCAAGTTCGTTCACAGCATGCTTGCCAAGCTCGCATTATTAAAGGGCCCCTACAACGAATTGCGGCCTAATCCCGTGGCAGACGCTTGGCGCATCGTCTGCGGATTTCGGGAATTGGGAGCCGCTCCCACCATTGACTTCTTGAAGCTCGCATCCGCAGTGGATGATTCGATCGACTTCCTAGCCACTCCATTGCCCTCCACTCAACGAGTCTTCGTCGCAGCATTCGCCTCAACTTTCTTGCCGCTGCTCGACGGTATCGGCAAGGACGAAGCTGTGGACATCGCGTCGGCGCTCTCTGCAGCATGGAACGTCTCCGAGGAAGCTGCCTCTGATTTGGAGCGGCGTCTGTTGGATTTGGCCCCTTGAGCGCGAATCAGTTCAACGCCATTGCAGATTTTTGCCTGAGCCTGGTCTTGGGCTGCTACAAGCGCCTGGCCCCCAACGGGCGATTGCTGGCTTCAACGGAAGCTCGGACCGCGCGCGACTCGTTCCTTTTGGCTTGGGCGATGTCCGACGATGTCCACGAGATCGCCCTTGGCGCTCTGGGCCACGGCTTTGGAATGCGCCAATTGCAAACTCTGGAATCGTCCGAGCGATTCGGCCAGATCTCGGGCTCGATCGACGCTCGGGAAACGCTCCTGCGCCAGCACTTGACGTCCGACCCCAGCCTTTTCATCGTCAGCGAATTGGCCCCCTTGAAAGAGTCGGTCATGCGCCGCCAGGTTGTGGCCTGGGCCTTGAAGCTCGCGCGCGACGAGATCTCAAAGGCAATGCAATTCGGTGGCTCATCTAATAACCGAGACCTTGTGAATCGCCGCGCTGTCCATGCGGCGGCGCTTGCATCCCCCGCCATCAAGAGGGCCCTCGCTGGCAGGCTTGGGAAATCGCGTCCGGGAGATGCTGCCATCAGTGATGCTCGACGCAGTAAGACGGGCCTGCATCCTATGGCCGGGGATGCTCTTCGAATTTACGAAGGACTGCGGCGCCTTGCTCCCTTCGCATTGCGGCGCATTTTCACCGATGCTGTGCTGGGCCGCATAGGCGAGCAGCGGCTATTGGAGCTGGCAGCGGGACTGTCCCTGGCCAAGGCCTTGTCTATCATCAGCGGGCTCCCGATGGCCTGGAACTTGTCGGTCGGAGCCGATGGCGCCATCGCCGAGGTGGGGCCACTTGCCGTGGGTTGGAACAGGCCCATGGATTCCGATATTGAAAAAGACCCATCCATGGTCTGCGCCCTGGATGGCCGAAGCGGCTCAAACATCTCCTTCATTCGCTGCGCAGAAGTGTCCCGCGCAGAATTCGAGAACGAAGCCATCCGCGTGGCCACAGAGGCCGTGGTGGCCGAGTGCCGAAAAGAAGCCAAGAAGGGGCCGCGATTCGAAGAGGTGCCCATGGCCAATTGCGCTGTTGTGATGCTCCGTTTTTTCGAATTCGATCCGGGAGAACCCAGCTCGGACCGGCTCCACATCGCAGATTTCGATGACCTTAACGGAGGGCGGCTACTCGAATTGGCTCGCCGAGTCTGTCGCAGAGCGAATCTCGCCTGACTATCTTGTCTCTCCCCCATTGGGGTGCAGCAAAACTTGAGATTCGTCCACCGGCTGCGCGCAAGGCGTGTTGATCGAGTAGATGGCTGGCCGCCCACTGATTGTCAAACCTAATTCGCTCTGGAAGCGCGCGAGGCCGCCTCGTATGTATTCACTGGAAAGCTCGATGCATGCCCAACGGCGCTTCAAAGACTCGGCAACCATGCCGGTGACGCACGAACCTCCGAACGGATCGACCACCAAGTCACCGGGGTCGGTCAAAAATCGGATGAAGTACTCAGGCAGCAGCGCGGGGAAGCGGGCCGGATGGATGTCGATGCCGTTGTCGCGGCAGAAGGCTTGGTATTGGCCGTTGCTCTCAGTGTTGGCGATGGCCAAGAGGTTCGGCGGCACCGAACCCCCGTTATCCTTCGAGAACTTGTCGGAGATGTCGTGGCCGGACGGGCGCAGCTTGGCCGTGTAACCGTTCTTGAGCAGCCCCTTCATCGAGTCCGAGTAAGGCGCCAGCACCCGCCTGTTGCTGGCTTTCGGGAACGGCGTCTTAGACAGCCACCAAACGCAATTGACCGCGTCCTTGACCCGCACGCGGCGAACGTTGACCCACTCCGCAGGAGACGGCAGCTTGGCCGGGTTCCACCAGTAGTGCTCCTGCGCCAAGTGGAAGCCGTATTCCTCGCACAGCATCACCAGCAGTTTGAAGTGATAAAGCGAGCGCGTCGGGCTGCCCGACTTCCACGACCCGCCAATGTCGATCACGAGGCTGCCGTCGTCCCGCAGGACGCGATGGAAGCCTTCAGCGAACGGCCGGAACCAATCGCAGTAGGCGGCGGCGTCCTCGTTACCGTAGGACTTCTTGCGCACCAAGCCGAACGGCGGCGAGGTCATGATTAGGTTGACCGATGCGGGCTTGGCCCGGTGGTGCAGGTATTCGAGCGAGTCGCCTTGGTAAATCTTGCCAAGCGCGGTCTTATGGGCTTCGCTGAATGGACCGTACGTCTTGCCGTTGAGCTTGTCGAGGCGCTTCTTCTCGGGGGTGACGGCGATCTTATGGAGGTGACGAATGTAGTCGCTGAGCGTCTTGAAGCCAAGTGCTTGCGAAGTTGACTCCATCTCTTGGCGCTCGTTGATGGTGAGTCTTAGGCTCGCGATGTTCTCTCGGGGCTCGGACACGTGTGGACGGGGCATTTTTTCCTATTCTGCCGGTTTAGCGCATGCGTTTAACTAGCAGATAAGTGTAATACGAAAACCCTATTATTCCGTCTCCAATTTCCCCATTGCACGCGCTCCAAGCAACACAACAGACTCACGCAAGACATTCCGCCTACGTGCCGGATTGGGGCGGTAAACGCCACAGCAAGAAACTCACGTACCATTTCTCCCTGGACCATCGATCAAAGAGGATATCGTGGCAAAGCTCAGCAAAGACACAATGCTCGGCAAGGTTCTGCAGGGGCTCCGTGACGGTGGCTGGATGCCATTAGTCATCAAGGATACACATCCGTTTCTGGTCAGGGCTGTCAGCCCAGATCGGTCTTCCTTCGACCTTCGCGTCTACGTCTGGAACTGCACCCACGGCGGCGGCAGCCGGGCGGCCGACGAATTCCGCATCCAAGTCACAAACACGGTGCCACATATCCACCCGGGCGAGTCGACTGTATTGCTCGGCTGGCACGATGAAACGCAGGTCTTCGCAGCTTGGGACATCAAAGCCCATGACGGGCAGGCTTCATCGTCCCCATCGGCTCAGGTGAAGCAGGCGACACTCGTCAATGCCCACGAAAAGGCCTTTGCCACCCAAGTCAAGGACAACGAGATCGTGGTGGCGTTTCGCCCGATGTTCGTCGCTGACTATGCTCTGTCATTGGCGAGCTTGCACCTGACCGGCCGGGCTCACCGTGACATGGCCTTGCTCAACGAACTCGATTCGCTAACCGACGCCCAGATCGACAACGTCGCCGACACAGCGCGCAGGACGGTGATCCGCACCATCGCTACTCGCTACCGCGCCGCGAACTTCCGCGACGAGGTCCTCGGCGCTTATAGCCACAAATGCGCCTTCTGCCAGGTTCAACTGTCACTACTGGATGCGGCTCACATACTTCCAGTATCGGCGCCCAACAGCACCGATGAAATCATCAACGGAGTGGCACTCTGCAAACTACACCATTTTGCCTTTGACTCAAACCTTGTATCGTTCGACACAGACTATCGCATCCAAGTCAGTCAATTCCGGTTGACGGAACTAGCCCGCTTGAAACGTCATGGCGGTTTGAGCGAGTTTCGAGCCTGTATGGGCACGAGTATTACCCTTCCAAACAACGTGCGGCATCACCCGCGACCAGCGTATATACGGGCCTCGCGACGAATCCGAGGATGGCGCGCATAGCGGGGCCGGTTACAACTCCATCAGTTCGGCACCATCCTAAATGCTCCCGCCTGCTCCCGATACCACGCTGAAACTCGACCACCAAGAGCGTCGTCCGCACCGCATGCACCGCTACCCGTCCTTGATATCCATGATGTAGCTGTCGCCCAACTCGCCATCGGCAGACACCGCCTTGAGCCCGGGCAGTTTGAGGTCAGTGAAGCGGATCATGTCTGCACCATGTCGACCACCACTTCCACCGTCAGCGGATCGTTTGCGATGGATCCGGTCTGCTCGACGCCCAGCAATGGCAGCAGATGAGCAAGTGACGTATCGACCATCGGGTCCGCCACATCTTCACGGATCTTGAGCCAATCGCGCGGCGCGCGCCGCAGAATGAATTTCTCCAGCGCATCCCCTGTCGGAGGTGGCACCGGCAGGTCGATGTTGGAGCCCCGGAAGAACACGGATCCTCCTTTTCGTACGCGGCCCATGACCAGTTCGCGCGGCGCGGTGGTGGTGGACACACTCATGAGCCGGTCGACCTGGGCCGCGTTGAACTGCGAGCGTGCCTTGCGCTTGGCGTTCTTGGCCTGGCTGGCGGACAGGGCCAGGCCGCCGATCAGCAACGCGTAGTTGGCAACGAACGCCCCGATGGTGAGCGCCACACCGGCATTGGCACCAGCGGCCAGCAGGGCGTTGATGGCGAGTTCTGCCAGGAATGCCGGCATCAGCCCACCCTCCAGGCGCAGACAGCGTTGGCCATCGAGGTCTGCAGCAGGCCGGATACACCGGGTCCTACGGCGTACTCGGCACTGAGGCACACGCCCAGCGCAAGACGTCCACCCATGGGCACCATGACCACGTCGCCCTGGGTGGCCAAGGCGGGAGTGCAGGACGGCCCCAGATTCAGATCCACCAGCGTCGCCAGATCGCCGCGCTGGCGCAGGGTCCTGGCAGCTTGGCGCGCACTCGCGTGGCCGCGCAACCCGAACGCGGGATCGACTCCGGTCAGGGCCAGCACGTTGTCGGCGGCGAACAGCGCGCAGTCGTTGCGACCCCAGGCAAATGGCGTATGCAGCCGCTCGGTGATCAGGGCGTCGAAACGCAGCCGCCAATCGGGCAGCCGCACGAAGATGATGCGGGTCATTTGAAGAAGAACTCCCGCGCCGGCCAGATGATCGGTTTGTCGGACTGCGAGACCACGTACTCGAAGGCGCGGTCACCGGCAAAGAGCGACTGCTGGTCGGCGTCCGTGTAGGTGGACGGATTGCCGCGCAGCAGGTCCACCGCGCGGCTCTCCACCGTCACACCGACCTCGGCGCTCGTGCCCGACTCGGAAATCGTCATGGTGTCGCACTTGCCCACCCAGTCGATCGGCGCATCGACGATCGTGTAGTTCACCGTCTCCAGGATGGCGGTACGCAGCGTCACCACGGTGCCCTGGACCACATCGGCACTGTCCAGCGCCAGCGCAATACGTGCCGGATCACCGGCGCTGAGTTGCAACGTGATGCCCTGCACCTCTCCCGGCTTGTCGGTGATCTGGCTCACCGCGCCCAGGCCATAGGCGCCCTTGTAGGTGACACCCAGCCACACCAGGTCCCAATTGCTCACGTTCAGGGCCACGACACCGCTGGAGAACGCCATGTGCACCAGACGCACGATCGCGACGTGGCCGCTGGCCAGTGCTGCCAGCGTTGCGGACGAATACGACTTCACGGGTGACGGCTCAGGGAATGTATTCCGCGAAATCGAATGCGACACCCGAGGACAGGCCCGGGGCGTACTCGACCACCGGAGTGGAGACCAGCCGGAACAACGCCGTGGGCCGGTACCAGGTGACGGTCAGGCCGGAGCCCAGGGCCACGCGCAGCCGGTTCACGATCGGCACGGTGATGACGCCGCTGCCATTGGCCACGCAGTCGGATGCGACCATGAACAGCAGGCCGCTGACACCGATCAGGTCTCCCGCCAACAGAGTCGAGCTGGCCTGCCCGGCACCGCCGGTCACGACAAGTGCCGACGCGCCTTGCGCTGCAGCACTCGACATGGTGAGCGACCCGCGCATCGTGCCGCGCGGCACCTGGCGTGCGAAGTGGTACAGCGCGACCCAGTTGCTCTGCCCGCGCATCGCGTTGATGAAGGCCTCGATGGCCGCGCCCTGGGCGCTGTAGCCCGCAGGGAGTTCGAGCGACATCAGCCAGCGGTCGTTGAGCAGGTCCACCGCCTGCTCGCTGCCGCCAAACGGCGACGCGTTCACCCGCTGGTTCACCGACAGTTTGAGAGAGCAACTGTTCGGGGCAAAGGGCACCGGCAGCGTGACCGCACTCATGCCAGGGCCCCGCCGTAACTCATGGAGCGCTGGCTGGCCGCAAACACCTGGCGCTGGCTGGCCGCAACCGCCGCCTTCACCTGCGCCATACTGGCGACATCACCCACGGTGAAATTGTTGATGATGGTGTTGCCACCACCGGACGCACCACTGCCGCCACCCGAACCGCCATGGGGCGTGATGGAGCCGGCTTCGCTTCCCATCATCAGGTACTGCGCACCACCCACGGTCAGCAGTTCCGGCCCGAGCTCGTTGACGCGGTACATGCCTCCGGCTTCCACCGGTCCGCCACCGGCCTTGCCGAACAGACCACCGAGGAAGGAGCCGATCAGGCCACCCAACCCACCTGACCCAGCGCCGCCGCCCGAAATGCCGCCCTGGATCATCTGCGCCAGCGGACCGGTGATGTTCTGCTGGATCAGGATCCGCGCAATGTCAGCAATGATCGAATTGGCCAGGCTCTTGAAGTTGAGCTTGCCGGTGGTCACGAAACCGACCAACGCATCCTCCATGCCCTTGATCGCGCTGGTCATGGCGCCTTCGACCTGCGCGCCGACATTGGCCGCAAGCCCAGCTTGAACTCCTTGGCCACACTGTCCAGGTTGGTGACCTCCAGCTCGGACGCGGAGCCGTCAAAGCCGGAGAAGTCCTTGATGTTGGCGATGTTGGTGAACGTCACCGGGGTCGCGGTGCCGCCCGACGTGTAGGCCAATCCGGTGGTGTCTACCTGCAGCGCGAAGGTGTTGGTGGTCTTGCTGACCACACTGAATGTCAATCCGTTGAACGACGCAGCCGCCGTTCCGACCAGTGCGGCGATCGTGACGACGTCTCCATTGACAAAGCCGTGCGCGGCGCTGGTGAAAATGGTCGGGTTGCCGGCGGCCATGGCGGTGATGGTTTTTGCACCACCGGTGCCGGTGCCGATGGCCAGGATGGAACCCTGGGCGGAGATTGCGGAGGATGGCATGGTTTACCTTTCAAAAATTAGTGCCACAACGAGTAGTCGTGGCTGATGCGGAACAACTTGACCTGGTCTTCGAAGAAGTCCTGCAACAGGACCGAAACGTTCTGCACGGTCCAGGCCGACATCAGTACATCGATCTGCGCGGCAATCGACGTCGCTTCGGCATATGTCGTGGCGTAGACATCGATCTGCATCCGGGTGTTCGTCAGGCCCGAGTCGCCGGAGAGGACGATCTCTGAATTGCTGCTGATGCGCTGGTAGGTGATGTACGGTTTGGCCACATCGTCGGGCGCCGTCAACGGGTACACGCGCACGCCGGCAGCGGTCCCGCCTGACAGCATCACGACGATCTGTTCTGCAATGGTCATTTGCGCGACGCCAATTTGGCGACCTCTTCAGGGATGCGCCGCTCCAGGTAGTCCTTGATGGCGGCAACCGCGTCAGCCTTGCGGGCCTCGAAGGCGGGTCGCATGAACGGCCTGGCTGCCATCTTCGATGTGCCGAACTCGACGAAGCGTGCGTACCAGGCGTCCTGCGACAGGTTGCCCTTCTTTCCCTGCTTGCGGTACTTCTTGCCCTTGCGCACCCCGATGAAGAAGGTCTGCGTGACCAGGCTGGACAACTCCCGGATCTGCTTCTGGTACACCGAGCGCTTCAGGGTGCCCGCTGGCGACTGCCCGGCACGCTTCGGTCCCTCAGACACCGGTGCCCGGCTCTGTGCCTCCTTGCGGATGACCGTTGCACCGGCATTGACCGAACCGCGCAGAACGTTGCGAGCAATTCCCTGGGGCAATGCCTTGAGGGCCTCCTGGAGTTCGCGCAGGCCCTGGACGTTCTTCACATCAGCCATCGTTCAGTCCCTCGGTGGCGCTGATCTCCACGATGGCGTGGCGCTCATCAATGTTCAGGGCACCGACGATGTTGAACACCCGAACGCCGTACACCACGCGCATGGCGGCCACGGCTACTCCGTTGGCAAGTTCGGATCGGTACCGCACGATGATCCGGTGCGAGATCTCGCTGTGCACCGCCTGCGCGGCAAATCGCTCACGCACCGACAGCGGTTCGATGCTGGCCCGTGTGCTGAATGCATTAGTCCAGGTTGTCACCTGTTGCCCATAGCTGTCCACGCTGGTGCCGCGCGTCTGGAACCTGACGCTCTTGCGCAACCGTCCGGCCATCATGCTCATACCAATGCCTGCCAGTAGCCATCGAGCAACCCATCGAAGAACGGTATCTTGGCGACCGTGACGCCGCGTTCCGTCACCACATCCTCCCGGATCGCGTACAGGGAGCCGATGCGCAGCATGATCCAGTGGACCAGGCCCTGGGGGACGGATGCAGCCGTGGCGCCATACCCGGCCGTGAAATTGACCGTGACGGCGCCAATCTGCGGCAGCGTCGCAGGCCAGACCTGGCCGAATTTCGGCTGCACCCGGCCGAGCACGCCCGACAAATCGGCCACATAGTCGGCAGGTGGCATCGTTTGCACCGTGCCGGCCATGTCCAGGTAGGTAATGCTGTCAATGCCCTGGACGGGGCCGTGTTCGAGGATCAAGATCCCATCCGATGGGCCAGAGCCGACAAATGCGTCGGTCACGAGGCTCCACTGCTGCGTGATGAAGCTGGACCGGGTCCGGTTTTCTGCATACTGGCGCGCGGCGGCAATCAACCGGGTGATGACCAGATCGTCATCCGTGAAGTCCAGGTCCACGTTCAGCTGACGTTTGGCGTCCGCGAGCGTGAGCGGTTCGACCGCTGGAGCCGAGAGTTGCTTGTATGCCATCAGCGCGGCAGTACGTCAGTGCGTCAGTGCGTCAGCCGATGATCTGCACCACGCCGGCCTGATCGAATGCGTCGGCAGAGGCATACCGGGCATTGACACCGAGCAGCTGCGCGGAAATCAGACTGGCTGCAACACCGACGGTGAGCGACAAGCGCACGAAACCGAAACCGTTGATGTTGTCCAGGTCCTCAGGCTTCATGTTGATGAGCGCCTGCTTGTTGTCGCCAGTGGCCTTGACGATCTGCACGATCGCCTTGGTTGCGACGTCCTTCACGCCGGTGCCGACGTTGTCCTGGGCCTGCTGCAGCTTGGCGTCCAGCGTGGCGGACGCACCGAGCAAACCGGTCTGGATCACGGCGAGCAGCGCGTGGAAGTTGACCAGCGAAACCCACCCGGTGGCGACCGTGCCGGCACCCTGACTGATGGGATCGATGGTTGCGAGGATCGACAGCTCTTCGCTGCCCTTTGCATTGGGGAACATGGAAATCTCCTGATTGAATGAAGAAGGAAGGCCGACGGGGCACAAAGGCCCCGCCGACAGATGCAGCGCCTATCGAGCGCCGAGCTGGATGTAGGGCGACAGCGAGTTGCTGCCCTTGGCCGGCGCGATCGCATTGACGATCTTGGATTGACCGTCCATGCGGAAGGTGGTCCGGAAGGCCGTCAAGTCCGCATCGAAGTACAGGTGCATCGAGGTCGCGGTCTGCATACCGCCAGCCTTGGTGATGGTCTGGTAGTACGACAGGTCGACCAGCAACACGTCGCCCTGCGTGGAGAAGGTATTGGCGTGCTGCGACACGAACACCGGGCGTCCGAGCAGCGTGCCATAGGGCGAAACCTGGAGCCCGCCAACCGACAGCCCAGTGGGCAGGTAGATCGGGAAGTTGCCCAGGGACAGCGTGAAGAGCGCCGGCAGCACGTCGTTATTGATGATCCACACCGCGTTGGTGAACGAACCCGGGGGCAGGCGCGCGATCATCTTGGCCAGGTTCTGCGGCACCAGGGTTTGCGTCGCCTGGCCGGACTCCTTGACCACCGTGACCACCGCGCCCGCGTTCATGCAACCGACCGGGATGCCGTTGCCGGCACCAAACAGGATGGACTCATTGGCCTTCCAGCGGATTGAGAGCGCCACCTTCTGCGGCAGATAGCTGGTCAGCGCATTGGCGTCGTCCAGCAGTTCGTCCGTGGTGGGCACCAGCGCCATAAGCTTCTTCAGCCGCAGCGTGGCCAGGCCCAGCACCGGTTTGGTCGGCACGCCAGACGCGGCCTCGCCCTGCCAGTAGGCCCGGATGCCGTTGGTGCCCCAGGGCGTGGTCTCGTCCTTGGGGAAGGCCATGCTGTTGCCGCTGATTTCTACGTTGTCCGTCAGGGGCAGCAGCGAATCCTCGCCCAGGGAGAGTTTGAAGATCTCCTGCGAGAACTGCGGGGGAACGAGGAAACCACCGTCCTGGCCGGCGGCCTCGTTGCTGAAGGTGGACGGGGCTGCTGCGCCAATGCCACTGGACCCGCCAGGGAGCAATCGGGAGTCAATCGACTTCCCTGGCTTGTCGGCCTGGAACACGGCCTGCATGAATTCACCGATCGAGTAAAAGCCTCGCTTCGGGTCACTCTCACGGTTGTCGGTGACGATCGGGCCGATCGCGCTGGCAATACCGATCCGGGCCTCGTCGGCAATCAGCGCGGCCTCGCGGTCGATTGCGGCGGATGCGGCATCAATGCGGGTGCGAATGGCATCGAACGCAGCGACCTCCTCATCGGTCATGTCGCGCCCATCGGCGGCGACGCGGTCGGTCAAGGCTCGTGCCTCTTTGACCAGGATGGCCTTGCGAGATTGAAGCTCGCGCAGTTGCTTACTCATAAATGGATCTCCAGAAAGTAAAGAACCACCCGAAGGTGGTTGGCTGGGGTACGGCCGACGGGCCGTGTCAAGAAAAGGCGCGGCTCAATGGAGCCTTGCCGGATTACGAAATTTCAAGCGCCCGTTGGGCTTGTGCCAACCGGGATGCCCCCGGCTTGGCGCTGGATTTGGCGTCGCGCCGCATTTTTCTGACGACGTCATCGAACGTGGCGACACCATCCACCATGTTCTGCGCCATCGCCGCACCAGCACCGAGTACGCGCCCCTGACCCATGCCTTCGCGCACCTGCGCGATCGATACGCCGCGCCCGCGCGCCACACCCTTGGTGAACGCCGAGTAGTAGTCGTCGACTCGCGACTGCATGAATCCTTGAGCCTCCGTATCCAGCGGCGCATAGGGATTGCCCTCGACCTTGTACTTGCCAGCAGAGATGAGCGTCGGCGCGACGCCCTCGGCGGCCAATGCCTGCGAATAGTCGAAATGTGCCTGCCACACGCCGATCGAGCCCACCTCGCCGCCTGGAGTGACGAACAACTCGGACGCGGCGCAGCCGATCCAGTACGCGGCTGACGCCGCCAGACTGTTGGCGACCGCCACCACCGGTTTCTGCGCCCTCGCACTGATGATCTCGTCGGCGAGTTCGGCCACGCCGTACACGCTGCCACCTGGGCTGTCGATATCGATCAGGATCTGGCTCACCGTGTCGTCGGCCAGAGCCTGGCGAAGCGCTGATGCGAATTGCTGGGTGCTGACACTGCCAGGGCCCGACACGTCCTCGACCATGTTGCCGCGCTGGGTCACGACGCCGTACAGGGGCAGGACCGCAATCCCGCCACTCGACATTCCCGTGCTGGCCTGCCGGCGCGCCTCGCGCACCGCACGATCGGCCTGCACCGACTCAATGACGCCGTCCGCAGTCACTCCCGACCGCGACCACCGGGCAATCACCGCACCCATGGCATTGAGCCGCTCAGGCATCAGCGCCCAGGGCGTGGCCAGGAATTCAGCGATCAGCAGTTGGTGTTTCATCGGTCGGTCCCAAGGGAAATCAAGGAGTCGGTCAGTTCAGTCTCGGCCATCGGCGCATCACCCAGGGCCTGCGCCCAATCGTTCACGCGTCCGGCCGGTACGGCCAGCGCATCGGCAATCAGTGCGATGTCGCTCTCGCCCACCTTGCCGGCACGGTGGATACGGCGCGCCAGGCGCGCGGCGCTCGTGGCGACCAGCGCCCGGACCCGGGCCGACGTTTCACCGTCGTCAGGCTCCGCAGGTTTCTGGTTTGGCATCTGTGCCTCCTGAACATCCTCGGCCGATCCTTCCTCGACCATGTTCAGCGGCCGCAGGGGCTCGTCCAAGCCCTCCAACGGATTCAGGTTCTCCGCGATCCGCGCTTCGTTGCGGGTCAGCCATCCGTTTTGGATGCCACTCTGGTAGTAGGAGGACCGGCTGGCGGCGTCACCCCGCATCAGGTTGGCGAAATCAAACTCGACTTCCAGTTCATCGCCATCGAGCAGCAGTTCGGATTCGATGCTAGCCTCCCAGCGTTCGGCCCACGGCGTCATCGTGTGCATTACGAACTCGAGGCTTTGCTGCTCGATGTTCGAGAAGGTGGCCCGGTCCAGGTCCGCAATCATGTGCGGCGGCACCCGGAACAACCGGGCGATGTCCGTGATCTGGAACTTGCGCAACTCCAGGAACTGGGCGTCCTTGTTCGTGACGCCGACCTCATGGAACTTCATGCCGTTTTCCAGGACGAGCACCTTGCCGCGGTTGGCACCGGACTGCGCCGCCTGGTAGGAATCCCGAAAGATTTTCTTGGCCTCTGAATCTTTGAACGAGCCTGGAAACTCGATCCAGCCGCCGGTGGGTTTCGCAGCCGTGGTGATCACCCACAACAGCGAATTGTCGCGCTTGCCAGTGCCGGTTTCCACGACGTCATAGACGGTGCGCGTCTTATGCGCGTGCAACTCATCGACGCAGCCGAAGTGGATGTTCAGACCATCCAGCGTCGATCCTTCCGCAGACAGCGCCTCAAACTTGGAGCCACTGTTCATCACGTGCATGTTGTGGGCCCCGACGCCCACTCCGAACCTGGTGCGGAATCCTGCCGACTGCCGCGCCATGGTCTGCGCATCACCAAACACGATCCGGGCCTGGTCCCGCGTAGTGGCCAGCGAGTACACCTCCGCACCGCCTTCACCATCGGCCGCCAGCATGTACAGGGCCAATGCAGACGACAGTGTCGACTTGGCGTTGCCACGCGGCACCTCGATGTAGGCCCGGCGAAACCGGCGCTTGCCGTCCGCCTTGACCCACCCAAACACAGTCGTCAGCACGAACACCTGCCAGGGCTCCAGGTGGATCGGTTGACCCGCCAACGGCCCCTTCACGTGGGGAAGGCGCTCAATGAACGCGCACAGGTTGTCGGCAGGCGAGAACGATTTGCCAGACTTGTCGGTCAACCTCGGGTTGAACCGGTACGGACTGTCCTTGCCCTTGAACCGACCGAGGTCGTCCAGCTGGCGCTGGCATGCCATGAGCACCCACTTGCAGGTGAGGATCTTCCCCGCGACAACATCCTTCGCGTACTGCCGCGCGATGACGGCGTAACTGCGTGTGGCCATCAGCCGGCAATTTCCGACCAGGGATCGAGATCGTCAGCCGCTTCCATCGGCAGCGTAATGCGCGATCGCGAGGCCGGCGTGAATCCCATCTCGGTTGCAGCCTTGGTCATGATCTGGGCCTGCTTGTTGGCAATCGCCAAGTACGGCGACTGCATCGGAACGCCGGTGTTCGGCGCCTTGATCAGCAAGCCCGTCTTGGCCAGGCCCACCTGCGCCTTTCGGTACAGATCTGCCGCGCAGGACCAGACTTCGAGCACCGACATGTCCAGGCGACGCAGCAGGTGCGGCGGCGCGCTGCCGATCGCGTAGCGCCAGGCGTCCTTCGCTCCGTCCGCCATGTAATCTGGGGGCTCGACCAGGTCGCCCTGGGGCTGCGGTTCACGCGGGTTAGCTCGGCATTTCTGCAGCGTTCCCTTGATCTTCTTGACTGCGGTTGGTAGTGGTTTGCGTCCGGCCATTTGATTCAGGTCCTGGGGGATCCCCCCCATGTTTCAATTTGCACGCGCAAAAATCTGTGCTCGCGCACGCATCTTGCTTGCGCCGCTGTAGAGATTCATCCCCCCTCCCCCCGTCAGGTGCGTCGGTGGCGTCGAGCCGTCTCGCCAGCCGTCTTGCGGTTGTGACACGACACGCACAGGGGTGACAGGTTGGACCAGTCCAACCGTGCGCCACCGTCCTTCAACGGCTGCACGTGGTCTGCCACCACGGCCGCCACAACGCGCCCACGTGCCGCGCAATGCGCACACAGGGGGTGCTCCCGCAGGAACGCGGATCGGACGCCACGCCACGCCGCTGACTGGTAGAAGCCCCGCTCCGTGTCGAAGCCATGACGTGCGCGACCGTAGTCGCGATGCACAGCAGCACGGTGCGTGTCGCAGTACCCGGGCGTCGTCAGCACAGCACCACAACCGGGGTGCCGGCAGGGTGTTGGAGCAGCACGTGGCATGGCATCAACACCTTCAAATCTATTTGCGGTAATCGTTGATTCAGTGCTTGGCTTTCCCGTTGAACAGCGCGTTCATACGAACGTCATCAACCAAGGAGCACCAAATGACAATCCAACTCAGCCCATCGCAGCACGCCATCCTGGCCCACGCCATCAACCACACCAACGGTCAGATCGACTGGTTCCCCGACAACATCAAGGGCGGCGCACGCAAGAAGGTCATCGACGCCATGTTCAACCGGGCGTTGATCATCAACGACGGCACCCACTGGATCGTGGCCAGCGAGGGCTACGAGTCACTCGGCATGACCCGGCCAGCCTTCGACGGCCACATCGGCGCGAGCCAGGTCCTCGCAGACGAGATCGGCACCGAGGACCCGACCGACGCCGAGATCAATGCGAGCAACAACGTCGATCCGGAGATCGAAGCCGCCGTCACCGCCATCGAGACCGCAGCACGGGCGGAGACCAAGACGCCGCGCACCCGCGACAACAGCAAGCAAGCCACCGTGATCGGGATGCTCAAACGCCCCGAGGGCGCCACCATCCAGCAAATCGTCGATGCAACCAACTGGCAAGCACACACGGTGCGTGGCACCTTTGCAGGCGCCTTCAAGAAGAAACTCGGACTCGACATCAGGTCGACCAAGGACGCAGGCGCGCAGCGCGTCTACCGCATCATCGACTCGGGTGCCGCAGCATGAAGTCCCCGATCGTCTTCTACCTCAGACAACTCAGTCCGCTGGTCGGCGGGAAGATCACCGCGTTGGCAAGAACCGGCAAGCCCGAGTACCCGGGCGAGGACGAGTTCTACGGATTCGTCGTCACCCTTGCCGATGGCACCAAGAGGACACTCCTGCTGCTGTCCGACGACGAGGGCAACGCGCCCGGCAGTTTCGAACTGCTCCCAGGGGAGTGAAGCGATGCGTGCCACCAGCACCGACGCCGCCCCGCGGGCGATGCGTTACCCAACGCGCACGCCCATGACTTTCTCCGGCGCAAAACGATTTGTCGAGCAACACGGCATCGACGTTTGGTCGGAACTGTGCGACACGGTGATGCCCGACGAGTGGTTCAACATCAGGACCACCGCCACCCGGTTGGATTGCATCAGCCACTACGCCAAGCCGGAACGCTATCTTCAGGCCGTCCTCAAGGCGGTCATTGCAGACTACGCCGAACGACCCGACGACTACGAGCATCGCGCGCCCGTCTACATCAGGGGGCAGCGCATGATCGACGCAAAGATTTGACGCAAAATAGCTTGGCTTCTCAATCAAACAGCGCGTTACTACGGGTGTCGCAACAATCCACCCCGAGGATCAACCATGAACAGCAACACGCAAATCCCCACGACCCAGAACGAAGAGTGGGGCTTTTGGGGCTCGATGGACGAGCACGCCCCAGCCGCGTGGCCGATTGCCATGAGCGCGATTGCGCAGGCCACTGGCACGGACCTCGACGCCACGCGCATTTTTCTGGACAGCCGCCACGGACGCCACTTTGCAGACGACGTCTTGAACCGGATGCACGCAAACCACACCCTGGGCGACGCGATCCACGTGGCAACGACGCAGTGGATGACTTGGAGCATCGGGCGCCAAACCGCCAAGGAATGCGGCATCCCTCGCGGTCTGCCCTACTTGACGGGGTTCGTGACGCATTGCGAGATTACGGAAGAATTGGCTGCTTGAGGACGACGAGATGACCACCACACTTGACCAACGCATCAACGCCCTCAGACCGGGCGGTGAAATTCAGATCTCCGGCGACGACACTATCTGGGTCACCGCCGAGCGCAGTGGCGACGGCAAGTGGCTGCGCTTTGTGCGCCACACCAAGGACGGGTTCACCCTGATTCGGCAAACCCGGTTCTGACAACAGGGCATCGAATGCCACCCCGTCCGATTGGCGGGTGGCCTTCTTGCCAGCGAATTCCTGCCAACGGCGCACGATCACGTCCACGTACTTCGCATCGAGCTCGATCAATCGGGCCCGTCGTCCGGACTTTTCACACGCAATCACCGTGGTGCCCGAGCCACCGAACGGATCGAGCACGAGGTCCCGCGTCTTGCTGCTGTTGCGCACCGCGCGCTCCACTAGTTCAACCGGCTTCATCGTTGGGTGCAAGTCGTTCTTGTGCGGCTTCTTGATCTGCCACACATCACCCTGGTCGCGTGCACCGCACCAGTAGTGGTCAGCACCGTCCTTCCAGCCATACAGGATCGGCTCGTATTGACGCTGGTAGTCGGCGCGGCCCATGGTGAACGTATTCTTGGCCCAGATCACGAACGTTGACCACTTGCCACCGGCAGACCGGAACGCCGACTGCAGGGTGTCGAGTTCAGATGAACTCATGGCGATGTACACCGCGCCCTTGGTCACACCCAGGATGTTCTGGCATGCCTCCACCAGGAAGGCGCCGAAGCCTGCGCCCATGTTGTCATTCAGGATGGGGCGGTTGGTGCCGCGCATCTTGTCCTTGGCGGTGTTGGCGTAGTTGACGTTGTACGGCGGGTCCGTGAAAGTCATGTCCACGAGTTCATCGCCCAGAAGCAGTTTGTAGTCCTCGGCCCTTGTGGCGTCGCCACATAGGACTCTGTGCTCGCCCATCAACCAGACGTCACCAGTGCGTGACACCGGGTTCTCGGTAACCTCCGGAACCTGGTCCTCGTCGGTCAGACCCTCGTTTTCACCATCGCCAGCGATCAGCGCATCCCATTCGTCGGCACTGAAACCGGTGAGGGTCAGGTCAAAGCCACCGTCTTTCAGTTCAGCCAACTCCAGGCCGAGCAGTTCGTCATCCCAGGATGCGTTCTCGCCGATCTTGTTGTCCGCCAGGATCAGCGCCCGGCGTTGGATGTCGGTCAGATGCGCCATCGACACCACCGGAACCTCGGTCATGCCAAGCTTACGCGCAGCGAGAAGTCGGCCGTGGCCGGCGATCACATTGTTCTGGCCATCCACCAGGATCGGCGCACCCCAGCCGAACTCCACGATGCTTGCCGCAATCTGTGCTACCTGCGCGTCGGAGTGCTGCTTGGCATTGCGGATGTAGGGAATCAGTGCCGCGACAGCGCGCAGTTCAATCTTGAGGTCAGCCACCGGGTTACGCATGGGCGGACTCCTCGACGCCGAGTCGTTCGGCGGCAACTTCCGCGAATGCCTGACCGGTCGCAGCCAGCGTGATCTGAACATCGGAGTGGTTCTGCTGGAACCGGCGGATGCCCACGTCGACGTATTGCGGCGCGATTTCGACGGCACGGCAACGGCGGTGGGTGCGTTGCGCTGCCAGCAGTGATGTGCCGGATCCATTGAACGGTTCGAACACCACGTCGCCCTCGGCAGAGAACGCCTCCATGATGTGTTCAGGCAACGCGACCGGGAACACGGCCGGGTGATCAATGTCCTCGCCGATCCTTCCCTTGTGCCGCATGATCCTGATCACGCTGTCCGGGATTCGGGTGTCCTGGGTGGGCGTACCGGCGTGCGACCAGCCCCCCACCTCGCCGTCCTTCTTGCGCATCGCGGTCGACGAGCCATCGGCACGCAGATGCGATTCCTGGCCAGCGTGCTTGCACGGCACAATCTTGTGGGGACGTCGTGCCTCCTGGTTGAAATGGAAAACGAACTCGAAGCTTGGTGCCAGACGCCCGTTCCAATCCCCAGGCATGCCGGGCCCCTGATCCCAGACGTACCAGGCAAATCGCCGCCAACCCACCGACTGCATCCATTGCAGCCAACCGTCCCAATAAGTAACGACCTCGTTGTCGCGGTGGATCAGGCCCAGGTTGACCAGAACTTGTCCGTCAGCCGCCATCGGAAGCATGGCAAACACGCCGCGCATGAGGCCAGCCCAATCGGGAATGGCGTCGGTGTAGTTGCGCTGACTGCCATACGGCGGCGACGTGAAGCACAGAGCGGCGCGCTCCTGTCCCATCAGGGCCGTGATCACCAGCGGATCGGCAGCGTCGCCACAAATCAGGCAGTGCTCGCCAATGAGCCAGATATCACCCGTTCGCGTGACAGGCTTCGCTGGCGGCGTCGGAACATCTTCCACCGCGTCGTCAGACACATCGGCGCCGGCGTCACCATCCGCGGCCAGCAGCGACTGGATCTCCGCGTCATCGAACCCGGTCAGACCGAGGTCGAAACCAGCGTCCTTCAGATCCTCCAGCTCGAGCGACAGCAGTTCGCTGTCCCAGCCCGAGCGTTCCGCCAGTTTGTTCTCGGCCAGGATGAAGGCGCGCTTTTGCGTCTCGGTCAGGTGGGCCAGTTCGATCACCGGCACATCGGTCATCTCCAGCTTGCGAGCCGCGAGGATCCGCGCATGTCCCGACACGACGCCGCGATGGCCATCGACCAGGATAGGGTTGTTGAAGCCGAACTCCCGGATGCTCGATGCGATCTGCGTGATCTGCTCGTCGCTGTGCGTGCGCGCGTTCTTGGCGTACGGGATCAACGACTCGATCGACCGGTAGTGGATTTGCAGGGGTGGCATCAACGAGCGCGTACAAAAAAACCCGCGAGAGCCGGAAGCCCTGCGGGTTGGTAAATTGGGTGGTGCGAAAGATCTCTCGGGAGACACAGCTTTCGCAACCGTAGACGGAATATAGACCCAGAACCGCAAAAACGCGACACGCCCAAATTGGACCAGTTTCCGCATTCTTCCGCTCTGGCACGACGGCATTCGTAATGCTACGAAACTTCAATCAACTCCCTTCGGTCAATTGCGTGGCAACGATGTACATCGCAACGTCCCAGCGGCGTTGGGTGGTCCTCACGGAGCACCCAAATCGCGTGGAGATTTCGGACCAGCGGTATCTTTGGGCACGCATCCACACCAGATGGCGCTGCTCCAACTCCAACCATTGCACCCAGCGCATCACCTCGAGCATCTGGTCGATGTCTACCGGCGTCGGTGGAAATCGAATCGGTGGCGGGTCCTCGCCGGCCATCCGTTCGTATTCGGTCCGCACAAAGGCTGGCCAAACGTTGAAATAGCCCTGGACCCGCACCGGCGGCAATCGCCTGGCGGTGCGCGCCGCTTGCTCGAACCGATTTGCCACGTCGTCAACGGCCCACTCAGCCATGGCGACCTCCCCTCATCGGGCAGCCGTACAGACGGTTTCCAATCCTGCGGAGCAGGTCGCGCTCAAGGACATTGAGCCGCTCGTCGTTGTCGGATACGACCAGGATATGTTGGTCTTGCCAGCCACGCTGCTTCACGGCGTCTACATCGACTGGCTCGCCCAGCATGCTGGCCAGGGGGGATGGGTAGCGGGTTTGATGCGTTTTCATGTCAAGTCTCCTGCGTGTCGATGGCCCAGTGCAGCAGGGCCAAGGCATCGGCTTCGTTGTCATCGGTGACGGGGTGGCCCTTGGCACGCATGGCAGCGATCACTTCGTCCTTGCCCGCGTTCCCCTTACCGGTCGCGTGCTTCTTGATCGTGCCCACCGGCACCCCCTGGTACGGCACGTTGTGGTGTTCGCACCAGGTGGTGAGCGTGGCCATCAAGCCGCCGTAGACGTGGGCTGCATCCACCCCGCCGTGTCGGCGAACCTCCTCGAAGTACACGGCGTGGATGTCGATGGCCACGGCCTTGAGTTCCGTGAGCCAGCGTTTGAATCGCAGGTAGCGCATCCCGCCGCCCTCAAAGCGCTGCGGCCGGAAGCCCACGAACCCGTGTGCGATAGGACCGTCCAGGGGTTTGAGGGCCCATCCCGTCGTCGTGCCCAGATCGATGGCCAAGACCACCAGGCATGGCGGCGGCACCGGGTCACCGCCAGCGGACACCATCCGACGTAGGGTAGAGGGAACGTCAGTTCCCTCTCCTACGTAGTAGGAGGGGGAGTTTTCTCCAACTGAAGAATTGGAGCAAGATGAACAAAAACAATGGCTTGCGTCAGTTGGCAAGTTGGCAAAGCCATTTTTCCTTGCCAACTGCCAACTGCATGCAAGTTGTTGATTTGAAAGGCAATCCAGTTGGCAGATATCTGCCAACTGAGCCCAGTTGGCAAAACTGGGGGTCCAGTTGGCAAAAGTTTTGCCAACTGGATTTGGTGCGGGCAGATGCAGGTTCATTCGGAATCCTCCGTGTCGTTGATGTCGTCTTGGTACACCCACACATCCGGGTTCTCCACGGGCATGGCCGCGCCGGAATGTGGGCACTTGTAGTGGGTTGGCAGTACTGAGAAGTCCTGCATCGGCAACTCGCCGGTGGCCGGATCGGGCTCGGAGCCAGGCATGCTCAGGACCATGTCTTCGACGCACAGGTAGCCGAACTTGTTGCGCCCCACCGCCGGCAGTCCGTAACGCGGTGCATCACGGAAGAACTTGATGTAGCCCTGTGTTGACAGTGCCGAGATGCGCTCGCGGATAGTGCGCTCGCCCCCCAGGCCCGCCTTGCCCTCGAAGGCCTCGGCGAACTGGTTGGCCGTGTAGCAGCGCCCCTCTTTGGCCTCGCCGAACACGATCTCCAGAATGGCGTCACGCTTGCGGCGACGCTCGGCATCGAGCCTCTCGCCGTAGTCCTTCATCACTAGCCGGTTGTTGCCATCCACCTCGCGCCACTCGCCGTCGATCTTGTCGACGTGCTTTTGGGCAATGGCCGGGCCGTTGCGCAACTCGAAGGTCAACCGACGTGTGGTCCTGTCCTCGTTGAGCCTGTCCAGCATGACGCCGGTGGTGTAGTAGCTGCGCAGACTGCTGGCGCCGGCCAGTGCCTGGAACGGGTCCTCGTCGAATTGCTTCTTGGTGAGTTTCTTGGTGTGATGGGCCAGCATCACGCCGGCGTTTGGATTGACAGCCTGGTGAATGCGATCCACCCGCTGTGACAGGAAGAACAGCATGGCGCCGTTGTCGTTCTCGCCGCCCGCGTCACCGCCGTCGAACACATTGCGAATCGGATCGAAGACGATGATGTCGGGCGGCCCGCCGTTGAAAGCGTGCGCCATGGCCGGGATGATCTGCTCCATGCCAGCGTCGTTAAGGACAAGACGCAATTGCGGTGTGGCAATGAAATTGACGCGAGCCAGATGGAGTGCGTGAGCCGCCAGTCGAACCTTCTTGGCACGCTCGCGCAGGTAGTGGTACTGCACCTCGGCTTGCAGATAGAACACCCGCAGCGGTCGTGGTGGCTCCATGCCCAAAAACGGCAGACCCGCTGCCATGTGGGTCAACCAGGACAGTAGGAAGTCGCTCTTGCCGACCTTCGGTGCACCGCCAAAGACCAGCATCCCGCCAGGCGTCAGAATCCGCGAGGAGATCAGGTCTTCCGGTAGCGGCGAGTCATCGTCCAGCAACTCACCCAGGGTGAAGTAGATGAGCGCCGGCGCAGCGTCCTTCACGACCCTGCGTTCACCGTTGGTAATGAAATCCGCGCAACCAAACCCTTCTGCACTGCCGTCCGCCGCGTCCCACTTGTCAGGCTTGTCGGCCGGCGGCACCAGGATGGCTACCGATGCGCTGCCCGCAGCAACGCAGGCGCGTGCGGCGCTCTCAGCATATTCCCAGCCCGGGATATCGCGATCGGGCCAGATCACCACGCATTTGCCCGCGAGCGGCGTCCAGTCGGTCTTGTCGACCGGCGCTTTGGCTCCGTTCATGGCCGTGGTGGCACAAATGCCCAGAGCGATCAGCGCATCGGCACACTTCTCGCCCTCGACCAGGACCACCGATTTCGCTTTGGATACTGCCGGCAGGTTGTACAAGGGCCTGGGGTCCGGTGCACGCCGCATCCGGGCACGCACGTCCCACGGCCGATACTCCTTTCCGGTGGGTGGCTCGTAGCGGTAGACGCAGGCGATCAGCTCACCCGCGGGGGTGACGTAATCCCACTTGCCGGTGTAGGGGCCCAAGTCATCAACCGGCACACTGCGCACATCGCGATGAACCGTGTTCGCGATCGGCGGCGCGAACCCGAGCCACTGCCGGATTTCCTCCACCACACGCGGAAAATCGTGTCGTGTGGACATCCTGCGCGACATGGCCCAGATGGCAATGACGTCGCCGCCATCGTCATTGGAGAAGTCTTTCCACAGACCTCGGCGCACGCCCTCCAGTTCGACCACCAGACTCTTGCCCGGCGAGCCGTCGATATCACCCACATAGAACTTGCCACCCCGAATCCGGCCCTGGGGAAACAGGTAGTGCAGCACTGCTTCGAGCCGATCCAACAGCGCCGCGCGCAGTGCCTCGAGATCATCAGCCAGATCGGCGCGTTGTTCCGCTGCGTTGTTGTAGTCGAGCCAGACGCTGTTGTCCGCCGTCATGCAGCTCCCCAACACCGGTCCTGCCAAGCGCAAAACTTGCATTCGTGGTGCGTCGGAGTCGTGGTGTGGCGTGGCAACGTCTCAGTGGCGGCGGTGGCCGTGATCACCCGCACGGCCCGATCGGACATGCGTTGCGCCAGCCCGCCATCGAACGGCAACAACTCAAACCAGATCTCCTGGGTGTCCTTGTTGATTGCGGTGAACAGCGCGGGGTTGGCGCAGACGCCCGGGACGCTGGCCTCCATGTAGGCCTGATAGACCGCGACCTGCGCCGCATACACCGGCTTGGACTTGGCCACACCCTGTTTGACTGTGTCGCGCCAGGATTTGTCGTTCATGGTCTTGAACTCCCAGATCGCGGGGTAGCCCAGACCGAACTCGTCGGGGCCGGCGTTCAGGATCCCGTCGACGTGGCCTCGAATCCGCCCTCCGGCCACCGAGAAGCCGAACTGGCCGCCCTGGGCCTTGCGCGTGTACAGATCGAACCCTGCCATGCGCAGCCAGCGCACTGCCAGATCTTCCAACGTGTGGCCGACCTCGAAAATGCGCAGCAAGCGCCCTGAGAAGTCGCGGCCTTCATCGACCGGCGTGCGCGTGTATTCGTACTGCAGCGCGCGCTCGCAGGCCACGCCGAGCCGGGATGCACCGAGATAGTCACGTGGCGTCTGACCTTCGCGCTCGCGTGTCAGCGCAGCGTCGATCAGGCCACCGAGCCGGTCCTGAAAATTGGGGCGATGGTTGAAATCCAGCATCACGCAGCCACCCCCACAGAACCGGGCTGGTCTTGGCTGGCAAGACGCTCTTCTAGAAATGCGCGGTCCCTGGCAGCCATGCGCTCGTGTTCGGCCAGCATCTGCTGCTGGTAGGCAGTTACCACCACGTCGACCAGCGTCAAAACCTCCTCGCGGCTGTAGTCCGCCAGCGGACGCTGCATGCCGATGGTCCCAACGTATTCGCCCAGAGGCGCAAGGCACGACCGCACAGCGGAAACTTCCATCTCGGTTGGGTTGATCATCTGTCCCTCTGTCTTGTTCATGATTTGAGAAAACGCGTTCTGGCAACGCATCGAGCAGAAAACCCATCGGTCTGAGTAGCGGCGTGGATCGCTGCGCTTGAGCCGGGCGTTGAACCAACCCAGACTGGTGGCTTGTCGGGAGCAGACGGCGCACTTCACGCGGTCTCCCGATAGGCATCGTTGGCCGCAACAACCAAGCGCTGGATCGCGGCCTTGTTGAACTGGAACGAAAGCAGCGCCGACGCTTGATACCGTGTCATGCTGAAATCGGCGCGCATCTGCGGCGGCAAGTACTGCAGTTGCCTGGCGGTGGGCGGCTCATTGAGCCAGCGCCGTGTCTTGTGTGCCGAGTCAGCCGACTCCCGCTCATTGAGCCAGTCGTCGGACTTGGCCATGCACACCGTGCGCTCGCCCACGGCAAGCAGGTGGGGTTGGATGTCCTTGGCACCACCGACCGAATACCAGCGGCCATTGAGGAAGAACACGCCACCCCACGCAGTGAAGCCTGTGGCCATCAATGCATCGTCACAGCCGAACAGATCGCACCAGCGAAAGTTGGAGCGTTTGAGCAGGTCGATTTCACTCATGACGAAATCGGCCATTTCCTGCACACCTTGCCCCTCGCGCTCCCACACGTATCCACACAGCGGACATTCCATACAGGCCAGCGGCACTACGGCATCGCACTGTGGGCAGTCCTTGGTCGGTGCTTCGCCGTTGTGCAGGTGGCCATCAAGATCAACTTCCTGCTCCAGGGAGCCGTGCATGAGCGTGGCCGTGCCGAAGTCCAGCACCACGCAGTCGGTTTTGACGACGCCGGGAAACTCCTCGGGGTCGACCGTGCGCAAACCTCGGCCCACCATCTGGATGAGGGTCGATTTGTAGGAACTCGGGCGAAGCAGCACCACACAACCCGTCGGCGTGTAGTCGTACCCTTCGGTGAGCACGGCGACATTGACGACCACCTGCGCAGCGCCCGACTCAAAATCGGCCAGGCGCTCCTTGCGCTGGGCGTCGGACAGTTCGCCATGGACCAGAACGGCTGGCACGCCAGCAGCAATGAACGAATCGCAGACTGCTTCGGCATGGGCCACCGTCGAGCAAAATACGATGGTCTTGCGCTCGCGGGCCCGCTCCTTCCAGTGTTTGATCACGGCATCGTTGATGACCGTCTTGTTCAGGATGCCGGCCACTTCGTTCATGTCGAAGTCGGTCGCCGTCTTGCGGGCCCTGGCCAACGCATCCTGCGCGCCGACATCGATCACGAAGGTACGTGGGGGCACCAGATGACCGGACGCGATCATTTCGCCCAGCGTGATCTGGTCTGCAACGTTGGAAAACACCTCGCGCAAACCCACGCCGTCACCCCGGTTCGGGGTCGCGGTCAGCCCGCAGATGCGCGCGTCCGGGTTCTTGCCCAGCACCTGGTCAATCACTGCGCGATAGGTCGCAGAGGCGGCGTGGTGTGCCTCATCGACCACCAGCAAATCGAGCGTTGGCATGGCGCGAATGTGGTTGTCGCGTGACAAGGTCTGCACCATCGCAAAGGTCGTGCGACCGGACCACGATTTCTCGTTGGCGTCGAACACCGACGTCGACAGGCTCGGGTTGACGCGGGCGAACTTTGCGCGGTTCTGCCCTGTGAGCTCGGTACGGTGCGCGAGGATGCAGGCCTTAGCGTCAGGGTCGGCCAGCATGCTGCCGGCCACCGCCGACAACATGATGGTCTTGCCGGAACCGGTAGGTGCGACAGCCAGCGTGTTGCCATGCTGGTGCAGCGCCGCCAACGTGCGCTCGACCAGCAGGGATTGGCGGGGACGAAGCATCATGGTGGCGGCCTCCCTTACTGCGCCCAGCTTGGGCGACCGGGTACCGGTGCGCGACCCGTGGCCTGCGCATACGTGTTGGGCGGTGCGGACACCTGTGCCGCTGGCGCTGAGGGCGTGCGGGCGGCCCCCATGTGCGCGGCGTAGTCCTTGTGGTCAGGCGTGACGGCCGACTTGATGACACTCTTGTCCTGGCCGTTTTGGTCCTTTTCCCAATCGACCTTGCCCAGGAATTCGATGCCTTCGAGGTCAGCGAACCCGCTGATACGCCGCGCGTTCTGCGCGGTCGGGCTGCTATCGCCCGGATGGATGCCGCGGGCCGAGTTGAGAATGGCCTTGACGAAGGTGCGACCCATGTTCGCCCAATCCGGGCCCTTGGGGCTGTGCAGCCCGATCAAGGACCACATCTTGCGTCGGGCGTACTGCCCCTCAGTCACCACGAACTCGCAGCTCAGATACACCGAGCCGGTGTTGACATTGCGAGTTGCGAAACCACCGGTCCAACCCTGGGTCGGATCGTCGTGGCCACCGGGTTTGATGGTCATGCGCACACGCACCAGCGTGCCCTTCGCGATAAGGTCGAAGGAGGTTTGTTCGGAAGCTGAATTGAAATCGAAATAGGTCATGATCAGGACTCCTGAGTGGGAATGGATTCGGGGGTGGGAGCAGGGGCGGGGCGAGCAAACGCAAGTCGCTCGCTGGCAGACTTGGCAGGGCCGGCGATCTTTTCCATGAGGCGGCCCAAGTGCGGCTCCTCTATGGCGTCCAACCGTCCGGAGCGGTCCTTGGCCGGATAGCCCCATGTGTTGAGCGTGTGGCAGACGAAGGCGCGGTAGTTGACGCCGTCATCACCCTTGACCTCCGCCAGCGTGACGACCTCGTCGACGATGCCGGGCAACTCGAGGCCAGTCTTGGAGCCATCGATCTGCAGCGAGAACACGCGCCGATTGAAGTCGTCGAGCTTCTCGTCCAGGATGCCGACGAACCACACGTTCTTGCGCCGCGTATGCTGCAGGTGGGTGAGCCAGGCAATCATTTCCTGGCCCATCAACCCGTAGGCGCCACGGCTGTCGGGTTTGCCGGTTTTCTCGGAATAGGCCTGCGGCTGGCCCTTGCTCCATTGCAGGCACAGCCGTCCGGCCACCGTGATCGAGTCCACGAACACGGTGTCGTACCGGTCCAGAACAGACAAGTCGCCAAAACGTGCACAAACTGCATCGAAGTGCGCCTGGCTGTAGGGCTGGTCGTCGCGCAGCGCCGGATTGGCGCCGCCGATGAACACCGCGAAGTCCCGACATTCCTGCCACGTGCGCGGACGGATGGTGTCTCCGGACCACCCCTCGACTGCGAGGTCTCCAGCTTCGAGGTCAAAGAACAGCGTGGCCGTCGGATTCAGTGTCCACAGCTGTGATGTCTTGCCCAGGCCGCTCTTGCCGATGAGCACGCCCTTGACGCCACGCTTTTCTGCCAACCGCTGGTCAGCCGTGATGATTGGGAGGCTCATGCTTCGTCTCCTTCAACCAAGGCAAGGCGGTATCCAGGCTTGCCGGTTTTCAGCGTGCGTGCCGGTGCAAAAGCGCTTTTGAGCGATTCCGGCCACGCGCCGAACTTGGTCTCGGACACGCGATAGCTGATTTCCACGTACTGGGTTGGGTCCTCACCGTTGGCTGCGATACGCCGCGTGATATCGGCCAGACGCTTCTGGTCCCACTCGACCTTCTTGGGCAGATCAGCAGTGACGCGCACTTGCCCATCATCGAAATGCACGGCGCCGGTGTCCTTGCCCGCCTCAAGACGCTGGCGGTGTGCACGGCCGGCATATTTCAGATCCAGCGCCCGATCGATGTGGTCAACGAGCGCCTTGCCGGCCGACAGAAGATCTGCGGCATCGTTCTTGAGCCTGAATAGCGACTCGCTGGAGTGGTCGGCAAGATCACCAGCGGGAGTGGCGAGCACTTGTTCGGGGGTCAGGCGGCTCATGCTTCACCGCCTGCGTCCAGGCGCACCGAGGTACTCTTGCGCAGGCTGTCGACCTCGAAGGCTTCGACATCCTCGACGCGATACAACACGCGTCCTTGCAGCTTCAAAAATACCGGGCCGATGCCCTCGGTGCGCCAGCGTTCCAGTGACGCTTCGCTGAGGTCCCAGCGATCGGCCAACTGGCGTTGGTTAAGGTGTTTGATGCTCACGTTTTTGTCCTTTCTGGTGATTGCGAAAACGTGAGGAAAGTTTGGGGGCGGGCATGTGCGGGCGTCACCCATCTGGATGTACGGGCTGATGTACGCGCTTAGGAAAAGCCGCCGAAAACGAGAGTGAAAAAGTAAAAAGCCGCCCGAGGGCGGCTGTGCGTGAGGAAGGATTGGTACGTGTCAGTCCAGCTTGAACCCAAACTGGCCATGGCCGTCACCGGCGATGTAGTCTTCCCAGTCCAAATTGCCACTGAAAATGCTCGAAACGCGCTTGCCGCGCGCTGCATCCTTTGAGCCGTGAGCCGCGACCAAGATGTCTCCCGCCGAAACCAGGTTACGTCCCTTCTCAAACTGTTCCGCCAAGTACTTCACCACAGCAATTTGCTTCTTGCCCTGGATCACCCATGGCTTGATGGATTTAGTCGTGATGACCAGCGTGTTCGAATATGGGTCAAAGCGAACCGGCAATGATTTCGGCAGCCTTTCGCCCGCAGGCGCAGTCATAAGCCGGTGTAGCAGCACTACATCCAGGCTGGCAGTAGCCGCGTGTTCAGCGACTACATCGCGAATTGGAACGATGCGGTACTGACGTGGCGGCACGACCACCCTTGGAAGCGCCAGGCCACTGGTGAGGATCAGCCCTTGGTCGGGCAGTGTCGCCGATTGAAAATGGGCGAAGACATCCTCGACCTGCTGCGCGAGGCCGCGCACGAACCACGCGTCCACCAGTGCCGAACCGATGCGCGTCTTGCCAAGACTCCAAAGCACGCCGTCGATCGCGGCCGCATCAATACCCCGTCTGAGAACTTGCGCGATATCCAGCAGATCGGCAATCTGATTCAGAATTTTCGCCGCGGGCACCGAGTAGACCGACACCTCGGCAGCGGTCAAATACTTCTTTCGGAACGTCTGCGGACACCGGTACCAAGATCGTCCCGAGTCTTCGTCATCCGACAGTTCGACATCGACACGCTCATCACCGCGCGAGGCCGGATAGCCTCGCCGACTTCTCGAAGATGGTCGAGGTGTTCGAGCGCCAGGGCGTGTCGTTCGTGTCGGTCACACAACAATTCAACACCACGACGTCGATGGGTCGGCTGATGCTCAATGTGCTGTTGTCGTTTGCGCAGTTCGAACGGGAGGTCACCGGGGAACGGATCCGCGACAAGATTGCGGCCAGCAAACGCAAAGGCATGTGGATGGGTGGTGTGCCGCCCCTCGGGTACGACGTGCAGAATCGGCGGCTGGTGCCCAACGCGCAGGAGGCCAAGCTCATCCGCCACATCTTCGGGCGGTTCGTGGAACTCGGCTCCAGCACCAAGTTGGTCAAGGAGCTCAGCCTCGATGGCATGACGTCGAAGGCATGGACCACGCAGGATGGCAAAGTCCGCGAGGGCAAACCGATCGACAAGGGGTTGGTCTACAAGCTGCTTGCCAACCGGACCTACCTTGGCGAACTGCGCCACAAAGAGGTGTGGCACAAAGGGGAGCACCTACCCATTGTCGACCGCGCGCTGTGGGACGATGTACACGCGATCCTGGCCACGAACGGCAGGGCGCGCGGCAACGCCACACGTGCGACGACGCCGTTCCTCCTGAAAGGGATCGTGTTCGGCAATGACGGCCGCGCTCTGACTCCCTGGCACAGCACGAAGAAGGCAACGGGAAAGCGATACCGCTATTACCTGCCCATGCGCGACATCAAGGAGCACGCCGGCGCGTCGGGACTGCCGCGTCTGCCGGCAGCGGAACTGGAGTCGGCGGTGCTCGACCAATTGCGTGGCATCCTGCGCGCACCGGACTTGGTCGGGAACGTAGTACCCGAGGCCATCAAGCTGGACCCAACTCTGGACGCGGCGAAGGTCACCTTGGCCATGACGCGTCTGGACGCGATTTGGGACCAGTTGTTTCCAGCGGAGCAGACTCGCATCGTGAAGTTGCTGGTCGAGAAAGTGATCGTGTCACCCAACGATCTCGAGGTCCGCCTACGCGCCAACGGCATCGAACGGCTGGTGCTGGAACTGCGTCCCGATCGCGCTGAGACGAATCGCGAGGAGGCAGTGGCATGAACGGGATACGGATCTACAAGACCGGCGCGCCAGAAGTCACTCAGTCCAGCGACGGCAGATTGACTTTGACAGTTCAGATCCGGTTCAAGCGCCGCGGTGGGCGCAAGCAGGTCACGCTGCCCAATGGCGAGCCAGGCACGCCACGGCCCTGGGACACGGCAGCCACGGCGTTGCAGTTGGCGCTGGCCAGGGGACATCGATGGTTGGCGATGCTGGAGTCCGGCGACGCGAAATCGCTGAGGGCGATCGCTGCACTGGAAGGTGTCGACAGCAGCTACGTGAGTCGCATGGTGAATCTGACCACACTCGCGCCGGATATCGTTGATGCAATTCTGCAAAATGTGCTGCCGGACCATCTCACGCTATTCGATCTGGCGGTGGATCCACCAGCGTCGTGGGATGCGCAGCGGGCGCGGATCGGATGAGTCTACAGATAGAGGGAGATGACAAAAAAGGCCTTCAAGTTTTCCAAGCTTGAAGGCCTTCGCACTCAGCGCTTCTTTGCCGGCGCCTTCGCTGGTGCTGGCGCCCGAACCGGGACGCGCTCAACAACAGTCTCTCGCGGATTGCGTTTTGCTTCGCTTATTTTCACAAAGGTTCCATCGACGGCACTGCGTGCACGGGGAGTGGTTTTCATACAAGGTCTTTCTGGCCAATGCCATTCAAAACCAGCCAACAGTCAAAAACCAGGTTATGCTTCAAAGCTTGGGGGCGATGAGCAATTGCTGATCTTTGCCCATACCGGGCCGGTAACGGTCTGGGCGATAGGCCAAGGTTGCACCCTTGGCCTTTTCGTTTGTCAGGCTGCCTGTTCTTCCCCGTCAGGTGAGTTCTTGCGCCACGCGATGTCATCAGTGAAATCCATAGGCATCACGATGGGGTCTTCGTGCTCGTTGACGTTGTTCCAGTGATCAACGTCAAACGTGAGTTGCAAACCATCACCCACCATCTGCTCACGACGTTGAACAAATGACTTGTGAACATGGCGGCGGGGCGCTTCGTCAATGTCCACCCAAAATGTAAGCTGTGTCGGACCATGCCAAGTAGTCACTGCATGGTTCACCCGGTAAGGGCGACCAGTCTTTTGGTCGCGGCGCAATTCCTCCCGCGCTGCTACGGAAAACTGCTTGGCCAGCCGATCGAGCGCTGTTTCGGGCTTCGGCATCGGCCAGCCCTTTTTCATTGCAAACAATGCAACGCGGTGCATGTCGACTTCTTTTTCGCCCGTCTCTTGCTTGAACATGCGGATGAGACCTTGCATCTCTTGATGTTTCGTAGGCATCGTTAACTCCTAAATGTCGACAGGGGCAATGTCTCCCCAACCGTCCACGACGGCGCTAGGCGCGACGTTTGACCTGACTTTGACTTGGTGAGCACGGAAGCGGTCATGACGACCTGTCCTATGCTGAAGCTGTCCCGCTACAAGGCCGGGATGAATACCTATAGTTTTTGCAAAGCCCAACAAATCGCGCTCCGCGAAGAACGGTGCCTTACGCAAGATGAAACTTTCCATCGACTTGGAAGACACACAAAATTCAGCAGCAGCCCCATTTGCAATACGTTCTGCCTCAGGTATTGCCGCACCGGTGCCAGCTCGGTCACCTTCAAGTTCTGCATCAATGACGGGGATTATTTTTCCGTCCCCCCTGATGACATGCTCGAGCTCGTGTCGAAGAACAAACCAAAAGTTATCGATGCGGTCGTATCGAATTGACATGCCTATGACCGGAGATGAGTCGTTCAGCCACATGCAGATGCCGTCAATCTTCGTCGTCGGCAGCGTCTCAACAATCACGAACCGAATGCCTGCTTCCGTCAAGATCTTGGGGACCTTCCGTGTCTCCTCAACCACTGAAAGCAATGGCGTCAGCTTTTTCACGGCAGCCTTCGCTGCACTAATGGAAAAACGTGGCACCAACATCTCGGAAGCGATCTGCCTGACACGCTGCATCCATGCGAGTTGTACCAATGTCGGGGCCGACAGCGGGTCCGCCTTTTTCGCGGCGTGAGGCAATGCGGCAATCTCTTCGGAAGACTCCACGTGAAAGAATCTTTGTAGCGCTTTCTCCACTGCCGCTACGTCCTTACTGTTTTCAGCATGCAGCCAGCCACGCTTGATCATTTCGCTGACGGGCAACCCGCCGAACAGATTGGCGCGCGTTGCACGCTTCGGATCCGGCTGCGCAGCAATCCGCGCCTGTGCCAGCTCAAAACTTTTTTGGAGAGCCATGAAGTGTTCTGCCGGCACGCCAAACACCTCTTCCAGCGCGACTGCAAGTTCAGCAGACAATGGACGTTTACCTGAGATCACTCGGCTCAACCCGGCCTCGTCCATAGCGAGAACAATGCCCAGAACCTTTTTTGTCCACCCACGCGACTCCAGGAGCGACTCAATGAGTTGTCCGGGCGTTCTGAAATTGGCTGGGGCATGATCCATTCCAAGCAGTATGCCATAAATTGTCTTTTTGGACAATTTGGCAACTTCCACGATTAAGCGGTCCGGCGCGCCAGACGGGCAGTGATTTACTCGAAGCTGGATGGCATTGTCGACCGCCCACCAATGCCGAAAATCAACCGCTTGATTCGTCCGCGCGTAACCTCTTGATTTGTATTGGCGTGTTCGGCGACCTTTGCGGACTTCGTGCCACTCCTGGTCGGCGCAGTCGCGGAGACTATTGGCCAGTGGAGAGCAGAAACCGACCGGGACGGGCCAAGTCGGCGCAGTGGCGAAGTCCGCAAGAACACGCGTGAACCCCAATGAAAACGCGGGGACAGGCAAAAAAAATCCAACCGGATGAAGGGTTGGATTTCTTAACTGGTGGAGCTGGGGGGATTTGAACCCCCGTCCGCAAGCCATCCTCGAGCAGATCTACATGTTTAGTGGTCTGATTT
>JAYUQC010000274.1:0-6327 GCA_043759735.1 Rhodoferax sp.
GGACAATTGTTCGTGCGCCGGCAAGTCGCCGCCGGCGCCCAGACCATCGGCGAGCCGCTCGGCGACACCGGCGGTGATGTAGCGGCGCCCGCGCGCGACGGTGCGGATCGCGCGCACGATCTCCTCGGGGTCGCAATCCTTGTTCAGGTAGCCGCTGGCCCCCTGGCGCAATAAGGTGGTGGCGTAGTGCTCCTCGGGGAAACCGCTCAATATCAGCACCGGAAGGTCTGGCGCGCGCGCCTTGATGGCCGCCAGTGCATCCACGCCACTCTGATCGGGCATAGAAATGTCCATCACGATCACATCGACCTCGCCCTTGCGCACAATGTCCAGCGCGCCGCGTCCGTTGGCCGCTTCAGCGACCACCGAAAAGTCGCTCTGGTCGGCGAAGAACTGGCGCAGTCCGGCGCGGACCATCGCGTGGTCATCAATAATGGCGATTCGAATCATGTCGGATTTGCGAGCGGTGAACCGTATGATCCCACAGTTGGCGGTGAACTGGTGAAATGAAGCTTATCTCTCCCGTCAAACGCAATTGGTTGGTGTTTCCGCTAGCCTGTCTTGCGGCGGTTGCCATCGTGCTGATCAGCGAGGCCGCGTACTGGCGATCGATTGGCGGGCTGGACCGGATCAACACGCTCAAGCGCGCGCAAGACAGCATCCAGAACCTGACGCAGGGCATCGTTGATGCGGAGACCGGGACCCGCGGTTATTTGTTGACTGGCAAGCGGGAGTATCTTGAGCCGTATGCGCCAGCGTTGAGCAAGATCGGCGAGTCGCTGGGTCTGCTCGACCAGCATTTTTCGGCGGACGCCGAGTCTGCCGCGGCCATCAGCAAGCTGCACGACATCACCAGTACCAAGCTGTCCGAGCTGGCCCTGACGATTCGCCTGATCGAGGAGGGCAAGGTCACGGCAACCTCGGAAATACTCCAGAGTGGCATCGGCAGGGAAAAGATGGATGAGATACGGGCCATCAGCGGTACCCTGCTGGTGCGCGAGGAACTCAATCTCACGCGTAGCCGCGACGGCATCTACCGCACCTTGCTGCTAAGCCGGATCGGCATCGTTGTTCTGAGCGCCTCAGGCTTGCTGGCGCTGTTCATGTACCAACGACAGACCATTGCGCTCAAGGTGCAGCAATTGCAGCAGCAACGCATGGTGCAGGCCGAGCGCGACCGACTGGAGGTCGAGGTGATCCAGCGCACGGCCCAGCTGACCGAATTGACGCAGCATATTCAGACTGCGCGCGAAGACGAGCGCCATCGGCTGGCCCGCAACCTGCACGACGACCTGGGCGCACTCCTGACTTCGGCCAAACTCGATGCCGCGCGCATAAAGTCCCGCATTGGCACCGCTGCGCCGGAAGCGGTGGAATTGCTGGCCCATCTGGTGGGCACGCTCAACAGCGGCATTGCGCTGGGTCGGCGCATCATCGAAGACCTGCGGCCATCGGCGCTCAGCAATCTGGGCCTGGCCGCGACGCTGGAGATCCTGGCGCGCGAATTCACCGATAACACCGGAGTGCAGGTGCAATGCGCGCTCGAACCGGTCGAACTCGAGCCCGGTTCCGAATTGACCGCGTACCGCCTGGTCCAGGAAGCGATGACCAATATCGCCAAGTATGGCGGTGCGCGGCGCGTTTGGATCGTGTTGGAGACCCGCGATGACCAGGTCGAGGTCTCGGTACGTGACGACGGGGCCGGATTTGACACGACCGTGAAGCGCCCGTCTGCCTATGGCCTGGTGGGCATGCGCTTTCGCGTCGAGGCCTGTGGTGGCAACTTGTCGATGGTGTCGTCGCTGGGCAAAGGGACATTGATCAAGGCAACGCTGCCGCGCTGGATCGTGCCGACTGACGCGGCAACAGGCCCTGACCCAATCTGAGCGCCCCAGTACATCGCGTGCGCGTCAAGCCCTCCGGTGGGGAACGAGAAGACCTGGGTTGGCTCTGCGTGGGTGACGCTCAGGCCTGCGTGTTCCCCGCTCGGGGCTCCAGCATTTGGCGTGGGTCGACCCAGGCGTCGAATTGCTCGGCTGTCACTTCACCCAGCGCCAGCGCTGCATCGCGCAGGCTGCTGGCGTGGTGGTGCGCGTGTTTGGCGATCCGGCTGGCGCGGTCATAGCCGATATGGGGCACCAGCGCGGTTACCAGCATCAGAGAGCCCCCTAGCAATTGGTCGACGCGCGTTGCATTGACCTCGATTCCGGCCACGCAATGGGTGGAGAAACTGCGCATTGCGTCGGACAACAGATGCAGACTGTCGAGCGTGTTCAGCGCGATCAGCGGCTTGTACACATTGAGTTCGAAATGTCCCTGGCTGGCGGCAAATCCAATCGCAACATCGTGCCCCATGACCTGTGCGCAGACCATCGTCAACGCTTCGACCTGGGTTGGATTCACCTTGCCGGGCATGATCGAGCTTCCCGGTTCGTTCTCCGGAAGCTGCAGTTCGCCCAGGCCGGCGCGTGGCCCGCTGCCCATCAGCCGGATGTCGTTGGCGATCTTGGTCAACGCGATCGCCAGCATTTTCAGGCCGCCATGAAAGGCCACCAGGGCTTCATGTCCGGCCATGGCGGCAAACAGGTTGGCTGCAGGTACGAATGCAGTGCCAAGCTCCTGCGTCAACCGCGCGGCGACCCGCGCACCGAACTGCGGATGCGTGTTCAGTCCGGTGCCCACCGCAGTCCCGCCGATTGCCAGTGTGTGCACGGCGGTCAAGGCATGTTCGAGCTGGTTCGCGCACAGGCCGAGTTGGGCCGCATAGGCGCCGAACTCCTGCCCCAGGCGGATCGGTGTGGCGTCCTGCAAATGGGTGCGACCGATTTTGATGGTGTCCGCGAAGGCCGTCGCCTTGGTCGTCAGTTCGGTGCGCAGCGTCTGCAGCGCCGGCAACAATTCAGCCGCGGCCTGCAAAGCCACGGCGATATGCATCGCGCTGGGAAAAACGTCGTTGGACGACTGTCCCAGGTTGACTTCGTCATTGGGGTGAATCCGAGCAATGTCCTTGTCGGCTGCGTGCAGGGCGATAGTGGCCAGGCGAGCCACAACTTCATTGACGTTCATGTTGCTCTGGGTGCCGGAGCCAGTTTGCCAGACCGACAGAGGAAACTCCCGATCGTGCAAGCCATTGGCAACGGCATGTGCCGCTCCGGCAATTGCATGCGCACGCGCGCCATCCAGCAGTCCGAGATCGTCGTTGACCAGCGCGCCAGCCCATTTGATCCAGGCCAGCGCATGGATGATTGGCACCGGCATCGACTGTGTGCCAATCGCAAAAAATTTCAGGCTGCGCGCGGTCTGCGCGCCCCACAAAGCGTGTGCGGGCACCTCGATCGGCCCAAAGCTGTCGGACTCGGTGCGTGTCGCATCCATGGATCGATCAACCTGTGGTTGGTTTTTTCCGATCCTAATGCAGTTGTCGGGAATGTCCAGGAGTCAAACTTTTCTAGCTGATGCGCCGACTCGCTGGCGGCGCATGCGGCATCGTCCTACGCACACATGCGGCGCACACCGATGGTTTGTACAGTGCGCTGCTTTTACATTGGACCCATCGGCCAGACGCATGTCGCGCTGACCAATAAAGCCCTCGGGCGGTGGGGCCCATCACTACCCGGTTGTTGCAGGACAACGACCGTCATTCAACTGGAGATTTACATGAACATTCGAACGACTCTCGCTGCCGCCGTGACCACCGCCGTCCTGCTGACTGCTACCGGATGCGCGGTCACGCGCGGCCAGGAAACCATTGGCGCCTATGTGGACGACACCGGCATCACTACCCTGGTCAAGGCCCGCATGCTCGAGAACAAGCAGGTCGACGGTACATCGATCAAGGTCGAAACGCTCAACGGCACCGTCATGCTGTCTGGTTTCGCCAAGAACAGCACCGAGAAGAACACCGCCCAGAGCATTGCGCAAGGTGTGAGCGGCGTGAAGATGGTCAAGAACGAGATCACGGTTCGCCCGTGACCCGGCGCCCGCGCAGGCGGGCTGCTTTGAAGTCGTTCGCGCGGCCACCCCAAGAACGACCGCACCCCGTTAACACGACGTGATGGCATTTCATTTACTCTGGAGAAAATCACCATGAATCAATCCAATCGCATTTCCAAGACGATGACCGCGTTGGCGTTGGTTGCCATCGTCGGCCTGGCCGGCTGTGCTGGCATGACCCAACAGGAAAAAGGTACTGTCACCGGTGCCGTTGTCGGCGGAGTGGTCGGCAATGTGCTCTGTGGCGGCCTGGCCTGCACCGGCGCTGGCGCTGCTGTTGGCGGCGTGATCGGCCATGAGGTGACCAAGAAGAAGTGATGCTATCGGCGTGGCTGGTGCCGCGCCATGGCATTCCGTCAGCAATCATCTGGTGCGCCAACCACGGAATGAATCGGCAAGGGCCCGCAGTGTGTGGGCCCTTTTGTCGTGTGCGCCTCTTTATCGGTGGTGTTCCGGACAGACCGCATCGCCGGGCGCGCGGTGACCCTGAATGCGCCGCGGCCCCTCTATTTGTTGCGCATGAGCAGCAAGAATACGCCAACGACGATTGCCCCGGCACTGACGATGATCGGGACATTGACGCTCTGCCTTTCTTCGACCTTCAGCGCGATCGGTCCGAGTTGCAGGCCAGTGGTCTCCTTGGTGTAGCTGAAGCCACCATAGGCCAGGCCCAGGCCGCCAGCAACAATCAGGATGATCCCGGCTAGTTTGGTGATGTTCATGGAGTTGTCTCCTTGGGGGTGGCAGATACAGCGATGACGGGGTCGTGGGGATCGGCAGAAATAAGCGTCGCAGTGGCGATCCGCAGCAAACGATGCGAGGGCAGCGCGGCGAGCGCGAATGTGACAGCGTGGTTCACGACAAAGCTCGCTGCAGCGTGATGGATTGCCGTGTGGCCGCACGCTTGTGTCAAGATGCCCGGTTGCTCTCTGGCGACGGAACCGGGACGCGCAGCGTGCCTTCCCATTGACAGTCGTGTTGGCGGCAGCGATAGCGCAAGGCGGGAGAAAAAAGGCTCGCCAGCCGATCCGTGGGACGGCGCGACACCCGGAGCAGATCGCGTGCACACAAGGGGCAAGCAAGCCGGACGCCGGTGTTCTCGGATGTTGCTGCGCAAGCTGTGTGATCGTTCATGGTGGTTCTTGTGCGGCTGTGCTGATGCGCCAGGATGTGCCGGGCGACCGGGTTGCAAATGCCTGGCGCGGGTTGTCATCGGTTTGACTGCGCAAGGCGCAGGTGTTCGATCGACTGGCGCTGACTTGCAACGACATCTGCGACACCAGCCATGCGCTGCTGTGCGCGCAAGGTTTCGCCGCGCGCCATGGAAAGATGCAACGCGGCAACGAAATGGGACAGGATGAGGGCGCCGACCAAGCAGGCGCCGACCAGTGCGAACAGGGTCAGCCACGGCACATGCGAAGCTGACCGGGCTGGTACAAACAATCTGGACGGGGTCATCAGGGTCTCCTGCGTCGGAAATACTTCCGTGCAGGTAACTATCGCGCAGGTCGATTTGGCCAGGTATCGGTCCTGACACCCGGTGCATGTAGGACGGTGCCTCGCGCGAGGCACCGCGCATCGGGCTAGCAGCCCAACATCCGATTGGAGAGACGAGACTGGTCAAGCCCAGCCTGCGATGCTCGGTGATCGTGTCGCCCGCTGCATAGAGTGGAGATCCTGAAGATGGCCGCGGCCGCGTCGGCTACCGCGGCCACGCCCCGGGAGGCGTGGCTTGCGGCCATTGCGGCTGGCCGTGGCACCCTGCGACAGGATCTGTGGAGCTATCGCGATGGGTGCGGCTACGGCCGTGCGAACCTGTCATTTATAGAGCACTCCCGGCAGCCACATACCGATCGCCGGAAAGGTGTACAACAGTGCCAGCGCCACCACCTGTATGCCCATGAACGGCATCATGCCGGCGAAGATCTGGTTCAAGGTCACGTGTTTCGGTGACACGCCCTTCAGATAGAAGGCCGCCATCGCAACCGGCGGGCTCAGGAACGCGGTCTGCAGGTTCAGGGCCACCAGCAGGCCGAAGAACAGCGGATCGACCTGGAACTTGACCAGCAGCGGAATGAAGATCGGCATGAAAATCACAATGATCTCGGTCCACTCCAGCGGCCAACCCAGGATGAAGATAATGAACTGCGACAGCAGCAAGAATTGCAGTGTGGTCAACCCCAGCGAAAGCACCCATTGCTCGATGATGTCCTGTCCGCCAAGCAGCGCGAACGACGCCGAGAAGATGGACGAGCCGACGAACAGCCAGCACACCATGGCGCTGGTCTTGGCGGTCAGGAACGAGGACTCCTTGATGATCCCGCCCAGTTCGCC
>JAYUQC010000275.1:0-50133 GCA_043759735.1 Rhodoferax sp.
AGAGCAATGGGGCGAATGGTGTTCTCCACCGTGTTGTTGTTGATCGGCAGCCGACCGTCGGCAATGTGAAATCCATTGCCGACAGATAAGCCGGTTCGCTCCAGCGGCACGTCGAATTCGATCTCGAGGTCGATGAACCAGCCGAAGCCGCCGACGCCGACGCGGTGTCCGTTTTCCGGGGCGAACATCTTGATCTCGGCCACGCGCTCTTCGGCTTGACTTGCGAAGGGCACGAGGCACGCGCTGGCGATGGCCGTGGCGACAGCCAGGCGAAGGGTGTCTATTCCAGATTTCATGATTTGTCCTGTCTCGAAGGGATGTCGCGCGTCGTGGCGACGCGCCGATGGCCGTGGCCCCGTGGGCCCCGTGCGCGGTTCAGCCGCTCAGTAAGTGGCGGTCTTGGCCGCGCCCGCGACTGGCGCCGCAGCCACCGTGCCGACCGCCAGCTTGGGGTCGATCTGCCAGGTCTCGGAGACGATCTGGTTGTCGCGATAGACCGGCGCGTAACGCACAACAGTTCGGGCAACCGATGCATCAGGACCCGGCGATGCCCAGTGTTCGTCTCGCCATCCGTCGTGCACTGGCAAAGTGGAGGTTCTGAGGATCGCCATGGGTGCAATATCCGGGCTCATGGGGTTGAATTGCCTATCCTCTCCAGGCCCTGCACCGACAGGTTGGGCACCTTGAGCGGACGCTCCAGGCGTTTGGACAACGACTACCCCAGATGCTCCTGCTGCGCGGCCGCCACTTCGACCGGATGCCGCACCTCGGACGCATACACCGTATACGCCATTGTGGCCTGGCGTACGAACTCGCCCACGTCGTTCGCGCTGCTCGCCAGGGAGTCCGACGCGGACCACGACGCGCCCGTGATGCCGCCCAGCCCATGCGACGACATCCAGCCCAAACCGAACGCCAGCACCTGCGCGTGCAGCGACTTCAGCGCCGCACGCTGTTGCCGCCAGGGTCGCCAAAGCCACCAGCAGCAACATGGCGCGCTGATAGTCGGGCAGCCGCATCAGGCAACGCTGCAGGTCGATCGCCAGGTCGATCGCGGCCGCCGGTGTGCCGAGTTCGTCGGCCACGTCGTCCGGATCGACCGCCCGAGCGGCCACCCCACGGCGCGCGCTGCCGCGCAGCTGGCTGGCAAACAGGTTGTGCATCAGCGCGAACAGCCAGGCGCGCGGGTTGCTGACCACGACCCGACGAAGCCACGGCGGGACCGTGACGCTGATCCAGCGCTTCGGGTCCCCAGCCAACTTCAACGTACATCTACATTGCCTGGTGATGGACGGCGAGTACCGGTGCGGCTCCGATGGCGCGCCAGCTTGTCCTCGAAGTGGGCACGCCCACCGACGACGAGTTGCACGCACTGCCGCAGACAGTCATCGCCCGGCTGATGAAGCTGCTCGCGCGCCGGCTGACCCCCAGGGGTGCGATGCCGCGCGAGACCACAGCGCGCCAGCCCCTGTGCACCGACATCGACGGGTTCAGTCTGCACGCTGGCGTGCGAGTGAAAGCACACGACCGCAAGCGGCTGGCGCAACGGTGCCGCTAGATCACCCGGCCGGCTCTGTCCGACGAGCGGGTGCAGAACAACGCCGCCGGGCAGGTGGATCTCAAGTTCAAGACACCGTGGTGCGATGGCACTACCGACCTGGTCTTGAGCCTGCTGGAGCTCATGCAGCGGCTGGCAGCACTGGTATCGCCGCCGAGTGCGAGAACGTCGGAACGCCTCGGCGGCCGGGGACAACATCCAGCGGAATCACACCCCGAGCATGGGAGCGCCGCGCGGTACACTTAAATCGGTGCCAACCTCATCTCGGCTGCCCCAGACGCTTCCATCGCCGCATCAGACGCGCCTATTGCTGCCACTCACGTTCTATCTTGAAAGGGCGGCCATGCGCCTTACCGTAACAATGAAAGCCGCGATCGGCGTTGCCTCTATTTCCGTAATCGGCATCTTGGCAATGATGATCATCTATTTCGGATTGAATGCCGTCTCGCGAATCGTGCACAAATATGCCGAAGAAGAGGAGCCTTTCAATGCGGCAGCGTACGAGATGGAAATCAACGCGAACGGCATCGGGTTCGCTGTCTTGAATTACCTGTCGACTTTGGACCCCCACTATCGCGCTTGGGTCGCCAACGACCATGCCGACTTCGAGAGATATCATGCGGCTTTCCTGAAGTTGGCAAAAACCCCAGCGGAGAAGGAGCCTGGCGAGAGGATCCACGTGCTCCATGCGCAGTTCCAGGCCCTGGGCAATGGCCTCATGCAAAGGCGCGATCGGCAGGAGGACCTGTTCACGAGGGTCGCGGCAAACGTCGAGAAAATCGATCGGATCATGGACGACCAGTTAGGTCCGGCCATCGATCGCGCCACTTTCGGGCGCTTGGACCAGCTCGGGAAGTCCCTAGCCGTAACCAACTTGGAGGCAGAAATCGCCGAGCTCAGCTTCTGGGTTGCGAACTATCATCGTGGTCCGACACTGGAATCAAGGACGCTCATCCTTGGCAAGCTGCAAGAGTTTCGCGACGCGCTGGCCGGGTTTACCAGCCTCAGGCTGGGCGCAGAAGAACAGGGCCTGGCCGTCGAAATCGGACGCATCTTCGAGCAGACTGCGGATGCGATTCCGCTGATCCTCTCAATGGAAGACTTGGCCGTCAAGGAGCGCCAGCAATTTGTCGGCCTGCGCTTGGCGATGGACCACCTGCTCGACACCGTGATTCAGCCGCTTACGCTGCGCGCGCTTGACCTTCCCAGGCGACGGGTGGAGCAAGCCACTAATCGGGTACAGCGGGTGATGGTCTATCTGATTCCCGCTTTCTTGTTTGTCTCGGGGCTCGTCGGATTGCTGCTCATAAGGTCCGTCATTCGACCTCTCAGAGCGCTAAGGCTCGGTACCGAAGCCATCACCCAGGGAAATCTAGCCTATCGGATCCCGACAAGCCAAAACGACGAGTTCGGCGATCTCGCCCGCAGCTTCAATCAGATGTCTGAACAGCTTCTGTCGAGCACGGTTTCGAAGGGACAGCTGCTCGAGAGCGAAACTAAACTGCGGCAATCTGTTTCAGACCTGCTCTACGAAATCAAGGAGCGCGAACGCGCCGAGCAGCAACGCGCCGGATTAGAGGCCGACTTGCACAAAAGCGAGATCATGGCAGCCATGGGCGCCTTGACCGCCGGCGTCGCCCACGAAGTGCGCAACCCGCTGTTCGGGATTTCGTCGACGCTCGACGCGATGGAGGCGCGTTTCAGCAGCTACACCGAATTTCGGCGCTACTTCGAAGTGCTGCGCGGCGAAGTGAATCGAATGAACGGGCTGATGGCCGACCTGCTCCAGTACGGCAAGCCGGTGGCGCTGGAGCTGCGCGCTCCCGCTCTGGCGGCAGACGTGATTGCGCAGGCGGTGAACGCCAGCTTGCCGATCGCGCATAGTGCTGGAGTCATGATCGTTCATCAGCCGCGAACCGACCTTCCGCCTGTGCTGGCGGATCAGACGCGCTTGGCTCAAGTGTTTCAGAACCTGCTGGAGAACGCCATCCACTTCTCGCCACGTGGAGCTCGGATCACGATTGAGGCGCAAGCGGCCCGCAACGCCGGCGCAACCTGGGTTGAATGTGCGATCGAGGATTGCGGTCCTGGGTTCAAACCGGAGGATCTGCCGCACATATTCGAGCCGTTTTTCACGCGTCGCCGCGGCGGCACCGGTTTGGGACTTTCAATCGTCCGGCGCATCGTCGAGGCCCACGGCGGAGACATTGTCGCAGCCAACCGAGCCGAAGGCGGCGCAATCGTGACGGTCCGGTTGCCGGTGGCGCCGGCAAAGCGCGGGGAGGACGTATGATGCCGCGCAAGAAAATCTTGGTGGTTGACGATGAAGCGGCCATACGTTTCGGGATCCGTGAGTTCCTGCTCTCAAAAGGCTACGACGTCGACGATGCCGACAGCTGCCGAGCCGCGGAAGAGGCATTCCGTACTGATCGCCCTGATGCTGCCATCATCGACTACCAGTTACCCGATGGTAATGCGCTGGATTTGTTGACCCGCCTCAGGGACATCGATCCAACAGTGCCGTTGCTGGTGTTGACGGCACATGGCTCGATCGACCTCGCGGTGCAGGCGATAAAAGAGGGCGCGGAGCAGTTTCTCACCAAGCCCCTGGAGCTTCCTGCGTTGCTGGTGATACTGCAGCGTCTGCTCGAAAACCAGCGCAATCGGCAACAACGCCTCGCCGGCAAGGCTCGGGAAGCGCGCGAATCCATCGATCCGTTTGCCGGAAGCAGCGGGGCGATTCGCGCTCTGGCCGAGCAAGCCCGCAGGATGCTGTCCACGGCGAGCCCGATCTTGATTCAGGGCGAAACAGGCACCGGAAAAGGCGTCCTTGCACGCTGGCTATATCAACATGGACAGCGCGCGGACGAAGCGTTTGTCGACCTAAACTGCGCCGGCTTATCGCGCGAATTTCTCGAGACCGAGCTGTTCGGCCACGAGAAGGGCGCGTTTACCGGGGCGGTAGCGAGCAAGCCCGGACTGCTCGAGATCGCCCAGCGCGGCACGGTCTTCCTGGATGAAATCGGAGACATGCCGGCGGAAGTGCAGCCCAAGCTGCTCAAGGTCTTGGAAGAGAAGCGATTCCGGCGCCTGGGCGCCGTGCGCGATCAAGTGGTCGATATCGCGTTGATTGCGGCGACTCATCAGGACTTGTCCCAGCGCATAAAAGACGGGTCGTTCCGCAGTGATCTTTACTTCCGTGTCAGCACCTTTCCACTGAAGCTTCCCCCGCTGCGGGAACGAATAGAGGATATAGCAATCCTCGCCGACCACATGCTGAAGAAACTCGCTAACGACTTGCCGCGCAGGGAGGTCAGGCTCGATCCCGACGCGCAACGCGCTTTGCAGGAACATCCCTGGCCCGGCAATGTGCGTGAGTTGCGCAACGTGCTGGAGCGTGCGGTCATGTATAGCGACAAGGGCGTTCTCAAGCGCGCCGATCTGCGTTTCGACAATTCGGCCATGGTTTCCACCGCGGTCAGCGAATCGAATCTTACGCTGGAAGAGATCGAACGCGCCCATATCGAGCGTGTGCTGCGGGAGGAAGTCGGTCGTGTCGCCCAGGCGGCGGCCCGTCTGGGCATCGCGCGCAGCTCCCTCTATCAGAAGATCCAGAAGCATCGCATCGATTTGTCCAAAGTCTAGAAATCGCGTCCAGATTTCAGACTTCCCGCGGTGTGCCGTGCTGTCGCGGTATCTAACGCCGGACGTTTTTTTTCCTGAATTCTGTTTCGGCACAGGCAGTTAAGAAAACCCGACGGCTCGCTCAAGTGGACTAGGCACGGACCTTGCTCCAAGTCTGGCATGAAAGCCCGACTCCTGGTTGTCGACGACGAACCATCCATCCTGTTTGCCCTGAGCGATTACCTTGGGACTCTGGATTACACCGTGGACTGCGCGAGCGATTTGACGACCGCACAGACGTTGCTGCGCGAGGAAACGTACTCGTTGATCATCGCCGACTTGCGGTTAGGCGGCATCGAAAGCGAAGAAGGACTGGTTATCGTCACGTGTGTAAAGCAGCACTGTCCCGGCACACGCATCGTTCTCATCACGGCGTACGGTTCACCCGGCCTCGAAGTCGAAGCTCTAAAGCGCGGCGCCGACATGGTGCTGAACAAACCCATCGCGCTGGCGAAGCTAGCGCAAATCGTGTCGACATTAATTGAGGGGAAGCCATGACTGCCAGTATTTACGAATCACCCGCTGTGAATCCGGAAGCCGACGCCGCCGTCGTGTCGCGGCTGGACGATGTTGTCGAGCGCGTGTGCAGCGATCTGCGCGGACGAGTACCCCGCGCCCGCGTGCGCCAACTCGCGATCGAGCTCATGGCCCGGTACGGCGAGCCGGTTGTGACTGCCTACATCCCCATTATTTTGCGGCGCCAATTGCTCGAGCAACTCAGAGCTGAGCTGGCCCGCGGTCACGACCGACTTGGTGTCAACGACCACGAGCCAACGCCATGAACATTAACCAGTACAAGCGTCTCGGTGCGCCGGCCGCCCCGGGGCGGCATTCAAGCCGGGTCCGCCGCTGCGCTGCGCAAGCTGAAATACCCGACGTTCATGCGGACCATCCCCAAATCTGTAATTTTGCAGTCGCAATATCCAAAGGAATCCCGTGAACTTCGACATCAGCCTGAACCCAATTCTGGAAACGGCGTTGCGCTTTATCGTCAACATCCTCGCGATGGTGACGCTAGTTTTCGGCCTGTATTACCGGCGCTACCGAGACAAGGAGCTGGTGACCGCCGCGGCCATGTTCAATATTTTTGCCTTTGCCGTCCTGAGCATTCTGTCCAACGTGGAGTTCAGCATCGCTGCGGGGTTTGGCCTGTTTGCCATCCTGGCCCTGTTCTCCTTGCGCTCCGAACAGATCAGCAAGACCGAAATCACCTACTTCTTTGGCAGTGTGGCCATTGCCGTTATCTGTTCGGTTCGAGGTACCACCATGGGCCTGGTGGTAGTGGTGATCGGCCTGGTGCTTCTCGCCTCGTGGCTGATTGATCACCCGGCGATTTTGCGCTCATCCGATGGCGTCAAGATCACGCTGGACAAGATCGACAGCCACGCGCTTTCTCAGCCCGCATTGATGCGTGAACAACTCTCTACCCGGCTTGGTGTGGAAGTCATGTCATACCAGATCACTGCGATGGACTATGTCAATGACATGGCCCGCATCAACGTCTTCTACCGCAGCAACCGGGGGCAAGACCATGGCCGTTGAACACCAGCTGGACGCCTGGCTGACCAGTGGGTTTTCACCCGTCAGCCTCGAACAACTCGACGGCAAAGCGGCCATGCTGGAGCGCCTGGACAACAAGTATGTGGTGCGTCAGGATGTCCTGAGCCAGGCCATTGCCGAGCTGGCGAAAAACTTTGATGTGTTGGAGATCGATGGCAAACGGTCCTTCATCTATGAAACCTGTTACTTCGACGACGCAAACCTCCACGGCTACATGGATCACCACCAGGGTCGGCGAAAACGCCTCAAGATCCGGGTGCGCAAGTACACGGATGCCGCGCTCTGTTTTGTCGAGGTGAAGTTGAAGGACAAGCGCGGCATCACGGTCAAGAAGCGCCTGAAGGTACAGCCTGAGAGCTACGGTGTGCTCGATCACAATGCGATGGCGCACATCGAGGCGTCCTACGGCGCGCTGTACAACGAACCCTATGCACGCGACTTGCGGCCTGTGATCGAAATGCGCTATCGGCGCATCACGCTGGTGGCCAAGCAAGGCGGCGAACGCATGACCATCGACGGCGGCATCGCGTTCGAGAGCAGCGGCATTCGGCGCCACACGGACTCCGATGTGTTCATCGTCGAAGCCAAATCGGCCAACGGCAATGGGCTTGCCGACCGCATTCTGCGCGGACTGCATCAGCACCCCACCAAGAGCTGCTCGAAATACTGCGTCGGCATGGCAGCGCTGGACCTGGTGCCCCGGCACAACAAGTTTCTGCCAGCACTGCGCAAACTCAATGCCCTACCGAACTTTGGCAAAAGCACCACCGGCGCACAACATGAACACCAATGAACTCGCGGCCGACACGCCCCCGGGCAGCCGCCTGGCTGATCCCGGTTCCGGCCTGCGCATTGTTGGCGGCCCTTGTCTACTTCACCTTGCGCGGCATGTTGCTCGCCTGAGAAGCTGAACTGCCGTCTCGCGAATATGTCCATCCATCCGATACGGCGTGCCAGCCCCGACCACCGCTGCGTGCTGCCGGCCATCGCTGCTGCTGTTGCCACTAGCATCACATTCGCATTCTGTGTTCTGGCTTGGCTGCCAGCACGGGCAGCCAAGCCGACAGATCCGGGCAACCCGGCTGTGCGCAGCATTGTCCGGCTGCCGGCAACCAAGCTGGGCGACGTGCGGGTGGCAGAGCTGTCTGGTCTGGCCTGGGACGCCGATGAACAGATGTTGTACGGCATCTCCGACCGCGGATTCCTGTACCGCTTCCGCCTGCACCTCGACAACAGGCACCTCAAGACCGTTGAGCCTGTTGACGCAGTCCGTCTGCGCTGGCCCATGCACTTGCCCCCCCGACACACAGGCATCGACGCCGAAGGCCTGGCCATTCTGAAGGGAGATAACGGAGTGGCAGGTGACACTGAACTGTTGGTTGCCACCGAAGGACACCCCCGGGTCCTGCGCGTCTCGACCGACGGCCAGGTGCTGGAATTGGTTGAACTGCCCGAGCCACTGTCAGATCCCCGGCGCTACCGAGCAGATAACACCATGCTCGAAGCCGTCGCGTACAGCCCGCAGCATGGTCTGCTGGCCGCTGCCGAAGCCCCTTTGGTGGGTGCGGCGCCCGGTCTTCACGAGATCTACGCCAAAGGCAGGTCCTGGCGCTTTCCCGTGCTGGATATCGGCCGATCGCGCTTGAAGGCCATGGACTCGCTGCCGGACGGTAGCCTGGTGGTGCTTGAGCGGGCGAAGGCCGGCATGGGCATGAGGAGCGGGCCGGTCATTGCCCTGCGCCACATTCGGCTGGCTGCCTGCGGGGCGGATGTGGTTTGCGAGACGAACGAATTGCTGTTCATCGACCGGACTGAAGGGGCAGAGAACTTCGAAGGCATGGCCTACCTTGGCGACATGTTATTTCTGCTGGTCGCTGACAACATGGGCGATAAGCGCGCCCCTTCGGTCTTCCTGCTGGTCGACCTCAAGGCCCGCCACCGGGAATAAGTCCATCAACCGGTCGTTGTCAGTCCATCAACTGGCGACGGCGCGGCGCCGGAACCTTTGCTTCACGACAAGGAAACCACCATGCAAGCGACCCGTTGGACGACGATTTCAATCTCGGCGATGATTGTGCTGACCCTGAGCGGATGTGCCACCCTGGGCGAAGGGGCCCACCCCAAGCCTGTGGGCCAGATACAGAATGTGCAGACCGACTATTCACTGGGCCTGAGCTGTCTGGGGCAGCGGATCGACAGCAGTTCCCTGCCAGCGGTGGTGGTTTACGTAGACAACATACGTGACCTGACGGTGCCCGGCGAATTCAAGGACCGCCGACTAAGCAGCGGCGGTAAATGGTGGCTCATCACCGCTTTGCAGAAGATCGGCGCGCAGAAGATCAGCGTGGTCACCGACGATGGAGGCAAGGCCGATCCGCGCAACCCGACGCACCTGGTGCTCTCGGGCGCCTGGACCCAGGACGACCTTGAACTCGGCCGGCAAGATGGTGGCATCAAGGCCTGGGTACCGAAGGTGATTCTGAACCTGGGAGCCCGCCGCTCGTTTGACGTAATCGCGGGTGATTTCGTCTCCAGCCGAAGCGGCCGAGTAGCCCATGCGGCGGCAATCAGCGTGGTGGTCTCTTCCACCCGTGTCGGCATGAACCTCCAGGTGGAAGACGGCGACCGCAAGCTTTCGCTCGATTTCTCCCAACAGGGCAACGAAGGTCCCCAGTTTGCCCAGCGTCGTATCGCCGAAGCGGTGGTCATGGTCCACATGGCCAGGGCGTTCGCGGTTGATTACCAGCCTTGCATTGCCGAAATTGAACACAGACCTTCCAGAACAACGCTTCGGACGCGGCAAGACAGTGAGCGTGCCATGCATCTGACCACCCTGCCCGGCCGGCATCGCAGGGTGCCCTTGTTCAGCAGCACATCTGCATCGAGGGATCAGGGCGTCGTTGGCGACAATTGCCTTGTCCGCACGCCAACAAGACGGGCATGAAACTCGCCGCTTCCGCACAAGCCGCGTTCATACACCATTTCATATCAATCACTTGGATGGTGTTTCTTGAGAGGCCTCGCCGACCTACTTGGCGAACGGATGTTTGCACCACTGCTGCTCGCATGGAACTCCATTGCGGTTGCCGTCCATCTTGGCACCTGGGCAGCGCGTTTGATCTGCGTATTGACGGCATGGGGAATTCAAACGCCTGGACATGGCCAGAAACGGGAAACGGAAACGGCCGGGGTTCACCAACAAGCGCGCCTACAAGAGCCGGCCGTTGAGTGATGCCGACAAGCAGACCAACCGGCGCAAGTCGGCAGTGCGCCCCAAGGTTGAGCATCCGTTCCTCGGGCCCAAGCGCCTGTGGGGCTTTGCCAAGGCGTGCTATCGCGGACTTGCGAAGAATGCCAATCGCGCCTTCGCTATGCTGGCGATGCTCAACATCGTCAAGTGGGCAAGACCCCTCACGGGACAGGTGCGTCCGGCATGAGCCAAAAATGGGGAAAGCCCCCTCTGTGAGCTCGAAAACACCCGCAAAAGCCGATGCAATGTTCATTCGATTCGCAATTCCAACAAGGTCGTGGTCTTGGTTCGCTTTCGCGGCTACTTGATCAGTGATTCCCTAAGGGCCACCGGCGGCTGCAGTGCGGCAGTGCAGCCCCTTGGCGATGTATCCGAGCAATGTTTGCGACGTCCAGCGCGGCTCAGGCGGCCAAGTCTTGCCCCGCCTTGCGCGCCCTGCCCTTGGGCGGCGGCTGCGGAGCCAGCCCCAGGTGGGCGAGGATCTTCTCGATGACGGACCGCTCCAGGATGGCGGCAACGATCTTGAGCTCGCCGGTAACGACGGGTCCTTGCCCTGCCGGCCGGCGCCCAGTCGAACTCGACAGTCGCGGTCAACGTCGCCGCCGATGCACGATGGCGTCGCGCAGAGGGATAGAGGGAAATTCAACCGTCCCAGCCCACGTATCGTCGCGTGGGCAGGTCGAGGCAAGCGCCGTCGTGCTGCAGGTCGTGCACCGGGTGATCACGCGCCACCTGCTCGGCCAGGCTGCAGAAATCGGACTGCTGATTGGTTGGCGAACCCGACCACGCGCAGGGTTTGCATACAAATGCTGCAGCGGCATCCCCCAACGGGGTGGTGCGCCACCGGCCGCTGCGGCGCCATATTGCGCCACCCAGCCCTTGCGAGCAAGCTCGGGCTGGCACTGCCCCATGCCAGCTGCCGCTGCCCGCGCACCAGCGAAGCCGTATCGGTATGCGGGCTCCCACGTCGATCCGGCCCCCCTCTCGCCGGCGGCGGCCTGCCCCAGCGCGGCCAAGCTTGACAAGGCATCGGTGCATATCGGTGCATATCGGTGCGGTGACCCCGGCGCCGACCCGGCAACACCACCGCGTGTCGTGTTTCACCCGGCTAGCGGGATTGACGAGGCGGCTGTCGCCCGGGTGCAGACCGAGGTGCGCACCCGCATCCTGCGCGCGTTCGCGGGCCGCGGCCTGATCGAGCGCTTCGAGGCCAGGGAGATGCTGGCGTATCGGCACAGCGGTTTCTCTGTCGACGCCGGCGTGCGTATCGAGGCGCAGGATCGCGCCGGCCTGCAGCGGCGGTTGCGTTACTGCGCCGGTCCACCGTTTGCGCTGGACCGGCTGCGCCAGCGGGGTGCGGAGTTGGTCTACCACTGCCCCAAACCGCAGAGCGGCGGCAAACAGGCGGACCTAGTGCTCACGCCGCTGGAGTCGTCACCTGGTAGTCCTACGCGTGGGGTCGGTTGACGCAAGTGATTCATTCAGCATCGCGAACACCTGGCTGAGTCCTGCACAAAGAATTCACTCACAGGACTGGATTGACTCGGAAACCCTGACTACTGTCGTTGGCAAGTGGCAACCCGACGCGACGCGCTTGCGCAACCCAAGACACTGCTTGAAGCCTAGAATGCCAGAGCACACTTCGTGGGCCACCCATGCGCCGAATCAAGCGTCGATTTTTTCTGATAGCGTCGGGTTCGAACCTGTTGGCGACCGGCAACGTCTGGCCCCAGAGTTCGGAGCGGCAACGGCGCGTTGGCCTATTGTTTGGCTCCACAAAAGAGGGGGTTGCGCGCGAGATGGAAACGTTCCTCTCGCGTCTTCGCGAACTGGGGTACGTTCCTGGCCAGACAGTGGCAATCATTGTGCGTTTTGCTAACGGCATCCCTGAGCGTATTCCTGAATTGGCGCGCGAACTGATCGAGGAAGGCGTCGAGGTGGTTTTCGTGCCGAATTCCCAAGGCGCGATCGAACTCCAGCGGCGCTCTAGTCGCCTTCCGATTGTTTTTTTGGTCAGCGACCCTGTCCGCGCAGGCCTGATCGCAACTTTGGCAAAGCCTGGGCGAAACGCGACAGGCTTCACACTGAGCGCCATCACCATCGCAGCGAAACGGGTCGAACTCCTCAAGGACGCTTTTCCGTCCATCAAGACCGTGGGTCTGCTATTTGATCCAAAGTATCCGGTGCAGGACGAGCTTGCGGTGGTGGCGCAAGCCGCGGCAACACTCAAGATCCAAGTGATGCGGCGGGAGGCGAGCAGCCAGGATCAATACGTGGATGCGGTCGCGCGACTTGAGGCTTCCGGTGTCGATGCCTATTACGTTGTTTACACCGGGTCAAGCTTTGCCATCAGGCGAGATCTGGCCGCGGCCATCAACCGCACCCGTCTGCCCGCCATGTACAGCGTCGGTCGGTTTGCCGATGATGGCGGGCTGATGGCCTACTCGTGGCGCACTTTGAACGTTTCGGCCCTGGCGGCCGAGTATGTCGATCGTATTCTTCGCGGCGCGTCACCGTCCGAGCTTCCGGTGCAAGAGCCGACCGTGATCGAATTGGTCGTCAATCTGGCGACCGCCCGAAAACTGGCCTTGGCGATTTCCCCGTTGGTGCTGCAACGCGCCGATCGGGTCGTTGAATGACGATCGGCGCGCGTGGATACGCGGGGTTTCGCGGATCGTCCGCTGCATAGCAGCCGATCGATCAAGCCTGGGCCCAACTTGCATTGCTGTGAATTCCCGTTGCCAGCAAGCAGTCAGACAGACTGCCATCATTTGACCTGATGCACGGCGCTGCACCAATTCAGCGGGGCGAGGAGCTGGGAACGGGAGCTGCGCAGCCATAGCGAGCCGTTCTGACGCTGACTTTTCGAACCAATCCGACGCGCCACCTGACCCGGCACCACGCGCGGCTGGGCTTAGCCCCAGCCTTTGCCGTGCTACTACCGAACGGCAGTAGCAAAACGAACGGCACCCCGCCACAATGGAGGCTGCGCCGCAAGCCACAGGTGGGCAGTTTGGGCCCATGTTTCGGACCGGCTTGGGACCCCTATGCGAGCAAGACATGACACTTCCGATGTCGTTCCTGTGGCCGGATTTTCTGTGGCTGCTGCTGGCCGTGCCGCTGCTGGTGCTGGTCTATGTCTGGTTGCTGCGACGCAAGAAGAAACTGGCTCTGCGATTTGCCAGCATCGCGATCGCCAAGCAGGCCATGGGCGTTGGTCTGCACTGGCGGCGCCACCTGCCGCCGGCGCTGTTCCTGCTCGCGATGGCCGTGGGACTGCTCGCCACGGCCAGGCCAACGGCGGTCATTGCGTTGCCGTCCAACCATGCCACGGTGATGCTGGCCATCGATGTATCACTCAGCATGCGGGCGACCGACATCAAACCCAACCGCATCACCGCGGCGCAAGACGCGGCCAAGGCCTTCCTGCAGGAACTGCCGCGCAACATCAAGGTCGGCATCGTCACCTTCGCCGGCACTGCCACGGTCGTGCAGCCGGCCACGCTGCAGCGCGAGGACCTGGTGGCGGCGATCGACAAGTTCCAGTTGCAACGCGGCACGGCGGTAGGCAGTGGCATCGTCGTGGCCCTGTCCGAACTGTTTCCGGACCAGGGTATCGATGTGGGCGAGATGACCTATGGCAACGGGCGCCGCGGCAAAGGCATCGACGAGGCCCCGGCCAAGCCGAAGAAGGAGTTCGTTCCGGTGGCACCGGGCTCCTACGAGTCCGCCGCCATCGTGCTGCTCACCGACGGCCGGCGCACCACCGGCGTGGACCCGCAGGAAGCCGCCAAGATGGCGGCCGACCGCGGCATCCGGGTCTATTCGATCGGCCTGGGCACCGTGGATGGCGAAGTCCCCGGCTTCGAGGGCTGGTCGATGTACCTCAAGCTCGACGAGCCCAGCCTGAAGGCCATTGCCCTCACAACGCAGGCCGAATATTTCTATGCCGGCGACGCCGATGCGTTGAAGAAGGTCTACGAAAAACTCGGCACCCGGTTGCAGATCGACAGGAAGGAGACCGAGCTCTCGGCCATGTTGGCGTTGGCGTCGGCAGTCTTGGCGCTGGCCGCGGCCGGCCTCTCGCTGCTGTGGTTCAACCGGATCCTCTAAGGCAGGCGGCTGCGTTACCCTGTCGCCATGCATGCCGTCGTCCTGAAGTATTTTCTCGAGGTCGCCCGCCACGGATCCATCCGCAAGGCCGCGCAGACCCTGTTTGTCGCATCCAGCGCAGTGAACCGGCAGATCCTGCGCCTGGAGGAAGAGTTGGGCACCGAATTGTTCGACCGGGTTCCCAGCGGCATGCGGTTGAACATCGCTGGCGAGCGACTGCGCCGCCATGTCAGCGGCACGCTGCACGACTTTCATCTGATGCGCACGGAACTCGACGCGTTGAAGGGTGAACGCAAGGGCCATGTCTCGGTAGCTGCAATGGACTCGCTGCTGATCGATTTTCTGCCGGCGGCAGTGGAAGAGTTTTCGGGCAGCTACCCGGCAGTGCGATACACCATCCTGTCAGCGATGCCCAGTGACGTACCAGACCGGGTCGCGTCGGGTGACAGCGACATCGGCATCTGCTACCTGGGAAAACTGCCCAGTGCGCTGGAGGTGATCGCCAAGGCCCCTTTTCCGCCCGGCGTGGTGATGGCACCGTCGCATCCGCTGGCACGCCAGGCCAGCGTGGACTTCGACGATTGCCGCGGCCATGCCTTCATCCAGATCAGCCGCATCTCGCCTATCCATAGCCTGGTGCAACCGGAGTTCTCGCGCTTCTGGGATGAACTGGTTCCGGCTATCTCCTGCAACTCGACAACCATGGCCAAGCGCATGATCATCGCCGGGCGCGGCATCTCGTTTTTCTCGAAGATCGGTTTCATCGACGAACTCGACCGCGGCGAGGTGGTCTGGCGGCCACTGGCCAACACGGCGATCAATGCCATCGAAGTCGGCATCGTGATTCCATCGCACCGCAGCCTGTCGCATGTGACGCGCCAGTTCCTGGAGCGGATCACCCGCAAGCTCAAACAACTGGCGCTGGCCGCGTCAATCTGACCGGCATGCCGTGTGTCCCGGTCAGCGCCGACCGGGCAACGCCAACTCGATCGACCGCCCGCCATATCCATGTTTCTGGTCGCGCGCCTGGATGCGGACCGCCAGTACCCCCGGCGCAATCGTCACGCCATGCAGGTCACGGGTGAAGGGTTGCTCATGCTGATGGTCGTGCCACAACGTGCGCTCACCTAATAGTTCGCCCGACAGGCGGGTGACGCGAAACCCATCGGCGTACCGTTTCGGGGTGTCGTACGGTGACGCGATCGTGACATCGAAGTCAAAGCGTTGGGCCGACGTTGCGCGAACTGTGGCTGACAGCACATCCGGGAACCGCTGGCCAGTCGATGGCGCTTGTTGCGCAACGGCCATCTGGGCTGACATAGCCAGCGATGCCATGACCCCTGCATGCAACAAGCAGCGCATCGAGTGCCACGCGGGGTACCGCAGCGCCGTCGCACCAGACCCGGCGGTCACGGCGCGATGGCCGGATCTACCATGCCGGCCAGCGTCTTGCGCAGGTTCTCGGCTACCGGGCACTGGGCCGCGCCATGGCGCTGGGCCAGGAACACCGGGTCGTTGTAGCCAAGCCAGGTCTGGCCGGCGCTGTCTTCCCAGACCAGCGCCTTGAGCGGCAGATCGATGCCGACAGTCTGCTGGCATTCCATAAACGGCGTGCCGCCCTGCGGATTGCCAAATATCAGCACCTCGGTCGGCCGCAGTGTCTTGCCGATCTTGGCCGCCCCAGCAGCATGGTCGATGCGGGCGAACACATTCAGGCCGCGTTCCTTGACCACGTCTTCCAGGCGGGTCATCGTGTCCTTGGCATTGCGCGGGCTCTTGACGCTGACAAGGCCATCGGCCGAAATGGCGACCAGGCTAAAGGCGCCAAGCATCACGGCAACAAGCAGGCGGGCATACTTCATCATGGGGGTTTCCGATCGTTGGGAAGCAGCAAAGACATTGGTCGCGGCGGGCCGGCTTTCTTACTTGCTCATGCGCTCGATTCCAGCACCAATTGGGTTTGCGTCACCACCGCGCACAGTTTTCCGTCGGCGTTTCGAATCAGCGTCTGCCACACCATCGTTGTGCGGCCACGGTGCAACGCGACACTCTCGCCAGTGACAACCGTATGCACCTTGGCAGCGGCGATGAACTTGGTACTGGAATCGGTGGTGGTCGTCTTTTTGCCCGGTGCCAGGTTGAGCACGGTACCCACGGCCCCCAGGGAATCGGCAAATGCCATATACGCACCGCCATGCAAGATGCCGCCGGCTGTGCACAGGTCGGGCCGCACCTGCATCCGGGCAACGACCCGATCCGGTGCGACCTCGATCAGCCGAACATCCATCAGGCCCGGGAACAGCGGGGCCAGCATGTTTTGTATGGTTGCAATATCGAGCATGCTCTACTCCGGTTGTCCGCATCAGGCGGCAGGGGTCAGGGTCAATGTTCCAAGCGCCTCACGCCTTGGTGCGAAAGCGGAAAAATAGGGCATGTTTATTTCACAACTCTGCACAAGGAGACAGGCATGCGATTCATGGTGATGATAAGGGCCGACCGCCAAAGTGAAGCGGGCGTGATGCCCAGCGAGCCGTTGCTCACCGAGATGGCGCGATTCAACGAAGAACTGGTAAAGGCCGGCGTGCTGCAGGCCGGCGAAGGACTGCACCCCAGTTCGCGCGGCGCACGGGTGCGCTTCGCCGGCAGCAGCCGGACGGTGATCAACGGGCCAATTGCCGATACCAGGGAGCTGATCGCCGGTTTCTGGATTTGGAAATGCGCCTCGCTACAGGAGGCCATCGACTGGGTCAAGCGTTGCCCCAACCCAATGCAGGGCGAGTCCGAGGTCGAAATTCGGCAGGTCTTCGAATCCGAGGACTTTGGTGCCGCTCTTACGCCGGAGCTGCGGCAACAGGAGGATCGGCTGCGGGCGCAGGTCTCAGACACTTGGTGAGCCTCTTGACGTTGAGGGGGAGGCCGTCGGCTGCATGCCACGGTTCGACAATGCTGTTTCCACTCACATCGTCTTCTGGCCGTTCGCTGACGGCTTGGCCTGGCTGCACGTCATACCGGCCCATGTCGTCACGGCCTCACATCGTCTTCTGGCCGTTCGCTGACGGCTTGGCTGTGACCGCGTAGACCTGTATCGCCGCGACACGGCCACGCAGCCGCTGCGGGCCGAGGTCCTCGCGCGCGTAGCCCTCGAGATCCGCGAGCCGCTCCAGCGCATCACCCGAGACGAGGAATGGTCGCTCGAGGTCTCGGGTCGCCTGTTCGATGCGTGACGTGGTGTTCATCACGTCACCGTGATATACGATCGCGCGTCGACTGCCTCCCACTTCGCCGGTGATGACAGGGCCGGCGTGCAGCGCAGCGCGCAGACGCGGCACGGCACCGAACGCGCGCTCGAACTCCGGCGCGGCCCGCGCGAGCGCCTGTTCGATCGCGAAGTAGCAGGCGACCGGTCGTGCGCCGTCGCGTCCTTCGGCCACCGTCCAGGTGATCACAATCTCGTCGCCGACGTACTGATGGACCTCGCCCCGGTGATCGTCGATCGGGTCCGAGGCGAGCCGGAAGACTTCGCCGAGAAAGCGATGCACCGCGCCGGGGCCGATCCGCTCGGCGAGCGGCGTCGAGCCGATGACGTCGACGAACAAGAAGAATCGCTCTTCCGTGCGCGAGCGATGGTAGCGGCCGAGCACGATGTCGCGCAGGGTGCGTTCACCCACCACGCGGCTCATCTGGAGCATCAGGACGCCCATGCCAATGAGCAAGAACGTGCGTACCATCCCCGGGCCCGTCGGGGATATGACGTGAACCGAGATCGCCGTCGCGACGTCGGAGCTGAGCATCATGTCGGCAACAGCGCCGGCGAGGCGCCAGCCGGGCTTGCCTGCGACAACCAACACGATCACGGCGCCGTAGACAAGCAACTTCATCGCGAAGGTGACCAGGAACGGTGCACGCTCGAGCGCATGACCGAGCCGCGTCCTGGGGAGGAAGATTTCGGGGCCGAGAATCGCGCCGACCAGTATTACGGCCTGGGCGGCTCCGGCCAGGCCACCGAGGCTTGCGCCGAGCAGCGGCACGTCGCGGAACGCCGAACCAGCCGCGCCCCCTATCGCCGCGCCGATCAGGACACCCCCTGCGAGTAGGCGGAGGAGCAAGGCGACCCGGCGTTGTGTACCCGCACGCATCATCGGCATGTCAGGATGTGCGAGACCACCGGCTGGTATTCCCGTTGGAGCATCGTTCGCTGTTGCGCAACGTGCACGTGAATACGTTTCTCCTCCCGTGAGAAGAAAAACAGACGGAACTGCCGGTCCTTGACGACTGTTGGTGCCATTGGTGCACTATACGCACGGTGTGGCAGTCTGTTGCCACGTACTCTCATTGCTGCTACAGCTCCAGAACCTCGTCGCCTCGCTCGTCGACTGTTCCCGTGCTGCGCCAGCCCAAGTGCCTGTAGAAACCGTACGAGCGAACCTTCGGATCCGGCGAGCAGCCAAGAAACAGCCTTCTGTGACCCCGCAGGCCAAGCTGGTGGACGACCAAGTCCAGCAGTCGGCGCCCGACGCCTTGGCTCTCATGGGTGGGGCGTACGGCCAGTACGACGATCTCACCCGACCTTGTGTCGCCGAAGCAGTAGCCAACGAGTTCGTTGCCCGACTGTGCAATGAATCCTTGAAGCTTATTGGACCGAATGTCGTTGGCCCAGGTCTCCACAGTTATGCCAAGTGAGCGAAGTCGATCGTCGGAAACAGCATTCTCGCGGGTCAATCCACGCAGGCGGACGTACTCGGCGGCGAAGTCGGGCGGAGCAGGTTTGAATTCGATGGTCATCGGTGCAGAAGTCTGGGTGCGTGGCCGAATAGCCGGTTGCAGCGGCGGCGCAAAGTGCCGTCCGCTGCAACCGGCTATTCGGCGTCCGCCCGCCCTTGGTGCCGTAGGACGACGTGCGTGGCCTTCTCCGATGCTACGAATTCGACGCATTCGTATCCCAGAGCCCGCAAGTCAACCCCTTCGAACAGCCGTTCTCCTCCGCCGAGCAGGACAGGTGAGATAGCAATGTGCAGTTCATCAATGAGGCTCTCGCGAAGATACTGCTGGATGGTGTTCGGCCCACCGCCGACGCGCACGTCCAATCCGCCGGCCGCCTCGCGCGCCCTTTCAAGCGCGTCGCGAACGCCGCCCGTGACGAAATGGAACGTCGTGCTGCCTTCCATCTCGATGGGTGCACGTGCATGATGCGTCATGATGAAGACCGGAACGTGATACGGTGGATTGTCTCCCCACCAGCCTTTCCAGCTCATGTCCGGCCAGGGCCCACGATGGGGGCTGAACATGTTCCTCCCGAGAATCCAAGCCCCGACATTCTCAAAGCCACGCGCGGCGAAATCATCGTCAATCCCGGTCGTGCCGCCGTCCTTCCCGAACAAGGCCCGCTGGATCGTGCGTGTTGGAAATAACCACTGGTGCAGATCCGTCCCGTCAATGCCGAGCGGATTGTTGATGTCTTGATCTAGGCCTGCTCCGTATCCGTCGAGCGAGATGGTGAAGCCCTCAACGCGAACGCGTGTCATCTTATGCCTCCGTTTGGACGCTAACGTCGAAATTCACGGCCGCCGCAGGCGCCCGTGTGGATTGACCGTTGGGCGTCAAGATTCACCGGATCAGTTCGTCGGCGCGCGCCAGCAGCGACTGGGGAATCGCAATGCCGAGCCTCTTTGCGGTATTCAAGTTGATCATCAGCTCGAACTTGGTTGGCTGCTCCACCGGAAGATCGGCGGGCATTGCGCCTTTGAGAATCCTGTCAACGAAGCTGGCTGCGGTGCGCCAATGCCACACGCTGGATGAAACAAAGGACATCAAACCGCCGGCAGCGACGTACTCGGGGTTGCCGAAAATGGACGGCACATGGGAGCGAAGCGTCAGCTCGACGATGTGGACACGGTTTCGCAAAAACATTGGGTCGTTCACGACCACTAGCGCGCCGCCATTGGCGCGCGCGATGGCCATGTTCAGTTCACCTTCCACAGTGACGTCGATACGATCGAGTCGCAGGCCTAGAGCCTTTGCGCGCAACGACATCGCGTCGAAGAAGAATCCGTTGGCAGGGTTGGCGCTGTTCATCAGCACACCAGCCCTCTTGAGTTGCGGCACGGCGACCGACAGCAGCTCCACTTGTTTGGCAAGAAGCTCTTCGCCGGCCGCCGAAGTGCCGGTCAGGTCGCCACCTGGCCGGGCCAGGCTGGCCACGAATCGCGCACCTACCGGGTCTCCGGCGTTGATCATGACGACGGGCAGGCCAGGAGCGCCGTCACGCGCCGCACGGATGGTAGTGGTGCCCAGCGCAAGGATTAGCGACACCGGGAGCGCCTTGAGCTCCGCGGCGAGTTCGCGCTGGCGCTGCGGATTCACATCCGCCCATCGGATTTCGATCATGAGGTTCTTTCCTTCGACCCAGCCAAGATCGCGCAAACCCGTACGCAGCGCCTCCAAGTCGATCCGATCCGCAGGTGTAAGTTCGGACCGTGGAACAAGCAATCCAATCCTGGAGACCTTGCCCGCCTGCTGTGCGCGAACCGCGAACGGCTCCAGCAGGCACATGCCGGCGGCGAGGGTGACGAATGTCCTGCGGTCCATCACAAATCACATCTCCGGCGCGGCGTGCAGGTCGCTGATCCTTGACGCCCCACGTAGAAGCCAGCGGTCGCCGAAGGCGATCCGTCGGGCTGCCTGGTTGTATGGAGCCGTGGCGGTCAGCGCCAACCGTGCCGGTAAGCAAGAAAGCATCTTACGCAAAGATTTCCGACTCGTGAAAGGCGCCATTGCCTCGCGCCCAGCTCCGCGAACCAGTTGCCTGGCAGTTGGCCCGCATTCCAAACCACTTTGATTCAAGCCCGGCCGCCTGCCAATGCCACGAACACAAACGGCGGCGACCCACAACGGCGACCGAGCGGCCGTCGAAACGCGTCGCGCGCTGACCAAGTTGCGAAGACCATCAATCATTTTGGCAAGGCAATGCAATACAACGTTCTAGCCAAGCTGGCACCGACGGTGGGACGCGCTGGCCCGGTTGGCGAAAATGTACAACGTACCGCCGACCAGGCCCGCGTGGCCCGCCGTTGGGGCTCAGCTTGAGCGAGGGGTCAGGCGTCGCCGGGCGCCGACGACCGAGGGCTCCTTCTCTGCGAGCTTGCCTGCCACATACTTGTGCAGGACGCTGGCGATCAGAGTCTGGTACGGCATGCCTTCAGCAAGTGCCTTGGCCTGAATATCGAGTAAATCTGCAGACGACAGGCGAATGTTGACCCGCTTGTCCTTAATTGCTGTTGCTCTTGCTGCAGCGCGCATTCGCTGCAGTTCAGCTTTGCTCGCAATCGGCTTCAGTTTGCCCGACTCGTAGGCTTCAAGCACTTCTAGTTCGTATGGATCAAGCTTGGACATCGTCTGAATCCTTCGCGATGAAGTCGCGCGTGGCTTTGCGGCTGGGAATGATGGTCTTGAGAAAGAAGTGGTCTTCTTCTTCAACGAACGGAACTAGGAAAGCGTAACCGGCTACTTCGACAACCATGATCTTCTGCCGCGGGTACTTCGCTGGGTTCTGGTGCGGCACGATTTCAAGCAAGCCACCCGCTTCCACTGCAACTGTGATGTCCTCGAAGGACACGCCTCGCTCCAGTTTGAGTTGGTCATTCTTGTCGGGTGGCCAGCGAAACGGCTTCATGGTTCGCGATAGTAGCAGACCGTGTGCCGTCTGTCATCACAGAAGCGGCGGACGCTGAAAAGGTGATTTGCGACGGATGACGTTTGCGTCAACCGGTCGAAGGTTGCGCAGCGACGTGAAGGTCCGTGTGGGACGCGTTGCTGGCGTCGCCACGCTTTGCAGCCAAGTACGCGTTGATTTGTGGAAGCAGTGCCTCGCGGCGTTCAAGGCTTTGTGCAGACCAAACTTGCTCTCGTTCGTAGTACTCAGTGAAGACGCTGGATCCAGCAGGCAGGGTAACCCACGGCTGCTTTGACTGGGTGAAGACGTGTACGTCAGGTGGCATCGCGTCCGGATCGTCAAGCGTTCCGACCCTTACCACCTTTGTTACTGGGCCAGCTCCGGCGTAGTGGCTCCATACAGCGACTTTGCAGCGCGGACAGCGGGCGATCTTCTGACCCGCTCCACTCTCAGAGGGCGTATCGATGATCTCTGGCTCGACGCCGAGGTTGGTGACCCTGTCGGATTCGATCACCGCGTTGATGGCAAATGCAGTACCAGTTTCACGCTGACACCAGCGGCAATGGCAGCAGTTGACGACCAGGGGCGCTGACTCCAATCGGTATCGAACGGCTTTGCATGCGCAACCGCCTTCGGCTTTGGGCTGGGTCTCGGAGGACGGCATGATGGTTCTTGCGACGGATAATCGAAGCTGAACGGCCGCCCGCTTGCGGGCGGTCCGCTTTGAGCGACCTTTTTCGTCACCTCGGCGCGACCCGAGAGAGCTTCTCTGCCATACGTGTTTGCCAGCCAGGACCTGTGGCTCGCCACTTCTGGATCACAGCCTCTGGCAAACGAATGGAAATCAACTTCTTTGGATTCTCGGATCGTGGACGTCCACCTTTGTTGATCGTCCCTCGCGCCAACATATCGTCAGTCAGTTCTGGAAGTTCGTCGTACTCTTCCGGTTGAATCACGTGGGCGGCTACCCTCGCGAGATCAGATCCCAAGGAGCGGGGTGATGCGCGCTTGCTCGCGGTCATTGGCTTTCCTCATGCTGAACACATGGCGATCCGCGCCACGCGGTGTGTAGCCGACGACCACCATGCGATCGCGAAGCATTCCGAAGCAAATCATTCGCTTTTCGCCGTAGCTCTTGCGTGTGTCTTCGGTCTCGAAGAACGGTTGCTCGAATACGAACCTGGCATCCTCGAAGTCCAACTTCCGTGCTGCCAGCGTCTGTGCCCGCTTCTTTGGATCGTAGGTGACCGTCACGCGGTTAGTGTATCTACATCAACGCGGAAGCGCAAGAGTGATTCGTTTGTAAGGCATAACGAATGAAAGGGACTTCCCCGTCCCAGGCGAGCCGCGCATCTTGCGACTTGCGGTTTTCGGCAACAGCGTGCCACGATGGAGAGGTCGAACTTTTAGCTCCGACATAACTTGAGTACAAGTTAGTCTGCACTGAAACTTCGTTTTCATCAACTCACCTGAGAGGGGAAATCATGACTATCGTAACTGTTGGCATCGATCTGGAAAAGAACGTTTTCGCTGTGCACGGGTGGACGAAGCCGGCAAGCCCGCTCTGGTGCGTCCCGAGGTGCCGCGCGCCAAACTGCTCGAACTCATCGCCAATCTGCCGCCCTGCCTGATCGGCATCGAAGCCTGCTCGGGCGCACAAAGCCACCAACTCTTTGACTTTCATGCGCTAGTTATCGCACAAGTCCGGCCGAACGGCAAAACGTGATATCTGAAGCAAAAGCTGTTCATTAAAACGGTGGATGCTCGATAGCCTGGACATCAAATCGTCCTGAAACCGGCTTGCTGTCTTCCTGGGTGACAAATATACTGGACAAACAACCAGTTATAAACCCAGCCATGAAACCCCGCGCTCCGCCTTTGCTGTCCGTCCGCCTGCTGGACCAGCTGCGCGAGCGGATTCGTTACATGCACTGTAGCCTCGCCACAGAAAAGCTCTACCTGTATTGGGTGCGTTTTTTCGTCCGGTGGTCGGTCGGCGATAACGACCGGCGGATGCGCCGTCCGCGCGACAGGGACACCAAGGGTGTCGAGGCATTCCTGACCATGTTGTCCACCGAGCGGGACGTGTCCGCATCCACCCACAACCAGGCGCTGAGCGCCATCTTGTTCCTGTACCGCGAGGTGCTGGCCATCGACCTGCCGTGGCTGGACAACATCAACCGCCCCACCCGCAAGCCGCGTATCCCCACGGTGCTGACCCAGGCCGAGGTAGCGGGCATCCTGGCGCAGATGGAGGTGAAAGACGGCTTCACCGCGCCATTGACCCGGCTGCTGTACGGCACCGTGCGTACGCTGCGGCATTCGTCCGCGACGCATCTGTTGCAGTCCGGCACCGACATCCGCACCGTGCAGGAACTGCTCGGCCACTCGGACGTCAGCACCACAATGGTCGACACGCAAGTGCTCACGGTGGCTGCGGGCGGCACCGCGAGCCCGCTGGACAGGCTGATGATGGCGCAATGAGGCCCGCGCCGCTCAATCCTTGCCGAAGTAATGCACACCAGCCAGACCGTCGAAATGCGCGTCCTGCGTCCACACCACGGCACCTTGGGCCTGTGCCGTGGCGTAGATCAGGCTGTCCGCCATCGGAAGGCCGTTACCGGCAGCCGATATCGCGATGCCATGGTCGATGTCGATCACCGTGCCGCTGCACATGTACAAGGCAGCCCGGTTCGCCGCCTCAGCCGACTTGACGCGCACCAGGTACTTGTACACCTCGTACACGGTGATGACAGGAACGATCAGTTGTTCGGGCCTGGCCACCGCATGCTCGTACAACGCGGCGCGCTTGCCGCCGTCGAACACTTCGAGCCAGCATGAAGAATCCAGCACCAGCACCGCCGGCACCGGGATGCGGCGTCTGCCCGCCATCAGAAGCGCTCCGGGTCGTCTTCGATGGCGCTGCCGCAACCCTTGAGTTCGGCCTTAAGTTCGTCCAGGGTCGGCACCGGCAACAGTTCGATGGCCTTGCCATGCTGCTTGACGACCAGCCGCATGCCGGGTTCCAGACCCATGGCTCGTCGCACCGCCAGGGGTATGACGACCTGAAACTTGGGCGAGACAGTGACCGTGTACATATCGATATGATTTCGTAATACGATTTTGATCGATCAATTATGTCAGACATCCCCATCCGCCGCATCGCCCACCTCGACATGGACGCGTTCTATGCATCCGTCGAATTGCTGCGTTACCCGCAGCTCAAGGGTCTGCCGCTGGTTATCGGCGGCGGGCGCAGCGCGGTCGAGTCGGCGCTCAAGGCGCTGGAGGACGACCCGGAGGTTCAAGCCGGGGGCAATCCGCGCGCCCATATTCCAGTGCATGCGTTCGCGCGCCTGAAAGACTACGCCGGCCGCGGCGTCATTACCACCGCCACCTACCAGGCACGCCAGTTCGGCATCGGCTCGGCAATGGGCCTGATGAAGGCCGCCAAGCTGTGCCCGCAGGCGATCCAGTTGCCGGTCGATTTCGAAGAGTACCGGCGCTTCTCGCGCGCATTCAAGCAGATCATCCTGCAGATCGCGCCGCAGATGGAGAACCGCGGCGTCGACGAGGTCTACATCGATTTCACCGACGTACCCGGCGGTCAGCGCGAGGGCGGGCGCACGTTGGCCCGGTTGATCCAGGAAAGCATCTTCGACCAGACCGGTCTAACCTGCTCGGTCGGCGTGGCGCCCAACAAGCTGCTGGCCAAGATGGCCAGCGAGTTCAACAAGCCCAATGGCATCGCCATCGTGTACGAGCACGACCTGCAGACCATGATCTGGCCGCTGGCCTGCCGCAAGATCAACGGCATCGGCCCCAAGGCCGACGCCAGGTTGCAGGCTTATGGCATCCACACCATCGGCGAGCTCGCAGCCAGGGACGAGCAGTGGCTGATCGACCATTTCGGCCAGGCCACCGGAGCCTGGATGCACCACGCCGCCTGGGGTCGCGACGACCGCCCGGTGGTGACCGAAAGCGAGCCCGTGTCGATGAGCCGCGAGACCACCTTCGAGCGCGACCTGCATGCCGTACGCGACCGCGCCGAACTCGGCGCCATCTTCACTCGGCTATGCCAACAAGTCGCCGGCGACCTGCAACGCAAGGGCTTTGTCGGCAAGACCATCGGCATCAAACTGCGCTTTGACGATTTCAAGATCGTCACCCGCGACCAGACTCTGGGCAGCCACACTGCCGATGCGCTGGCCATCCGTGACGCCGCCGGCCAATGCCTCAAGCGGATACCGTTGCAGCGCCGCCTGCGGCTGCTGGGAGTGCGCGTCGGCTCGCTGCGCAAGAAAGCCGAACTGCAGCAAGAGCCGCCGGGCGGCGGTACAGGGCACCAGGTGCGCGAGGCCGCGACCGCCGATACCTGGACCGGGCAATTATTCTGATCGGTCCCGTGCCGCACGCGACGCGCATGCGCGAGCCAGAAGCCACATGGTGCACGTGGATCAGGTATATCGGGTTTTGTCCGCCTGATCAAGTCCATTGAGGCTGGGCTTATCAAGGCTCCTGAGCGCTCGCGCAGGATCAAGGCAGACAAAAAGTTTTTTGTCGAACACACCTAATTGTCAGGCCACCCGCTGCCAGAACCACAACGCCGACAGCATCAACAACAAGGCCGACCCGCCGCGTACCACCACGCTGCCATACCAGCGTTGGCGCACCAGCGCCTGTACCAGCACAACCCACACCGCCACAGCCAGCAGTTGCCCGCCTTCGACGCCCAGGTTGAAACCCGCCAAGGCCCATCCCAGCAGTGCGCTGGGTGCGGCCGCTTCCTGCAGCAGACCGGCAAAGCCGTAGCCATGCACCAGGCCGAACGCCAGCGCCAGCCATTCGGTGCGCAAGCCGGCGATCGGGCGCAGATTGAGCCAGGCGGTAACTCCGATCGACAACGCGATCACCGGCTCGACCCACCGCGGCGAAGCCTGCGTGAAGCCGAACGTGGCCAGCACCAGCGTGATCGAATGGCCAACGGTAAATGCGGTGACCGTGCGCAACAGGGCCAGCCAGGTCGCGGCGCCCGACGCCTCGGCCGTAGCCGCCGTGCGCGCCGCCAATGTGCCGGATCGCCGCCCCAGTACCAGATGCAAGGGCAATACCAGCGCCAGCAGGAAAGCCAGATGGTCATAGCCTTGCAGCAGGTGTTGGGCACCCAGCCCGAAGTAATGATGCAGCGTGTCCCAGCGCCCGGTCCTGTGCGCGGCGCCCGCGCCGCCCTGCCCGGTCGCTGCGCCGCCGGCTCCCGCGCGCAACAACAATGGCTCTGTGTGCTGCGGCGAGGTCGTGCTGAGCAGGTCTGTCCCATTCAGCCGTCCCGACACCAGCAGGCGGTGGGTTGAGTCTTGCGCTCGAAACAGGGTGTAGTAAAAGGCCAGTGGCTGCGCGGGGGCGCACTGCGCGTGCGCCTCGGCGCGCAGATAGCTACCGTCGCTGCGACGCTCCAAGCCATCGGCCTGCCAGGTCAGCCGGCAAGCCGCGGCGCCGGCACCACCGCCCTGGGCACCGGGCTGTCCCTTGTCTGGCGGCGCTGTATTGGCGTTGTGGTCCAAGGTGGCCAGCAAGGCCGGCGTAGCCGCCTTCACCTCCCCCCAGGTGATGCGACCATCGCTGTTGGCATCCACCGCCACCAGCTGGTCCAGGTCGCGCAGCGCCACCGACAACACGAAGCGGATCTGCTGTGGCGAGTCGCGCTCCGATTCCTGTGCTTCCACGCCAGCCCCCGTGCCGGTCCCGCCGCCCTGCTGCACATCCAGGTAGGCATCGCTGCCCTTGTGCGCCAGCGCCGGCCCGGCGCACAATAGCAGAAGCAGCAATGGCAGGAACAGCGGCGGCCAAGGCAGGCGCGACAACTGACGCGCCTTCTGCGCGCGCGGCGTCATGGTTGGCTCCTTGATCGCACCGACGCGGTTTTCCCGGCATCCAGCCGACGGTCACGCAAGCCGGTTGCGTCGCGCTCGGTCTCGATTTGCGCCAGCGCCGCCATGTCCTTGGCCACTCGCGCGCTATGCAGTGCAATCGACCAGTCGACCGGTTCACGCTGCAGCGCCAGGTTGCGCCGCGCCAGCGCCAGCGCACCGGCGGCGTCGTCGTCCAGCCACAAGGCGATCAGCGCCAGTTCACGACCATGCAACGCGAGATCGTCGCCGCGCCGGCGCAGTTCGGCGGTCCGTTCGCGCAGCTCTGCGCGCACGGCGCGCCACTGCACATCGCCGATGCGGCGCAGCGCTGTCGCACGGCGCAACAACACTGCATCGGTCTGCGGCAGCGGCGCCAGCAGCGCCAGCGCCTGAGCCGGTTGGCGCGTGCGCAGCAGCAGATCGCTCAGCGCGATGGCGGTGTACAGATCGGGCTCCAACGCCAGGCTGCGCCGATAGGACTGCAAAGCCAGCGCATCCTGACCGGAGCGCTCCAGGCTCTCGGCCAGCAGCGACAGCAGCCAGGCCTGCTGTCCCTTGTCGAGGTTGCTGTCCGCCAATTGCCGCAGGCCGCTCTCGGCTGACGATTGGCGGCCCTGCAGCGATGCGGTTTCCCATTCGCAGGCCTGCGCGTACAGCTTCGCGCCAGCCCGCGCCACCGCGTCGCAAGACCGCAGCGCGGCGTCGTAGCGGCCCTGCAGCCGCTCCAGGCTGGCCAGGTTCAGCCAGCCCTGGGCATGGCCTGGGGCACGCGCCAACGCACTCGACAGCACCTGCCGCGCCGCGTCGAAGGCATGACGGCCCTGCAACACCGTGGCCTGCAGTACCGCCAGATCGGGCGGTGCGGCAGGTTTGTCCCACCATGGCTCGAGCTGCGCTTGCGCCCGGCCCCAATAGCGGGTGTCGCCGGTCTGGCGTGCCAGCGCAATCTCAGCGCGCACCTGGCCTGCCAGCGCAATCGGGTCCATTGCAAGCGCGGTGTTGCGCGTGGGAGCCGACCGACCGACGGTCACTGCTGGCAGAATTTCAACAACCTCGTCGTCGCCCGAAGGCGTCAACAAGGTAGCGGCCCCGCTGACGGCATGCGCCACCAGCAGGGCCGAGGTCAACGCCCGTCGCACGCCGACAGCCATGGTTTTGCGCGATCGGAGCATGGCCAGCAGACGCTACAGGGGTGCCGGATCGCCGGCGTCATCTATCACCAGCGTGAGCGGATCGATGTCGATCGGGTCACTGGTTTCACTGGTGCCGGCGATCAGCGCATTGATGAAATCCACCAATGCGCTGGCGCTCTGGCTGAAGTCCGGCGCAGGCGCTGCGCCGTCCCGGCCGCCGCCACACCCGGCCACAATGACACCGGCCAGCAACACGGCCACCAACCCTTTCGTAGTCCTGTTCATGCGTACTTCTCCTGGTTGGGTTGATCACATTGCGCCCGGATTGGGCGTGTTGAGGTACGGGAAACCAGGCAGGAACAGCACCGTGGCCTGGTCCACCGCGTCGTGGATCTTGGCCGAGTCCGCAGCCAGTGGCACGCTGTTCGCGTTGCAGGCCGAAGTCGCGCCCGGCACACCCGGAATGCTGTTGAGCTTGAGAGCGTCACCCGTGCCATTGATCACGCACAGGCCGCCGAGCATGGCCACCAGCGCGATGTCGACCACGTCGTCCTTGGGCCGGCGGCCGTTCGGGAAACCCGCGTTGTCGGTTCCGGCTGCCAGGGCATTTCCGGCCACGCCAAGCCGGTTCTGCATCGCGAATGGCACCGGCGCGATCGCTGTGTTCAGGCGCAGCATTTCCGAGGGTGTCGGATTGGCTGTCGGCTTGTTGACGCCGGTGATACCGGTCAGAAAAGTCGTGGCCAGGTCGGTGCGCGGGAAGTTGGTCGGCGCAATGCTGGCACCGAGCACCGCGCCCAACAGGGCCGGCAGAGTCGGGTTGGTCACATAGGTGAGGAACTGGCCATCGTCCTTCGGGCTGGAGGCGTTGAACTTGTCTTTGTCCGGCAAGCCGATGACCACTTCATTGACCAGCGGATTGCCCAGGCGAGACACCTGGGTCCAGGCGCCACCGGCCTTCTCGGCTTTGTCGTTGCCCGAGCCCGGCTTGGGATTGAGCAGGCGCCCCTGGCGCAGGCTGGCGGTGGTCCAGCCGCCGATAACCGGCTCGCCGCCGGCCGTCAGGCAGTCTTTGTGGACTTCGACGGCCATCGTCGTGACATTGGTTTTCTGGATGTAGTGTTGTCCGCCATTGCCGGCGGCATCCTTGTTGGCCGGGTCGAGCAGGAACGCGGCCGGCGCATTGACCAGGTCGAAGATCGTACCCAGGTTGACGGCAAATCCTTCCGCCCTCTGGCCCACGAACACCCGGCCCTGCTCCTTGCCGCTCGGGCAACCCGGAACGGTGACGTTGTAGATATGCTGCGCCGCATAAGCGGGATAGTCGGCAATCGTCTTGGTGCCGATGTTGTCGACCGGTTTGTCGAAGCTGGCGCCGCCTCCCGTCTTGACGACGGGCGCCGCGGCCCCTTTGCGTCGGTCGCCGCGCATGACGGTGACGGAATAGGTTTCGTTGACGTTGAGGTTGGCGGCATTGGGACCGCTGACCGCTCCGGCCTGGATCAGCGGGATCGGCACGCTGGCGCCGCCGATGGTCAGTGGAATCGACTTGAGCGCGTTCTGGAAGCGGAACTGGAACGTGATGTCTTCCCGCGCGTCACCGGTGTTGTCGATATGGATCTCGTACAACGCGTTCGGATCCATCGAGAAATAGTTGGGGCCGCCATAGGGGCCTTGCAATGGCTGGTAGTTGGCCAGCAGCGTCACATAGTCAGAGCGCCCGCCGCTCCCGTTGGCGGCCACGCCCTCGTAACTGCGGAACATGTAAAAGTCGGTGCCGTCCACCTTCGGACTGGTGGTGATGAAGGGCGCCTCGCGATGGCTCGACGCGCTTGCGCCGCCGGCAGCAAGCAGCAGGATGCAGGCCCCGGACAGGGCTCCGAATTTCAGTTTCATGGTGGATTTCCTGGATGGGTGGAACAGCGGTTGCTGTGCCATGAATACGTGGCAGCCCGCAAAGCGGATTCAGAGATCCGGCAGGAACCTTCAATCCGGTGTGGGATTACAGTGGCGCCATGACCCCAGCAAACCCCACCGCCTTCGCCGCGCCCACCGCGCCGGTCGGCCCCGCCGCCAGCCGGCAACGCGGGCGCTGGCCGTCGGCCTGGTAAACGAAGTGTGCGACGACCACGCGGCGATGATGGCCGCAGTGATGCAGGTCGCCGCCGAGAAAGCCGCCAAGCCATCGACAACATGAGCAATACCTATGTATTGGTGCACGGTGCCTGGCACACGGGGGCCGAATGAAAGCCGGTGGCCGACCACATGCGCAGCTCAACCTGCACCCCTACCGCAGCTTCACCGACACGATCTCACTCAAGACCGAGCTGGCGGCAATGCAGATCGGCAAATCCTATGGGAACTTCACCGACGACGCAGCGATGCCGCAAGGCCTGACCTGGCATCCACGCCTGTCGGAAAAACTGGGTCTGTTCCGGCTGGCCCAGGCGCCAGGCAGCCACCAGGTGTGCTTTACCAATCCGGCGCTGTTGGCGCAAAGCTGATCGAAGCGGGACGCGAATGAACGCAACGCGCGACCGCCAGTCAGGTCTACTGCCGCGCGGTTCGGACATTGCGCGGCAAGGCCTGCGGTGCGCTGGTGCGAAAGGGATTGATGTCCAGCCCTCCGCGTCGGGTGTAGCGCGCATAGACCGACAGCCGCGCCGGTTTGCAGCGGCGCCAGATGTCCATGTAGATGCGCTCCACGCACTGCTCATGGAATTCGTTGTGGTTGCGAAAACTCACCAGGTACTGCAACAGGCCTTCCTGGTTGATCTGCGGCCCGCTGTAACTGATCTGCACGCTGCCCCAGTCGGGCTGGCCGGTCACCAGGCAGTTGCTTTTCAGCAGCCGGCTGCTCAGGGTCTCGGTCACCGGCTGGAAATCGACGTCGGCCCGCAGCAGTTCCGGCGCGGGCGTGTATTGGGTGCACTCCACGTCCAGCCGGTCCAGGCTCAACCCATCGAGTTCCTGCACCGGCTCGCGGTCGAACCATTCAGGCGACAGAATCTTCACGCCGACGCCGGCGCCCACGGCCGGGGCGCCGCGCCACAGGGCTTCGCTGAGATCACTGCGCAGCCGGGCGCGCACTTCGTCCACATCACCGAAGCGCGAATTGTTATAGCTGCCCAGATACAGCTTGAACGACTTGCTTTCGACAATATTGGGCGTCTCGCACGGCACCGTGAAATGGCCCAGTGCCACTTGTGGCTTGCCGCGCCGGTTCAGCCAGCCCAGTTCAAACGCGGTCCACAGATCGGCCCCCAGGAACGGCAGCGTCAAGCCGACACCGATCTCGGCGCGATTGGGCGCGCGTGCGATCGGGTACAGCAGCGCCGGATCATACTGATCCGGGTATTGCGTCGCCTTGCCCAGCGGGGACTGCTCGGGAGTGAACATGGCGGACCTCAGCGATGGGCCAACAGAAATGGTGCCATATGCGGCAGCAGGCGCTCGACGACACCGGCTGCCAGGTCATGGCCCATGCCCTCGATGCCCTCGAACAGCGCGCCGGGTATGCGCCGCGCCGTGTCTCTGCCATGCGCGAACGGCACCAGCGGGTCGGCGTGGCCATGCAGCACCAGCGTGGGCTTGTTGATGCTTGCCAACTCCTGGGCGCGGGTGGTATCGGCGGCAATCGCGACCATCTGGCGCAATGTCCCGGACGGGTGGAAGCTGCGGTCCACGCCGATGGCAATGCGCCGCGCAAGCTCTGCCTCGTCGGTCGGAAAGCCGGGGCTGCCGATGGCCTTGTACAGCCGCACATAGTGGGCCACGATCGCATCGCGAGAGCTGTTGGCCGGGCGACTGAACAGTACCCGCATCACCTTCGGGTCAGCCTGCGGCAGCTCGCGCGCGCCACTGGAACTCATGATGCTGGTCAGGCTCTGCACCCGCTCCGGCGCCGCCAACGCGACCCGCTGCGCGATCATGCCGCCCATGCTCACGCCCACCACATGCGCCCTGGCGACGCCCAGCGCGTCGAGCACGCCGATCGAGTCAGCCGCCATGTCGCGCAGCGCGTACGGGGCCTTGATGTTCCATCCCAGGCGGTGCTTGATTCCCGCCCAGACGATGTTGGGACTACCCAGATGGTCGAAATGTTGCGACAACCCGATATCGCGATTGTCGAAACGGATCACCCGGTAGCCGGAATCCGACAACAATTGCACCACCGCCGGTGGCCACGCCACCAGCTGCATGCCCAGGCCCATGATCAACAGCACGACCGGACGTTCGGCGCCAGATCCAGCCCCGGTGTCTTCCACTTCGATGTCGATGCCGTTTGCCTTGATTTTCATGTTGATCCTGATTTCACTGTTGCCAGCTGACACGCTGATTGACCCACTGCTGCCATCCGGCCGCACGCCCATGCGCCTTCGCGCTGCGCCAAGCTGACCTTACCGTCCAAAGCCACACGGCTGACACCAACCGTGGCGCACACCAGCATGTGGCGAATCACCGACCCGTTAGCTGGGGGCGTTTCGCCGAAACACCAACCGATCCGGCGCCGAGGCACTGCGCGCCAGCGCATATCCCTCTGCCTCGAACGATTCGAGTTGCGCCACGTCGGTCGCCCGCAGGCGCACCGCATGCCGCGCCATCAGACCGCGCGCCCGCTTGGCCAGGAAGCTGATGACCTGGTGTTGGCCGCCGCGGCTTTCCTCGAAAACGCAGTCCACCACCCGGGCCTTGAGCGTCTTGCGGTCCACCGACCTGAAATATTCCTGTGAAGCCAGGTTCACGAGTACGGGCGCAACGCACCCGAGCTGGCACTTGTTCAGGTATTGCGCGATGCGTTTGCCCCAGAACTGGTACAGGTTGCTGCCACGCTCATTGGCCAGCCGGGTCTTCATTTCCAGCCGGTAGGGCTGCATGCGATCCAAGGGGCGCAACACCCCATACAGGCCGCTCAGGATGGCCAGGTGCTCCTGTGCCCAGGCCAGGTCGTCGGGGGCAAGGCTTCTGGCCTGCAGGCCGCCATACACGTCACCGTCAAAGGCCAGCACAGCCTGGCGCGATGTCTCGGGCGGAACGGCGCGACGCCAAGCCTTGTAGCGCGCCACATTGAGCCGCGACAAGTCCTCGCTCAGGTCCATCAGTTCGGCGATCTGCGCGGCCTTGAACTTGCGCAATTGCCGGATCAGGCGGACCGAATCGGACACAAACAACGGCTCGCTGTGCGGCACGTCGGGCAAGGGGGATGCATAGTCCAGCGACTTGGCCGGCGATAAAACTAACAGCATGGGGGGTAACGGCAACCTTTCGCATCGGATTATCCCAGCCGCGCCTGCGCCTGCGCCACGCGGCGCCAGAGACCCCGCGTGCAGGCAAGACTCAGGCGGCGCGCAGTATGGCCTCGACGGTTTCCTGCACGGCCATTGCCTCGGCGAATCCGGGCAACAGATGGTCGCGGCCTTCGATCATGGCCACCCATTGTTCCATCTGTTCGAGCTGCGCGGCGATGCGCATCGCGCCGGCATCGCCCAGCGAGCGCTCGGCCGCGCCCTGGCGCCGGTAGGTGACGCCAGCCCAGTCGCGCAGATTGATCTCGCCGCCATCGGCTCGCCACACCATGCGATTGCGATCCGGCACACCGACCGCCGGATCGACACGGCCCTTGACCCGCACCTCGACCTCATCGATGCGCAGGTCGGCCACCAGCGCGGTCTCGGCACCGTTCCCGCTCGTGGGATAAACGACCTTGCCTCCCCACACCGTGGCCGGTCCCAGCACCCGCTGCAGCACGAAAATAAAGTGCGACAGCACTTCGCGCGCGAAACCTCCCTCGGCACGCTCCGACAGCCAGGGACCGGCGGCCATCTGCCACGGACGGGGCCAGGCGGAAAACCCGAGATCGATCTCCACCTGGCGCACGGCACCCAGCGGCATGGATGATGTCGAACCGAATATCTTCTGAAGATATCCAAGCCCCTTGGACGAAGCCAAAGAAAAATTGACCGCCGCACGCAGATGTTCGTCGGCGATGCGACCAACGACCCGACGCGCCGGATCGAAATCAACGGTCAGGGGTTTCTCGCAAAATACCGCCAAGCCGGCATCGAAGGCGCCCTGGCTGAGCCGCACATGGGCCGCCGGCGGGGTGGCGATGTACAGACAATGCAGGCCGGGGCTGTCAATCACCTGCTCGACCGACCCCGCAGCGTGCAGTTCGGGATGCAATTCCAGCGTGCGCGCAAGGGTGTCGGGATTCGCATCCCAGACCATCGTCGCGTTCAGTCGGGGATGCGGACGCAGCCGCTCGAGCATGCGCTGGCCCATTACGCCCAGGCCGACGACACCGATATTCAACAGGTCTGCCATGACCCGACCTCTGGCTTTGGCCGCGGCCCTGAACCTAGCGCAGGTCGCCGGTTAACGACGCCAGCGCCTCCGGCGCAATGGTGGTGTGAGCCGGGTAGTTGGTGTGGTCGCATCCGAGCTTGACGCCGGCACCGGCCTTGACGGCGGCACACATCGCGCGCGAGAGTTCGAAGCGCACGAAATGCACCGCCGAGGTTTTTTCGTCGTTTTCGCGATCCAGGTCCTCGTCGGCAATGGCATATACCCGCGCCATGCCCTCGACCTCGACGAACATGCGGTCCTCAACGCCGATCAGCCGCGCCAGTTCGCGCTTGCGCTCGTTCACGTCCGGATACTCGATCAGCATGGTGCCCTTCCAGTTGCTGCCATCGGGCAGCAGTGGCGCATAGGCCTCGATCTCCTGCAAAATGCCCTCTTCTTCAAAGATTTTCTCGATGCGCAGCATCTCCTGGATCTGGTAGCGGATCGTCATCTCGCTTTCGAACTGCAGCGTGACGTGTTCGCCCAACGCCACCGAGCGCAACTTGCGGTGCGCGAGCACCTCGCTCTTGTGCGCCTTGCGGTACTTGCTGTAGGCCTCCAGGCCCATCAGGCTTTCGGGGGTGATATGTCCGGTCAGTTGCATCGTATTCTCCATATATCGCATGTCGGCTATTTGAGCCCGTACGCCTCGCGTACCAGGGTCAGGGGGTGTTTCTGCGGCACGGCCCCAAGCTGGTTGACGTCGAAGCCCTGCGCGATATGGTGGCCGCCCAGCGGGCAGTCGGAACTGATCACATCGGGCAGACCGCCATCCTTGTGGCTGGCCATGGCCTTGAACAGCGGCTTGCCAATCTTCATGGCCATCTGGTGGGTGGCCTTCTTCACGCCGAATGTGCCCGCATGGCCGGAGCAGCGCTCATGGGTGTGGACGCTGGTTCCCGGCACCATCTTGAGCATCTCCTCGGTTTTCTTGCCGATATTTTGCACCCGGCCGTGACAGGGGATCTGGTAGCTGACCTTGCCCAGCGCCTGCACAAATTCGGTCTTGAGCAGGCCGTCGCGCTTGCGTGCCATAAAGTATTCGAACGGGTCCCACATCGCCTCCTGCACCGACTTCACCTCTGCGTCGCGCGGGTACATCAGCGGCAATTCCTGCTTGAACATCAGGGTGCAACTGGGCACAGCCGACAGGATTGCAAATCCGTCCCTGGCGTATCTTGCCAGGATCGGGATGTTGATTTCCTTGTTGTCATGCACCGACTCCAGGTCGCCGAGTTCGAGCTTGGGCATGCCGCAGCATTTTTCCTTCTCGACCAGCACATACGGTACTTCATTGTGGTCCAGCAGCCTGAGCAGGTCCAGCCCAATGCCCGGCTCGTTGTAGTTCACGAAACAGGTCGCGTATATCACCACCTTGCCGGGCGTCTTGGCGCCATCGCGCACCGGGTACTCCTTGGCCCTGGGCGCTGCCGAGCGGAATTTTTTTCTCGCAAGATCGGGCAACCAGGCGTCCTTGTCCACGCCCAGCACCTTTTCCATCAGCGCACGGGCTGGCTTGGTGTGGTTGACCGCGTTGACTGTCTGCACCACGATCGGAATCCCGGCCAGGCTGCCGTGCACGTCGGTCGAGGCCAGCAACTGCTCACCGAGGCCGACCTCGCCCTTCTTGAATTTGATGGCCTTGGCACGTAGCATGGTGTGCGGAAAATCCACATTCCACGCATGCGGCGGCACATAGGGGCACTTGGTCATGTAGCACAGGTCACACAGGTAACACTGGTCCACCACCTTCCAGTAGTCCTTCTTGTCGACACCGTCGACCTCCATCGTCTTGCTCTCGTCCACCAGGTCAAACAGCGTGGGGAACGAACCGCACAGGCTGACGCAACGACGGCAGCCGTGGCAGATGTCGAATATGCGCTCCAGTTCCGTGAAGGTGGATTCTTCGTTGTAGTAGTCGGCGCCCTTCCAGTCGATCGGGTGCCGGGTCGGGGCTTCCAGATTGCCTTCTTTTGCCATCGCGTCCTCAATGCTCGTTCTTTTTCAGGTTGACGCAAGCGCTCAGAAAGCGCTTGCGTCAACCGGCCACCCCGCGATGGCCGATAACGACGACGGCGCGGCGCCGCGCCGCGAAAACGCCGCGCCGCGCCGTTGCGTCAGTCCACCAGCTCGTTCAACGCCTTGGCGTAGCGGTTTGCATGGCTGCGCTCGGCCTTGGCCAGGGTTTCGAACCAGTCGGCAATCTCGTCATGGCCTTCGGTACGGGCTGTCTTGGCCATTCCCGGGTACATGTCGGTGTACTCATGGGTCTCGCCAGCCACGGCGGCCTTGAGGTTGTCGCGGGTCGGGCCGATCGGCAAGCCGGTGGCCGGGTCGCCACATTGCTCCAGCCACTCGAGGTGACCATGGGCATGACCGGTTTCGCCTTCGGCCGTGGAGCGGAAAAGCGCTGCCACGTCGTTCTGGCCTTCAATGTCGGCCTTGTTCGCGAAATACAGATAACGGCGGTTGGCCTGCGATTCGCCTGCGAAGGCGGCTTTCAGGTTTTCTTCCGTTTTGGAGCCTTTGAGTGCTGCCATGGAAATCTCCTTTGGATTGAGGGTTGAACACATCTGCTTCGGGCGTCTCCCAGCCCAAAGAGTCTTTGAGGGTAGCGCGGGTTGGGAGCAAGGTCTAATTGGGACATTCAATGTGACAGATTTAGTGCGACTATCGAATCGATGCGGCTGATGATTGTTCTCAACCGGCTACGTCACACCGGACACTGCGCTACTGCCGCAATTGCCTTGACGCAGTGGATGCGGATCCGCTTGGCTAGCTGCATCAGCAGCCATGGTCGGCCCTGCAAATTACGATATAGTAAATGCATTACGGATAGGTAAATATCCTTATCGCCTGCTTGCGTGGGCGAGCCTGCCTGGAGACTGCCATGGATATTTCGCACAATGCCCCGGCCTTGCCGGCGGCGCCACCCATCCAGCAGCTGCACCACTATGCCTACCGGGCGCGCGATGCCGAGGAAACGCGACATTTTTACGAGGACATCCTGGGCTTACCGCTGTACCACATTATCCAGAGCGACCATGTGCCCAGCACCGGCGAGTACTGCCCGTACACCCATTTTTTCTTCCGGCTGCAAGACGGCTCCTTCATCGCGTTTTTTGATCTGGGCGACGACGAGGCTGCCCTGCCATCGCCCAACACTCCGTCCTGGGTAAACCATGTCGCGTTCCGGGTGGAATCGGTAGTGCAACTCGAAGCCATGCGGACACGGCTGCAGGCGCATGGGGTCGACGTGATCGGTGTGACCGACCACCATGTCTTCAAGAGCATCTACTTCTTCGATCCGAACGGCGTGCGGCTCGAACTCTCGGTCGACGTGGCAAGCGCCTCGCAGATGGAGCGGGAAAGCCAAGGCGCCCGCGCCAGACTGGACGCCTGGACCGCGCGCAAAGCACAATGGCGCAGGGACCGCGACCAGGGTCTTGCGACCGGCGTTCTGAAACCGCAGCAGAACGACCGGCCCGAAGTCTCGGCGCAGGCCGCGTTTTCGCCATAAGCCCGAGGAACCGCATGCGCGCAATGCCAACCACCAACACCGCCAAGCCGTATCAGGGTTCGGCTTTCACCAACGGCTACGAATTCTCACAAGGCGGCTATACGCTGCCCGTGTACCCATTCGCTGCGCCGCCCGAATTGGATGCAGCGGCGATCGTGCGCCACCCGATCGTCATCGTCGGCGCCGGCATCACCGGCCTGACGATGGCCTGTGCGCTGGCGCGCCAGGGCGTGGCCGCTGTGGTGCTGGACGAAGACAACTCGGTTGGCGTGAAGGGCGCTTCATCACGCGGTATTTGCTACACGCAGAAGTCGCTGGAGATCTTTCATCGGCTGGGCATCTACGATCGCATCGCCGCCAAGGGCATCCAGTGGAGCGTGGGTCGCACATTTGCAGGCCATGATGAGGTGTATTCATTCGACCTGCGCCAGCAAAGCAGCTTCCAGTTGTCGGCCCAACCGCCGTTCATCAACATCCAGCAGTTCTATATCGAGGGCTTCTTGGTCGAGCGCATTTACGAGCTCGGCGGTGTGGACCTGCGATGGGGGTCCCGGGTCACCGGTTTTCGCCAACAGGACGGTTTCGCCACATTGACCGTCGACACACTGGCCGGCAGCTACCAGATCGAGGCCGAGCATGTGATCGACGCCAGCGGCTCCCACACGCCGTTCCACCAATGGTGCGGCGCCAGCATCCAGGCGCGCCGCGGGGATGACCGCTGGTGCATCGCCGACGTGCGGTTCAAGAACCTGCCCCCGAGCGAGCGCCACACCTGGATCGAGGCCCCGTTCAACGACAACCGCGCCGTCTGGCAGCACCTGATGGCCGACGACGTCTGGCGCATCGACTACCAGATGGAACCCGACGCCGATCCGGCCACGGTCAGCAGCGAGGCGGAGGTGCGCAAGCGCCTCAAGCGCCAGTTCGGCGCCGACGTGGACTGCGAGATCGTCTGGGTCGGGCCGTATGCCTACCGCAGCCAGTGCCTGGACGCTCTGCATCTGGGCAGTGTGTTCTTCATGGGAGATACCGCCAAGATCGTCAGCCCGTTTGGCGCCCGCGGCGGCAACACCGGGGTGGCCGACGCCGACAACCTGGCCTGGAAGCTGGGCGCCGTGTTGCGCAATCGCGCCAGTGCCCGCCTGCTCGACAGCTACAACGACGAGCGCCTGGAAGCGGCGCAACAAAATGTACTGGTCACCAACCGAACCGCGCGTTTCCTGCGCCCGGCCGATGGCATGGAGCGGGTGTTCCGCAGCGCCGTCATCAGCCTGGCGCGCCAGTACCCGTTTGCGCGCCAGTTGGTCAACACCGGCCGCATGGCGGTGGCCAATCCCTACAGCCATTCCGAGGTATGCGAAAAGAAGTCCGGTGGGCTGTCGGTGCAGAATGTGTATTTCCGCTGGCAGGACGGTAGCCAGGGTTGCGTCAACGATCTGATCCAATGGGCCGACGGTCAGTTGCTGCTGTTGGTGTTCGGCGACCAGTCGCTACAGGCGCGCCAGCGCCTGGCCAGCCTCAGCCGCCAGGCGGCGGTGCGCTGTGTGCAGGTGCTCGGCGCCGACGCCCGCACCCAGTCGCGCGAGACAGTGCGCGATCCGCAGGGACACCTGCAAGGCGCCTGCCATGTGTTCGGCCATGCCTGGGCGCTGGTGCGACCCGACGCCTACCTGGCGGCCACCGGAGAAGCGATCGACGGCGCACTGGTGCAGGCGATCGACCATGCCCTGGCCATCGGCTGAGCCTCCCAACCGGCACGACACACCATGAAAACCGGCTTGAACCTGCAGGACGGCGACACCTTCTACGAACAACTGCTGGACGCCCACAAGGGCCTGGACCGGCAACAGTCCGAACTGCTCAACGCGCGCTTGATCTTGCTGTTGGCGAACCAGATCGGTGATGCGCGGGTGTTGCAGGATTGCCTGGCAGCGGCGCAATTGCCGCAGGGCACCTAGCCGGATGGGTCGGGCGCGCGGCGCTTTGCCCCGGCGCGTCCCCTAAAATCGCAGCGTCCCGGACGCCCGTCCGGGTGCGGCATCTACTGGGTTGCCGCATACCTGCCGGTTTGCCACGCGCGATCCGGCAAGACCACACCGCCACACCATGACCGACGCATTGCAACAACCCGGGCTCGACAGCCTGTCCAAATCCTTCGAACCCGCAGCGCTGGAAGCGTTCTGGGGCCCGCAATGGGAGCGTCGTGGCTATGCCGTTGCAGGCAGTCGGGGTAGCCAGAAAGCCGATCCAGCTGCGGGAACGTTTGCGATCCAGCTGCCGCCTCCCAACGTAACCGGCACCCTGCACATGGGCCATGCGTTCAACCAGACGATCATGGACTCGCTGACGCGTTACCACCGCATGCGCGGCCTGAACACGGTCTGGGTGCCCGGCACCGACCATGCCGGCATCGCGACCCAGATCGTGGTCGAGCGCCAGTTGCGGGACCAGGGCGTCAGCCGCCACGACATGGGAACCTCGCCCGCCGAGGCACGCAAGAACTTCGTGACCCGGGTCTGGGAATGGAAAGAAAAATCGGGCAACACCATTACCACCCAGATGCGCCGCATGGGCGACAGCGTCGACTGGAGCCGCGAGTACTTCACGATGGACGACAAGCTGTCCAGCGTAGTGACGGAAACCTTCGTGCGCCTGTACGAGCAGGGCCTGATCTACCGTGGCAAACGACTGGTCAATTGGGATCCTGTACTGAAGACCGCGGTCAGCGACCTGGAAGTCGAGAGCGAGGAGGAAGACGGTTTCCTTTGGTATATCCGCTACCCGTTCGCCGACGGCCCGCAACTGGTCGACGGCCAGCTGCAGGATGGCCTGGTGGTGGCCACGACCCGACCCGAGACCATGCTGGGCGACGTCGCCGTGATGGTGCACCCGGACGACGCCCGGTACAAGCACTTGGTCGGCCAGCAGGTGCAGTTGCCGTTATGCGACCGAACCATCCCGGTAATTGCGGACGACTATGTGGATCCGGCATTCGGCACCGGCGTGGTCAAGGTCACGCCGGCGCATGATGTGAACGACTACGCCGTGGGCCAGCGCCACCAGCTGCGCATGATCGGCGTGTTGACGCTGGACGCCACACTTAACGACGAGGCGCCCGTCGCTTACCGCGGCCTGGATCGATTTGTCGCACGCAAGAAGGTGGTCACCGACCTCGAAGTGCTGGGCGTAATGGTCGAGATCAAGAAGCACCGGCTGATGGTGCCGCGCTGCGCGCGCACCGGCCAGGTCGTCGAACCGATGCTGACCGACCAGTGGTTCGTCGCAGTATCCAAAGTCAGCGCCAGCGACCCGACAGGCAAATCGATCGCACAAAAGGCGATCGATGCGGTCGACTGCGGCGCGGTGCGATTCGTGCCTGAGAACTGGGTCAACACTTACAACCAGTGGATGAACAACATCCAGGATTGGTGCATCAGCCGCCAGTTGTGGTGGGGTCACCAGATACCGGCCTGGTATGGCGATGGTGGCGAACTGTTTGTTGCCCGTGACGAGGCCGGCGCGCGCGCCGCGGCCGACAGGGCCAGCTATACCGGCACGCTCCAACGCGACGAGGACGTGCTCGATACCTGGTACTCGTCCGCGCTGGTGCCGTTCTCGACCATGGGATGGCCCGAGGCGGTCGAACGCCGCAATGACGCCGACGCCTCGCAACCGTCCGACTACGACCTCTACTTGCCCTCCACCGTGCTGGTCACCGGTTACGACATCATCTTTTTCTGGGTCGCCCGAATGATCATGATGACGACCCATTTCACCGGCCGGGTGCCGTTTCGTGATGTCTACATCCATGGCCTGGTGCGCGACGCCCATGGCCACAAGATGAGCAAGTCCGAAGGCAATGTGCTGGACCCGGTCGACCTGATCGACGGCATCACCCTCGAGCCGCTGTTGGCCAAGCGCTCCGAAGGCCTGCGCAAGCCCGAGACCGCGCCGACGGTGCGCAAGAACACCCAGAAGGAATTCCCGGACGGCATCCCGGCTTTTGGCGCCGATGCGCTGCGTTTCACCTTTGCCGCCCTGGCTACGCTGGGACGCAACATCAACTTCGACACCAAGCGCTGCGAGGGCTACCGCAATTTCTGCAACAAGCTGTGGAACGCGGCCCGCTTCGTGCTGATGAACTGCGAGGGCCAGGATTGCGGACTGCAAGAGCACACGGCAGCCGAATGCGCCCCAGGTGGCGCGCACGCTGCATACCTGGAATTTAGCCAGTGCGACCGCTGGATCGCCTCGGTGTTGCAACAGGTCGAGTCCGACGTGGCGCGTGGCTTTGACGAATACCGGCTCGACAATGTCGCCAACACGATCTACCAGTTCGTCTGGGACGAATTCTGCGACTGGTACCTGGAGATCGCGAAAGTTCAGATCAACACCGGCAACGAGGCACAGAAGCGCGCTACCCGACGCACCCTCATCCGGGTGCTGGAGACTGTCCTGCGGCTGGCGCACCCGGTGATTCCCTTTATCACGGAGCAATTGTGGCAAAAGGTGGCACCGGTGGCCGGGCGCGCGGGTGCATCGGTCAGCATCGCAACCTACCCGGTCAGCCAGCCCGAGCGCATCGATGCCGCGTCCGTCGCGCATGTGGCCCGGCTCAAGTCATTGGTCGACGCCTGCCGTAACCTGCGCGGCGAGATGGCGGTTTCGCCGGCCACCCGGCTGCCACTGTTCGTGCTTGCCAACGATGCGGCCGAGGCGCAGTTCCAGCGCACATCGGCCCCGGTGCTGCAGGCGCTGGCCAAGCTGAACGAGGTTCGGGTGTTCGAGGACGAAGCCGCCTGGGCAGCCGCGGCCATGGCGGCGCCGGTCGCGGTCGTCGGCGCGGCGCGCGTATGCCTGTACATGGAGGTTGACGCTGTGGCGGAAAAAGCCCGCCTGGGCAAGGAGGCCAGCCGCATCGAGGGCGAGATCGCCAAGGCGCAGGGCAAGCTGTCGAACCAGGCCTTCGTGGCCAAAGCCCCGGCAGCAGTGATCGATCAGGAACGCCAACGCGTCGCCGGCTTCGAATCCACATTGGCCAAACTGCGCAAGCAGCTGGCCCGGCTGGACTGACGCGCCGGACCGGCAAAGCGCGAGCGTTCAAGCTCTGCCGGCAATGGCGCGCTGTCGACGCCGTTGTCGCGCAGTACTGCTGGCGCGTCAGCGACGGCGCATCAGGTGCACAAAGTCGGCACCTTCGGTCTGCTGCTCAATCAGCTCGTTGCCGGTCTGCTTGGCAAAGGCCTGGAAGTCCCGCACCGAGCCTGCGTCGGTGGACACCACCCGCACCGTCTGGCCGCTTTGCAGGCCGCTCAGCGCCTTCTTGGCCTTGAGAATGGGCAGCGGACAATTCAGGCCGCGGGCGTCGACTTCAATATCAGCTTGCATCATGACTCCTGATCGGGTTCCCCGGGATTCTAAGCAAGCTGGGCGACGAACTCAAGTTCGGTTGCGCATTGCGGACAATAGTTGACAGTGTGTGACATGCAGCATCAAGCCGGAAACACGCCGGTGGACAGGTAGCGATCACCCCGGTCACACACGACGAACACGATGGTGGCGTTCTTCTCGCGTGCACTGATCCGCTGCGCAACCCAGCACGCGCCGGCTGCCGAAATACCGGCAAACAGGCCCTCTTCGCGCGCCAGGCGACGGCACATCTCTTCGGCATCGGACTGACTGACCAGCACCAGTTCATCGACCGCCTTCGGGTCGTATATCTTGGGCAGGTATTCCTGCGGCCATTTGCGGATACCCGGAATGCGTGAACCTTCGGCCGGCTGGGCCCCGATGATACGAATCTGGGGGTTTCGTTCGCGCAGGTAACGCGAGACGCCAACGATCGTGCCAGTGGTGCCCATCGCACTCACGAAATGGGTCACCTCGCCTTTGGTGTCGGCCCAGATTTCCGGTCCGGTGTTCTCGTAGTGCGCCCGCGGATTGTCCGCATTGGCAAACTGGTCCAACACCAGCCCCTTGCCGGTGCGCTGCATCTGCAAGGCCAGGTCGCGTGCATATTCCATACCGCCGCTCTTGGGCGTAAGGATCAACTCTGCGCCATAGGCCTTCATGGTCTGCACCCGTTCGATCGACAGGTCCTCCGGCATGATCAGCACCATGTGGTAGCCCTTGATGGCCGCGGCCATCGCCAGCGCGATGCCGGTATTGCCCGAGGTGGCCTCGATCAGCGTGTCGCCGGGCTTGATCTCGCCGCGCTCCTGGGCCCGCTGGATCATCGACACCGCAGGTCGGTCCTTGACCGAACCGGCAGGGTTGTTGCCCTCGAGCTTGCCCAGCACGACATTGCCACGGGCCTTGTTGTCCGCAGCGCTGATGCGCTGCAATGCGACCATCGGCGTCTTGCCGATCGTGTCTTCAATAGTGGGGTATTGCATGCCTTGCACTGTGCCATAATTTCCCGCTTGTCTCGACTCTGATGCCGGAGTGGTGAAATTGGTAGACGCACGGGACTCAAAATCCCGCGGGGTAAAACCCGTGCCGGTTCGATTCCGGCCTCCGGCACCACTGTTTATGCGCCGTGGCAGGCCTACTTGTAATCCTCTTCCCGCTGGTGCTTGACGGCCAGGATCACCACGGCATTCAGTACACGCTCGAACCGGTAAAGCGCCAGGTACCTGCTGGCACCAAAGTCGATCACCAGTTCCCGTAGACCGGCACTGTCCTCAACCGGTCGGCCGATCTGGGGGCATGGGTCAGTGGCATGAACGCTTCACGGATCACCAACATGGCCCGCTTGGCCGCATTGGCATGCTTGATGGTGACGGAACCCGCACGCGCCTTCTCAAGTGAAAGAGATTTCATGGTGCCTACAAGACTCCAAAGGTAACGCCCAGTATAGCCCGGGCGACGTGAGGACAGGGTGGGTAGGCCCGGTCTCTAAACGACCGGCCATGGTGCGGTACAACACGCTGCGCTCAGGGCGATGCGGGGCTGTAGAGCTTGAATTTGGACTTGAAGAGATGCGCCAGCGTGGTGGTCGTGTGCTACTTGCCGCACCCGCCAGAACCCCTGGTGTTGAACTGCCCCTGGTCACGACGGACCATGAGGACCTGAACCCGTTTGCCGCCATACAGAGTTCATGCAAGGCAATGGGCTGGTGTGTCAAACTCGTCCTCCATGACCGATAACGACTTCCCGTACAGCCGCTCGCTTGCCCCGTTGGAATCGTTACTCGCGGGCGTGAAGCGGCCTGGCGGCTTCTGTGTGCACGGGGCGCTGGCCTTGCCGATGCCAATGGTCCAGGTGGACGGCGTCGGCTTGTTGTCGTTTCCGCTGCCGCAGGCGCAGATTGCGGCCCTGATTGCTGCCGCCGAGCGCGCACCCTACGGGCGTGGCGCACAGACCGTTGTCGACACGTCGGTGCGCCGGGTCTGGCAGATCGACGCGGCGCAGGTGCGGATCAGCGGCAAGAGCTGGCCGCCGTCGCTGGGCCGGATCCTCGCCGAGACTGAACGCGGACTCGGCTGCGAGAACGCCGCGATTCAAGCCGAGCTGTACAAGCTGTTGGTGTACGATCCGGGCGGCTTCTTTCTGGCGCACCGTGACAGCGAGAAGGCGCCCGGCATGTTCGGCACGCTGCTGTTGCAACTGCCATCGCCGCATTCGGGCGGCGAGTTGCGCATCCGCCACGGCAGCCGTGAGACGCGCATCGATCTGTCGGCCACCGACTACTCCGAACTTGGCTTTGCCGCCTTCTATGCCGATTGCGAGCACGAAGTGCGGCCGGTCGAAGCCGGGCACCGGGTCTGCCTGGTCTTCAACCTGTTGCGCGGCGCCGCGAGCGACACGCCCCCGGCCAGCGCGCCGAGCCACGACGTCGAGGTCGCGCAGGCGGGACGGCTGATCGGCGCTGCGTTCGCGGCCGACGATGCGCCGCGCAAGCTGGCCTGGCTGCTGGCGCACCAGTACAGCCAGGCCGAACTGGGCTTCGCCGCGCTCAAGGGCGTCGATGCGGCGGTGGCTGGGGTGCTGTGCCGCGCGGCGGATGTGGTGGCCTGCTGCGCGCATCTGGGTGTCGTGCATATCGAGGAGTCCGGGCCGGCGGAGGTCCACAGCCTGCCCAGTCGGCGCCGCCACTATCGCGACGACCTCGACGACGACGAGATCGATGCCACGGGGGTCGCGTACGAGGTCGTCGAAGTCTCCGACATCGCCCGCTACATCGATCACTGGGTCGCGGCCGGCGACCAGAGGCCCGCGCTCGGCCGATTGCCACTGGAGCACGGCGAGTTGCTGCCGGCGGGCGCGCTGGACGACGATCCGCCGGACGAGGACCGCCTGCTCGAGTCCACCGGCAACGAGGGGGTGAGCTTCGAGCGCGCCTACCGGCGCGCCGCGCTCATCCTGTGGCCGCGGGCGCGGCAGATTGAGGTGCTACTTCAAGCCGGGGTGGGCGAGGCCTTGCCCATGCTCGAGGAGGTGCTCGCGGCCGACGGTGCGGGCGCTGGTGCGCCAGCGCTGGACATGGCCGGGCGCATCGTGGCCCACTGGGCGAGGCAAAGCCCCCCGCGCCACGCCGCCGGGCGGGGAGGCCCGCTGCGGGTCCGCATGCTACGCTGCCTGGCCCGGTTGGGCACCACGGCCGCGGGCGAACGGTTCCTGCGCGAGGTGCTGGTTGCGGACTACGACGGCAGCGAGAACGCCGCCCTTGCCGAGGCCGCGCCGGCCATGTTGACGGCCCAGCCGCTGGGGGAACTGCTCGTCGCACTGGTCGCATCGGCGTTCGCGCGCTGCCCGCGCGCCCTGTGCGAGCTGCTGTTCCTGCTGGATGCAGGCAACCAGGCGCAGCCCAACCCGACCCGTGGCCTGGCGCTGCGCCGCTTTGTGGGGACTTTGGTCGATGCTCTGCCGGAGCTCGCAGCGCGACCGTCACGCGACGACTTCGGTTGGGCGCTGCAGTACGACGAAATCGCCGCCGACGCCAATAGCTGCCACCGTCTGCTGCGGGTGTTGGAACGCCTCGCGAGCGGGGAGCAGCACGCTGCAGCCGTCACCGCCCTGATCGCGCAGCCTCAGGTCTTCGACCCAGGCCGGGTTTTGGTGCCGGCGCTGCAAACTTTGTGCGCCGCGGACGAGCACGGCGGGATCGATCGGAACGCGCAACGGTCACGGTTATGGTGCCATTGCTGCACCTTCCTGCTGGCGCGCAGCGAGTTTGCCCCCCCGGCGCCGGGCGACTGGAGCCAGCCGGCAGCGCTGGCCTGCCGTTGCGAGGATTGCCAGGCGCTCCAGGCCTTTGCGCTGGATCCGCGGCTGCGCGAGCAGCGTTTTCGCGTCCGCCAGGACCGGCGCGAGCATCTGCAACGCCAGATCACGCAGCACAACCTGGACATGCACCACGTCACTGATCGCAGCGGCTCGCCACAGACCCTTGTGTGCCGCAAGACGCGCGCGAGTTACCGCCGCCAGTGCCGTCAGCACGCCGAGGACATCGCGGCCATGCGCGCCCTGCAGGCGCTTGCCGTCGCCGCGTCGGACGCGGACCGTGTTCGGCTCGCGGCAGCGGTGGGGCGCCAGCCGCAGGCGGTGGAGGGCTGACCTGTGGCCTTCGGTGCAGCAGACGTTCTGCCTGCGCATGCATCGCAGGTCTTGCAATGGCAGCCGATCCACGTTGACCTGAGCTCGACCGCGCGGGCCAAGGTCGCGCTGTTCCGGTCGCTCTTCCGTGGCCGGGACGATCTCTATGCGCGCCGCTTCGAGAGCACGACGACGGGCAAGTCCGGCTACGCGCCCGCCTGCGCCAATGAATGGGTGCGCGGCATCTGCCGCAAGCCCCAGATCAAGTGCGCGGATTGCACACACCGGGCGTTTCTCCCGATGACCGATCAGGTCGTCTATTCGCACTTGAGCGGTCATGCGCCCGGCGAGCCACCACATCGCCGCTTCGTTGCAGGCGTCTATCCGCTGCAGGGGGACGAGACCTGCTTCTTTGTTGTTGCTGACTTCGACAAGGCCGGCTGGCAAGACGACGCCGCGGCGTTTGTCCAGGCCTGCCGCCGCCTGCATCTGCCTGCGGCGTTGGAGCGGTCACGCTCCGGGCAAGGCGGCCACGTCTGGCTCTTCTTCGAGACGGCACTGCCGGCAGCCATGGCGCGGCGCCTCGGGTCCCATCTGTTGACGGAGGCCATGGAGGACCGCCCCGGCATCGGTCTCGATTCGTACGACCGGCTCTTTCCCAGCCAGGACACGATGCCCCGCGGCGGGTTCGGAAACCTCATCGCCTTGCCATTGCAAAAAGGGCCGCGCGAGCTGGGCAACAGCGTGTTCCTGGACGACGGCTTCACGCCGTGGGCCGACCAGTGGGCGTTTCTCGCCAGCGTGGACAAGATAGGGCGGGCGCAGGTCGAAGGGATCGTCCGCGAAGCCGAGCAACGCGGTCGCGTGCTGGGCGTGCGACTACCCATGCAGGAAGAAGGAGAAGACGAGCCGTGGACGCTGCCTGCCTCGCGCCGGCGCAAGGAGCCGCCGCTCGCAGGCGAGTTGCCGCCCACGCTGGAGCTCGTGCTCGCCGACCAGATCTACATTGCCAAGCAAGGGCTGCCCCCCGGTCTGATGAACCGCCTTATGCGCCTGGCGGCCTTTCAGAACCCCGAGTTCTACCGGGCGCAGTCGATGCGACTCTCCACTTACGGCAAGCCGCGCGTCATCACCTGCGCCGAGGATCACCCGCTCCACCTCGCGTTGCCGCGCGGTTGCCTGGACGATGTGCGCCGGACCTTGAAAGACCTGGGCGTGCGCGCCATGCTGCGCGACGAGCGCTGCAGCGGCCAGCCCTTGGAGGTGCACTTTCACGGTGAACTGCGGCCCGAGCAGATGGTGGCTGCACAGGCGCTGCTGGCGCATGAGACCGGGGTGCTTGCCGCCACGACCGCATTCGGCAAGACCGTGGTCGCGGCCTGGCTCATCGCACAGCGCGGCGTGAGCACGCTGGTGCTGGTGCACCGGCAGCAGCTGCTCGATCAATGGATTGAGGGGCTGTCGGCTTTCCTCGGTCTGCCGGCCAACGCGATCGGCCGCATCGGCGGCGGGCGACGACGGCCGAACGGGCGGATCGACATCGCCCTGATTCAGAGCCTCGTCAGCAAGGGTGTCGTCGCAGACCAGGTCGCTCACTACGGCCAGCTGATCGTCGACGAGTGCCATCACCTCCCCGCGCAGAGCTTCGAGCTGGTGGCGCGCCGGACCAAGGCGCGGTTCGTCGTCGGGCTGTCGGCGACCGTGGAACGCAAGAACGGCCACCACCCCATCATCTTCATGCAATGCGGGCCGGTGCGCCACCGCGTGAACGCGAAAGCGCAGGCCGTGGCCCGGCCGTTCGGGCACCGGGTTCTCGTGCAGCCGACCGCCTTCCAGCCCGTCAGGAGCGCCGACG
>JAYUQC010000276.1:0-6274 GCA_043759735.1 Rhodoferax sp.
GTGCCGCAATGTCGCTGCGCCGCTCGCGCAGCGGCGGGATCCGGATCGGCAGCACATTGAGACGGTAATACAGGTCTTCGCGGAACCGGCCGTCGCGCACCGCTGGATGATCGGCCACGAGATTGAGCGACTGACGCCCGAAGAGATGCAGCGGCGCTACACGGCGTTGATGGTACAGACCCAGGCCTGACACCCGGCCCCCGCGCCACGCAGCGCCACGCAGCGCCACGCAGGGCCGAGATTGCACGCAATCGCGCCGGCGACCCGACTAACGACAGGCTGTTACAGGTTGACGCGGGGCGTCATCGCGACCCGCACATAATCGCCGCATGACACGCCTTGCACGACTACTGCTCACCGCCGTGCTGCTGATTCTGGCTACCCCGGTCGCCGCCGAGACCCGTTCATTCCGTTGCAAGAATGACCTTGTCAATCTGGGCGACAACAAGGCATCGGCGTTGCTCAAGTGTGGCCGGCCGCTGGTCCAGGACAGCTTCTGCAAACCGGTCGCGGTCGTTGCGGTCCATCCGGTGGTACCCGCGGCTCCAGTCGCATTTGGATCCGCGAGCGCGACAACGACCCTTGTCACCGCGGGTGCATGCGAGAACGTGGACGAATGGACCTACAACCCGGGCCCCGGGCAGTTCCTGACGACGCTGCGATTCGAGTCCGGCAGGCTCACCAGCATCACCTACGGCGACCGGGTCAAGTAAGGTTGGCAGGCCCGGCCGCGCAGACCCTGGCGGCGGACTGGCCGCCCACGAACGGATCAGGCCGCCCGACGTCGTCCGTTGGAACGCCAGCGGATCAGCTGGCGCTGGCGGCAAGCTTCCTGCAAGGTAGTTGAAAATGTCCCGCTAAAGGGTGTGCTGGCGCGTATAACCACCGATGCCTGATCGCCTGCGCATAGAATGTTGTGCTTACAGATGTAAACACATCGGCGGGAGGTCGGTTATGCGTGAAGTCAAGCGTCAGGAACAGTACGAAGGCACGGTAGTTCAGGTCGGCAATTCGCGGGGAATGCGCTTGCCTGCCGGATTTTTCAATGCCCATCCGGAGTTCAGCGGCAAAGTCCAATTGACCGTGGTCGCCGACGGTGCCGTGCTGATGTCGGCCAAGACGCGTACCCCCCGCAAGACCAAAGACGACGAGGGTGATCCGGTGCTGGCGAGTTTTCTGCAGTTTCTGGAGCGGCAGCTGACCGATAACCCCCAGGATATCGTTGTGGCCGATGCAACCCAGCTACGCCGCATCGGCAAACTGGTCAAAGGCGTGAAAGTCGATTGACGCCGTCCATGATCGCAAACGGCTGGCGCCTCACCTATTTCCGGGTCTTCCAGGTCGCACTCGACGAACTCGAAGCGGCGGTGACTGAGCTTGCGCGGAAAGACCCCGGGGGCTACAGGACGCACCCCAAGACAAAGCTGTTGGCGTCTGTCTACCGTGCAGTGACCGAGCTTGTGCCGACCAACCCGGACGCAGCGGATTTTCGGCTTGGCAGGACGCTGGGTTCCGGAAACACGCATTGGCGGCGTGTCAAGGCCGGAATGCCGGCTCGGTACCGGCTGTTCTTTCGTTATGCGTCAAATCCGGTGAAGGTCATCGTGTACGTCTGGTTCAACGACGAAGACACGCTGCGCAAGGCCGGCTCAAGGACCGACGTGTACGAAACGTTCAAGCGGATGCTCGCGCGCGGAGTCGTGCCGACCGGCATCGATGCGCTGCTGGCCGCCGCAGCCGAAGCAGGTTGACCCAAGGGCAAGATCCGGCAATGCAGTACAGCCCGCATCAACTGGCGTACTTCGCTCAAAAGCTGACATTGCGTGGCCCCGCAGATTCCATGGACCGGATGGCCGGTGCATTGTTGGATGCGCAGGTTGACCTGAACCCCCACCAAATCGACGCGGCGCTCTTCGCCACGCGCAACCCGCTCTCGAAGGGGGTGATCCTGGCTGACGAGGTCGGCTTGGGAAAGACCATCGAAGCCGGTCTGCTGCTCGCGCAGCGTTGGGCAGAACGCAAGCGCCGCCTTCTCATCATCACACCGGCGAACCTGCGCAAACAGTGGCACCAGGAACTGGCCGATAAGTTTGGCTTGTCCGCAGCCATCCTGGAGGCCAAGTCATTTCGACAATCGGTCAAGGACGGATTGACGAATCCCTTCGACCTGATTGCAAGCGGCGGCAAGACCCAGATCGTCATCTGTTCGTACCAGTTTGCCGCAGGCAAGGCTGCTGAAGTCAGAGGTGTCCCTTGGGACCTGGTGGTCGTGGACGAAGCACACAGGCTTCGGAATGTCTACAAGCCTGACAACAAGATCGCTCGGATACTGCGTGACGCATTGGCTCACGCGCGCAAGGTGTTCCTGACCGCGACGCCACTTCAGAACTCGCTGTTGGAGCTATATGGCTTGGTCAGCTTCATCGATGAGCAGGTTTTTGGCGACCTGGACAGCTTCAAGCAGCAGTTTGGCAACCTTCGGGAAGCTGGCAGCCTTGACGCACTGAAGCAGCGGATAAGCCCGATCTGCAAACGCACCCTTCGCCGACAGGTGGGGGCCTACGTCAAGTACACGAAGCGGATTCCATTGCTGCGCGAGTTCTCCCCAGGCGCGGAGGAAGCGCGACTCTATGACCTGGTAACTGAGTATCTGGAACGAGACAGCCTCTATGCGCTACCCAACAGCCAGCGCCAACTCATCACGCTGGTGTTGCGCAAGCTGTTGGCCTCCAGCACATTCGCAATTGCTGGGGCCCTGGATTCGATCATTCGGCGCTTGAAACAGACACTCGAACAGAAGACACTAGCCGATCTGGTCGATGAACTGGACACCGACTACGAGGGTCTTGATGAGACAGCAGAGGAGCTTGGGGCTGTGCGGCCGGATGATGCGCGTGAGAAGACCGCGCAAGAGTTCGCGGCGATCCGTGCAGAGATCATGGACCTGGAGGGGTTTCGCAACCTGGCGGTGTCGATCACAGAGAACTCCAAGGGCCTGGCCCTGTTGCAGGCGCTCAAGGTTGCGTTCGAACGCTTACACGAGCTAGGAGCGGCGCAAAAGGCCATCATCTTCACCGAATCCCGGCGCACGCAGGACTACCTGCTGTCGCTACTGTCTAGCACGGAATACGCCGGGTCGGTCGTGCTGTTCAATGGCACCAATGGCGACCAGCATGCCCGGGCCATTTATGCCGAGTGGGTCCAGCGTCACAAAGGGTCGGACCGGGTCAGCGGCTCACGTACCGCGGATACACGTGCGGCGCTGGTGGACTATTTCCGGGAGCAAGGCAAGATCATGATTGCCACGGAGGCCGGTGCCGAGGGCATCAACCTCCAGTTCTGCTCGATGGTCATCAACTACGACCTGCCCTGGAACCCGCAGCGCATCGAGCAGCGCATTGGACGCTGCCACCGGTACGGTCAAAAGCACGATGTGGTGGTCGTGAACTTTCTGAACCGCGACAACGAGGCGGACAGGCGGGTCTACGAGCTGCTGGATCAAAAATTCAAACTGTTCGATGGCGTGTTCGGCGCAAGTGACGAAGTGCTTGGCGCGGTGGAGTCCGGCGTGGACTTTGAGCGGCGTATCGCCGACATCTATCAAAACTCAAGGCACCCCACTGCGATTCAGGCGGCGTTCGAGCAACTTCAACTTGACCTGGCAGGCGAGATCAGCGACGCCATGTTGAACGCCCGCACTGCGCTGCTGGAGAACTTCGACGAGGACGTGCAAGCGCGCTTGAAGCTTGCGCAGACAGACGCCAAGGCTAGCCTGGATCGGCTTGAGCGGCTGTTGATGCGATTCACCCGAGCCATGCTCAATGGGCACGCCGACTTTGACGGTGACGACCTGACGTTCACGCTCAATTCCGTACCCAAACCCGTTATTGATGCCGGTGAAGACGCAGCCTCCATTCCCATGGGCCGGTACGAGTTGCCGCGCCGCAGCGAAGAGGCTCACGTTTACCGCCTTCAGCATCCATTGGCTCAAAGCCTGCTGAAGATCGCGCGACGCACGGCACTGGAGCCCTCGAAGCTCCACCTGGACTACGATGGTTACGGTGCGCACGTCGCGGCGCTCAAGGCCTTGCGCGGGACGACTGGGGTGGCGTTGGTGCAATTGGTGCGCGTTCAGTCGCTTGGGGCTACCGAAGAGTTTCTGCTGGCCGCAAGCACGGCCGAAGACCAGTTGCTTGATTCAGAGTTGACAGAAAAGCTGTTGTCGTTGCCTGGTCGTGCTGATCCGTTGCCGCGGGCTGACGCAATCCCGGCTCAAACGCCACTGGCTCCCGGGTTCGAGCACACACAGCCGCCACTCGATATTGCTGCGGCAAAAGTTGGAATTCCCGCGCGTCTGAGCGAAGCTTTGGCACGTCAGCGGGCCGAAGTCGTCAGCGGCATTGAACAGCGAAATCTGTCGCTGTTTTCCAATGAGACCGACAAACTCGATACTTGGGCCGATGATCTGAAGGTGAACCTTGAGCGAGAGATCAAGGACCTTGACCGCCGGATCAAGGAAATACGCACCAAAGGGAAAGGTGCCGCCACCTTGGCCGAAAAGCTGGCAGCCCAGAAGGAGCAGCGCGACCTTGAGGGCCAGCGGGACAAAAAGCGCCGTGAACTCTTTGTCAGGCAAGATGAGATTCAGGCCAAGCGCGATAGCTTGATAGAAGAGCTTGAGCGGCAGCTCCACCAAACAATTGCCGAGCACACCGTTGTGTGCGTCGAATGGCAGCTGGCCTAGGGAAGAGACAATGCGTGCAGCACAGGAGACGAGGCGATGACTGACCGAGCCAAGGGGCGGGCCTCTCGGCATTTCTAGGCCAAAGGACAGAACTATGTACATCGACAAAGTCATTCTGAAAAACGTCCGCGGCTTTGAAAGCCTGGAGTTCGACTTGTGCCGCGGCGACGGCAAATACGCAGGCTGGACTGTATTTACCGGAGATAACGGCGCCGGGAAAAGCACGCTGCTAAAAGCCATAGCGGTGGCCCTGACCGGGAGAGACGTGGCGCGCTCGCTTCAGCCCAGCTTTCATCGGTGGATTCGAGAAGGGGCGGGAGAGCAGGAGGCCAAGATCGAGTTGATGATCTTGCCGGAGAAGGGTGTCGATGAATTTTCCGAAAAGGGGAACACCGCTTACAAGAAGTTTCCTGCCACGGTCATCTTGAAGCACAGTGGCAAGGAGGCCACAGTGGAACTGCCGGCGGTTGCCGGAAGCAAGACAACGCTTGTCCAACGAGGCCTTTGGTCGTCAGTTGCGCGCGGCTGGTTTTCGTGTGGCTACGGTCCATTCAGGCGCGTGTTCGGCGCTTCACAGGAAGCAGGTCGATTGATGGTCAGCCCCACCACGGAGCGGTTCGTCACCATGTTCCAGGAAGCGGCCTCCCTTTACGAGGTAGACCAATGGTTGCGCAACCTGAGCCATAAGAAGCTCGAGGGCCGCTCGCCTGCGAGCGGGCAGCAATTGGAACTCTTGCTCGAAATCCTGCGCGATGACCTGATGCCCAACCAAATCACCGTCGACCGCGTCGACTCGGATGGGCTATGGCTAAGAGATCGCAACGGGCTGCATCTGGCCTGGGGCGAAATGAGCGATGGCTACCGCGCCGCGTTGGCTTTGCTGGCAGACATTCTTCGTCATTTGATTGCGACTTACGGCATAGACGGGCTGGCGGAGCGAGGTGAAGACGGCAAGCTCCGGATCGTGCGCAGTGGCGTCGTCATGATCGATGAGATCGATGCGCATCTTCATCCGGAATGGCAGCGAGAGATTGGCTTTTGGCTAAAGCGTCACTTTCCGAAGATTCAGTTTCTCGTCACTACACACAGCCCCATCATCTGCCAGGCCGCCGATGAAAACGGACTGTTTGTGTTGCCCGAACCCGGCAGCGATGCTACACCGCGTGCGCTCACGGCCGACGAGTACAAGACGGTCATCAGTTCCAGGCCAGACACCATTTTGCTGACGCCGGCGTTCAATCTTCAAAACACGCGTTCGCCCAGGGCGGTGGAAGGGCGGGCTGAATACGCAAAGCTGATGGCCAAGAAGAGGGCCGGTGCGAAGCTGACCAAGGACGAGCAAGGCAAGGTCACGCAGCTTGAGATGTTTGCCATCACTGGTGAGGAGCCGTGATCCATGCGTCGAGTCACTCGTCCGGCCTTGCCCAAGACGGCGCAAACCTACCTCGACAAGCGCCAATCGGCTGCCAATCGAAATCTCGATGTGAACATCTTCAACATCGAACGGGCGTGGAAGACCGCGCGGCAAAC